>NZ_PJBT01000015.1:0-79261 GCF_002836035.1 Halomonas sp. MES3-P3E | reverse complement strand
ATACCACGAACATCACGATTTGGCTTAACCATGCAAGCCCGTCGTGAAACAAGAAAGTGCTACGTTGGAAGGCGATCCGGTGATTGCCTATGAACACACCGGTCAAAAAAATGGCCAAAAAACCGCTACCACCGGCGTTGGCTGAAATGCCAAACGAAAGGAAACCACAGGCCGCGACCAGCACCGGATAGAGCCCAGAAGCAACAAGGTGTATGCGGTTAATGATTTTAACTGACGCCCAACCGACCCCAATGCCCACCAGGGCGCCTACCCCCATTTGCAGCACAAAAAGCTTCAGTAATCCTAGGCCTGGCGCCATATCATTAACCAGTACCTCCAACAGCCCAACGGTTAAGAAAATGGCCATGGGATCGTTGGAGGCGCTTTCAATTTCTAAGGTCGATTTCAGCTTTTTATTAATATGTATGCCGGCATTACGCAGTAGCGAGAAGACCGCTGCCGCATCTGTTGAACCGACAATCGCACCCAGCAAAAAGCCTTCCAGCAGCGGCAGGCCTAAGATATAAGCGGCTGCTAAGCCAGTGATCAGTGCGGTGATTAATACCCCGAACGTGGCAAGTAATGAGGCAGGTTTCCAGACTTTTTTAATCGACGAAGTAGGGGTTTGAAGCCCGCCATCGAATAGGATCATGGCCAACGCCAACGTACCTAGCGCATGAGCGCCCACGGGATTGTCGAAGGCGATACCACCGATCCCACTCTCTCCGGCAAGCATGCCGATGACTAAAAAAAGGACTAGAACAGGTAGGCCAAGTCGGGCGGATAGCTTGCTCGACACAATGCCGACTAATATCAAAATGGCAGCAAGTAAAATAAGCTGATCAACGGGAAACATAAAGGGCAACCCTTTTAAACGGTACCTATCGCACGCACTGGCAGTAAGCCCTTTAGGGCCGCCAGCAACAATTAAACCACCGAGAATTAACTTGCCACGATCGGCGGCGCTCGATTGGGGGGTAACAAGGTGCGGCAGGAACACAGGTAGCTGGGGGCTACTCGGTTTAAAATAGGGCCGTAAGATAACGTCAGTAGGCGTATGTCATAGACGTTTGGCGGCAACGCATCGCCAGAAGAGAGTTCAAATAATTGTAAAAGCTCTTCATCCGCTTGACGCTTGGATGAATCATTTTGTATGCGCAATTTAGCGGGAAGCGGGGCAACACCGTAATGGGTTGACTGGCGCAGTATGTTTTCATCGGCTTGTTGAAAGACGGCAAAATGCGGTTTATGGAATTGCTCAATAGCGCCAAACAGGAGGATTAAAAAACAGCCTAAAAGCAGGCACTGGGAAGCCCTCTGAGGCGTATACCTTGTATTGTTACTACTTACCTCGTGCTGCATTAAACCTTCCCTGAGCAAGCTAACCGAGCCTCTTTTATACCTTAGGCGGGGGTTGTTTGCATTAGACAGCTAATGGCATGACATCGACTTCAACTTCAAGACGGTGTTCGCCGCCGCCGTTCATAACCCTTTGAGCGGCGCGACATCTGCATAATCTCGCCCCCAAGCCAGCACGGGGTGCTGTTCACCAGCCACTGAGCCATTGGTGGGGTCAAGCGCCAGCCAGCCCCACTCGGGAATCCAGGTCGCCAGCCACGCATGGGAGGCATCAGCGCCGATCAGCCGCGGCTGCCCGGGCGGTGGCTGGGTTTCCAGGTAACCACTGACGTAGCGTGCGGCGAGTCCTACCGAACGCAATGCGCCAATCGCCAGGTGGGCGAAGTCCTGACAAACCCCACGCCGGTTGGCGAGCACCTCGCTTAACGGTGTCGCCAGCGTAGTGAAGCTGGGGTCGTATTCAAAAGTGCTATAAATCAACTCATTCAGCGCTAGCGCCGCCTCAATAAGTGGTCTGCCTGGGGTGAAGCAGCTACGGGCAAAGGCGGCTAGCTCGTCGTTACGACGGATAAACGGTGAGTCCAACCGGTAGAGTTGAACGTCAAAGCTGTTGTCCTGGCTAAGCAGCTGGGCAACGTTTTCCCACGCTGGTGAAACAGTTGGCAGGGCGGTGAGCGGTTGAGTATTCAGTGGTGTTACCACGGTGACATCCAGCGTTTGATGAACCTCTTCCATGGCGAAATAGAGCACCCGGTTACCGAATATATCGCAGCGCTCCTTTTGTACCTGCGGCGCAGGGCTAATATGTAATTCCGAAGCGCCACACTGCTGATGGGGCGTTTTGCGTGGAAACACCCGCGCTTCACTATGGCACAGCGTCACCGGCGCGCTGTAGTGGTAGCGGGTGGTATGCCGCAACGTGTAGTTCATGCGTCTGGCTCCATGCTGACTAGCTGGCGAGGTCGTTCCACATGGCTGAAATGACTTTGACTGATCGCTTCAGAAAGCGCACTCAGGGGCTCAATCAGGGCGTCCAATAGTTGTTCTAACGCCTCTTGCGCCTCGGGGGTATCCGCTAAATGGCTCAAACGATCAATATCGGCAAGATGGAGCGCTGCATTCGCCTGAATCAACAGCCTGCGTTCGGCGTTACGGTAGGGGGATGTAGTGCCGGGCAGGCGATCCATCTGGCTCTCAATGCGCTTGAGCATATAACCCACCGAGCGAGGGTTAGTCTCGTCGAACAGCAGTAGGTCAAGAATCGCCGCTGGGTGTAGTTCGCTGCGGTAGCGGCGTCGATAAGCGGTAAAGTTATCGGTGGTGGCAAGCACGACTTCCCACAGTGCCAAGCCCGGCGAATGCGGCGCATTCAGGGTAAGTTTGAGTAGCGAGAGCAAGCCCAGCACGCGATCCAGGAAGCGGCCAATATCCATGAACCGCCAGCCATAGTGGTGCGGCATGGTTTCGTTGCAGAGTCCGAAAAACGCAGCCAGCTGGGCCGATAGTCCTTCGCAAGCGCGCCGCGCCGCGCTGGCTCCCAAGCTGGGGTTGAAGGTGGCCATGCGTTGGCGCAACTGGTGCACGACCCGCCAGGAGTCGTCGCCTAAATGGTCGCGCACGCTGCGTGCATTACGCATTAATTGCGAGAATAGTGGCTGCAGCGCTTGGGGCTCCACGTCATCGAACTGCGCCAATAGTGCCGCACGCTTCTGTTCAAAACCGATCAGTGGCGCTTGTAAGCGGTGCTCGTCGTCTTTGCTGAGTGTGGTGATATCCAGGGCTAACAGCAGCTCATCCAACAGCTGGTCGGCGATCGCGTCCTGGTCGTACTCCATTAGCCTTAGCAGTGCTTCACGCAGCAAGCGGGCGCGGGTGTCTAATCGCTCACCGTAGCGGCCTAGCCAAAACAGGCTTTCAGCCACCCGGCTGGGTAGATCCGTCCCATCCCGCGTCGCCACCACCGGGCCGCGGGCTTGGCGCAGCTGGCTGACATGCGGCTGGGGTGAGGCTGCGGTGACCCACACATCTTTGACAATACTGGTGCTCAGTGAGGGCGAGCCAGGCGCACCGACCCAGGCTAAACCGCCGGGCATCACCTGGTATTCGTCCGCCGTGCTGCGGTTGACGGTAGCCGGGGTGTGGGTCACAAAGCAGCGCAGGTTTAACGTAGTGGGCTCAAGTCGCTGCAGGTGGCTGTCAAATATCGGTGCGCTGGCCGGTTGCGTAGAGGCATCAGCGTTGGGTAGCAACAGTGTCTCACCCAGTAAGTGTTCGCACAGTGCTGGCAAGTAGTCAGCTAATACCGGGGCTTCTAAAATGCCAACTCCCAGTGCGTTCGATAACGCTACACCGCCTGAACGCATAGCTTGTAACAGCCCCGGCACGCCGAGCTGCGAATCGCCGCGCAGCTCCAGCGGGTCGCAGTAAGCGTCATCGCAATGGCGCAAGATCACATCGACCGGTTGCAAGCCGCCTAGAGTGCGCAGCCAAACCTGCGTATCGCGCACCACCAAATCCTGCCCTTCTACCAACGCGATATTAAGGTAATTAGCCAAATAGGCGTGCTCAAAATAACGCGGGCTCGCTGGCCCCGGCGTTAATAGAATCAGGGTGGGATTATCGCGGTGCTGGTAGGCCATGGCGATGAGCGTTCGGTGATGCAAATCCAGGAAACCCGCCAAACGCTTTAAGGGCGCATTACGGTACATACCGGGGAGGGCGCGGGCCATCAATATGCGATTTTCAAGCGCAAAGCCCGTACCTGACGGTGCCTGCAGCCGGTCGGACATAACTCGCCATTGTCCTTGGGTGTCCTGAATAACATCCACACCGTGAAAACCGATCGGCGCACGGTCGTTGGGTAGCGAACGATGGCAGGGCAGCAAGAGAAGCGGTGACGCAAGCAGTTCCTGAGCTGGCAACAGGCCTAGGTCAAAGAGTGTTTTGGGCCCGTATATATCGTTATAAAGGGCGGTCAGCAGGCGGCTGCGCTGAGTAAGCCCCGCCTCCAGCGCTTGCCACTGCACTTCATCAATCACCCAGGGTAGTGGGTCGAGCCGCCACGAACGCCCTTGGGTTTCATCATGCATATTAAAAATGACGCCGTTTTCGGCCAGCAGGCGCTGAATCTCTTCATGCTGCTGTAAACGCCCCGTGGGGCCCATGCCCTCTAGCGAGCCCAGTAAGCTTTCCCAGCCAGGGCGTAACTGCCCTTGGCTATCGAGCATGGCGTCATACGTGCCGGGCTGTCCCTTGCCTAGCTGGTTCAAGTAATCCTCAACGAGCCCGTTAGCCACGGGCGCGAGAAGTGAGGGTGAGACAGGGGCCGTCATTATCCTTGTAATCCTGAGAGGTAAGGGGGCGGATTATCCAGCACTGGCTACTAAGAGAAAAGCATTAGCTTAGAAACCCGCTGATTAACTATTGCGCTTGGCCATACGGCGTTAAAAATCGCCTCAAAATGCTCATTTACACCCTGTAAACTCCGCTTTTTCGTTAATTTTTGCCTTGTCTGGCCTTCGCTCATTACGTTAATCAGGGGCTCCTTAGTTAAAAACATTAGCTAGGCGTCCAGCGCAGATCGAGCGTTTGTGGCAGTTCCAGGCTGGGGGTTTCCAGCTTGGGAGCTTGATGACCATGACTATGGCCACTGTCACTAAAACGCCCCAGTCGACGGGCTTCGGCTTCAAACGCATTGACCGGGAAAGTATCGAAATTACGCCCGGTCGGATGCACCACGTAATAGGTACAGCCCGCCACAGAGCGCTGATTCCAGGTATCAATCACATCAAACACCAGAGGTGCATGAATAGGAATCTGCGGATGCAGTGCCGAGGGCGGCTGCCAGGCGCGGTAGCGCACCCCGGCGACTGCTTCCCCGTTTCTGCCGGTGGCTGAAAGCGGTACCCGGCGTCCGTTGCAGGTCACCACGTAGCGGTCACCGCTCATGCCGCTGACTTTGACTTCCAGGCGCTCCACCGAGGAGTCCACATAGCGAGCCGTGCCGCCTGCCGAGGCCTCTTCGCCCAGCACGTGCCAGGGTTCGATGGCTTGGCGCAGCTCGATGTCTAGCATGGGCGTATGCAAACGGCCATGCAGCGGGAAACGGAACTCCAGGAAGGGGGCAAACCACTCAAGGTCGAAGTCGAAGCCGTGGTGGCGTAAATCGGCCAGCACGTCGTCAAGATCATTCCACAGGTAGTGAGGCAGCATCCAGCGATCTTGCAGTGCGCTTCCCCAGCGCACGGGCTTGGCGCGGTAGGGCGTTTTCCAGCAGCGCGCGACAAGGGCGCGGATTAACAGCATTTGCATCAGTCCCATGCGCGCATGGGGCGGCATCTCAAAACCGCGTAGTTCTAATAAGCCGAGTCGACCGCTGTCGCTATCCGGCGAGTAGAGTTTGTCGATACAGAACTCGGCGCGGTGAGTATTGCCGGTTAGGTCAGTTAACAGGTGGCGCAGTAAGCGATCGACCAACCAAGGTTGTACTACGTCACCTTCGGGCATTTGCTGTAACGCGATTTCCAACTCATAAAGTGCTTCGTGACGCGCTTCGTCCACCCGCGGCGCTTGGCTGGTTGGGCCAATAAAGAGACCCGAAAACAGATAAGAGAGGCTAGGGTGATGCTGCCAATAAGTCACTAAGCTGGCGAGCAGATCTGGGCGACGTAAGAACGGCGAATCGTCAGGCGTCAGGCCGCCTAGCGTGACGTGGTTGCCACCGCCGGTGCCGGTGTGGCGTCCGTCGAGCATGAATTTTTCGGTGCCCAGGCGAGTTTCTCGTGCCTCAACGTAGAGCCGTTCGGTTTGCGCGACCAGGGTTTGCCAGCTGGCCGCAGGCATAATATTCACTTCGATCACGCCTGGGTCGGGGGTGATCATAAAGTTTTCCAGACGCGGATCCCGAGGCGGTGAGTAGCCCTCTACCATCACCGGGCAAGCGAGCTCTTTAGCACACTCTTCAACCGTACTGAGCAGGTCCAGGTAGTGCTCTAAGCTGGTGAGCGGTGGCAGGAAAATATGCAGGCGACCATCCCGGGGTTCCACACACAGACTGGTGTGAATAATGCCACTCTCGCGGTCGTTTTCTGCCCGTGGCTGCTGCTGGACATCTTCGCCTTCAGGGTGCGATGGGCTGGGGTGGCTGGAGCGACCCAGGCGTTCGGCATCGCTGATATGCAGTTGTTCAGCGTTGCGGCGGGCGACTTCGCCGTGAATGTCGCCCAGTGCCGGGCGGGGCGCGAATAGCGATTCAGGCTGGGGCTGCTCTTCCGGGTCAGCCCAGGGCAACGCCGAAAGCGGTAAGCGCAGGCCCATGGGGGAATCGCCGGGTACTAGAAAAAGGTGGTCGCGCTTGAGCGGCCAGCGGCCGCTTTCCCAGCGGTGGGCTTGGCTGATCGAGTGGCGCAGTGGCAGAGCGTAACCAACGACTTCGTCCAGGCCTTGTTCCAATAGGCGGGCTAAGCGGTGACGCTCGGCATCGTCTTTGAGGTTGGCTTCGCGCGGGTCAACGTTGACCGGCAGCGACTGCTCTTTCCAAAGGTAGTAGTAGGCATCTTCGTACGCCGGTATCCAGTAACGTTCGGCCACACCCAGCCGCTCGCTGAGTGCCTTGGTAAAGCGTTGCGCCATGGTGTTATCCACGTGCACTTTCGGGGCAGCCTCCAGGCAGGCCAACCACTGTGGGTCGCGCCATAGCGGCACGCCATCTTTACGCCAGTAGCAGGCCAGCGCCCAGCGGGGCAGCGGTTCGCCGGGGTACCACTTGCCCTGCTGCTGCTGAATGGCGCTGCCGGGGGCATAGGCGGCCTGAAGGCGCGTCAGTAGTACTTCGGCCCGCTCGCGCTTGTGCTCACCGAGCGCTTCGGTATTCCACTGCGGGCTTTCCATGTCGTCGACCGATACAAAGGTAGGTTCGCCACCCATGGTCAGGCGCACATCTTGCTGAAGAAGCTCGGCATCCACCTCGTCGCCGAGGTTGCAGATACGCTGCCACTGCTCATCGCTATACGGCTTGGTGACCCGTGGGTCTTCGTGAATACGCTCCACTTCCATGGTCACATCGAACGTGACTTCGCACTTATCCGAAAAACCGGTAATGGCCGCCGCGCTACCCGTGGTGGGGGTTGCGGCCAACGGGATATGGCCTTCGCCTGCAAACAGGCCCGAGGTTGGATCAAGGCCTACCCAGCCTGCACCAGGCAGAAACACTTCGGTCCAGGCGTGTAAATCGGTGAAATCTACTTCTGTACCGCTGGGTCCATCGAGTGCTTTGACATCGGATTTAAGCTGAATCAAATAGCCCGATACAAAGCGTGCCGCGAGGCCTAGATGGCGAAAAATCTGCACCAGCAACCAGGCGCTATCGCGGCACGAGCCACTGGCCAGGGACAGGGTCTCTTCACAGCTTTGTACGCCTGGCTCCAAGCGCACTAGGTAACCGATATCGTCTTGTAGGCGCTGGTTAAGCGCGACCAGGAAATCGACGGTGGTGGTCGGTTCGCGGGGCACGCCCTTGAGCCACTCCATTAAGCGCGGCCCGGACTCGGTGATTTCAAGATAGGGGCCCAGCTCCTGGCGCAGCGCTTCCGGGTAATCGAAGGGAATCTGTTGCGCAATGTCGTCCAGGAAGAAATCGAACGGATTAATCACCGTCATCGGGGCGATCAGCTCGACGGCGATGGTTAGCTCTTTACGCGGTTCTGGGAACACCACGCGGGCGTTGAAGTTGCCAAACGGGTCCTGTTGCCAATTTAAAAAGTGGTCTTCGCCGGAGAGCTTGAGCGAGTACGCCTCGATATGCGTGCGACAGTGGGGCGCCGGACGTAGCCGAATAACATGGGGTGATAGACGCACCGGGCGGTCAAAGTGGTAAGTCGTACGATGGTACAAGGCAACGCGAATGGTCATGGGCCACCCTCAAGAGAACCGTTATCAACCGGATAGTCGGCTGGGTTAGGGAATAACCGAACGTTTCGCAAGTATCGTTCCACTTTTACTTTTTTGCAGCCGCTATATTAAGTAAGGCGTTTAACTAAAGTGGAAATGGCGTTATGCACCAACTTGAAGCCAACTGGCCGCACCAAAAAAAAGCATAAAAGGGGTTTGTTGGGCGCTGATGCTCTGCCAAGTAATGTTTGAGTAGTGTTTAAGTAAGCGAACGTTGAAATATCGCAAAAGATGGTACGTATTTTGCTCTCAATTGTTTGATTGTTTTGCACGCGGCAGGCCTACACTGAGCATTGAGGAAGTTGCCGCTTCCACCCCAGCGCCAGGAGAGCGCCCATGAGCCAAGTGAATTGGAATAACTATGCGTGTCGTGATTTTTACGATGAGCTGATGGCCGCGCCCGGTCAGCCACGCGAGTCAGCGGGTGAATTGTGCAACATGTTGGCAAGATTTAGCGCAGAAGAGTTAGCAGAGCGGAAAACGGCGGCGGAGATCGCTATCCGTACCATGGGAATTACTTTCACCGTTTATTCAGAAGGGGCAATGATCGACCGTGCCTGGCCGTTTGATATTGTGCCGCGCATTATTCCCGCCAATGAGTGGCGTAAAACCGAGGCGGGGCTCAAGCAGCGCGTGCAGGCGCTAAACTTATTTATTGATGATCTCTACCACGACCAAAAGGTGATCAAGGATAAAGTGTTACCCGCTGAGGTATTGGCGCAGTCGGTTAATTTTCGCCCTCAGTGTGTGGGTATTAATCCCCCTCACGGCGTGTGGGCGCATGTTTGCGGGTCAGACCTAGTGCGCGATGGGGATGGCACGCTCTATGTGTTGGAAGATAACTTACGCATTCCTTCCGGCGTCTCTTACATGCTTGAAAATCGTAATGTCACTAAGCGAGTGCTGCCGGAGTTATTCGCCTCAGGCAAGATTTTGCCAGTTGATGATTACGTGGCTCAGCTTTACGACATGCTAGCGTCGATGTCGCCGCGCCCTGGCGATGACCCGCAAATTGTGGTGCTGACCCCAGGGATTTATAACTCTGCCTACTTCGAGCACGCCTATCTTGCCCAGCAAATGGGTGTTGAACTGGTGCAGGGAAGTGATCTGTTAGTGGATGACGATGATGTGGTGTATATGCGCACCGTCGAGGGCATGCGCCGCGTGGATGTTATTTACCGCCGTGTTGATGATGAGTTTCTAGACCCGGAAGCGTTTAATCCTGAATCTATGCTGGGTGTTGCGGGCCTGATGCGCGCTTGGCGGGCGGGTAAAGTCGCGCTGGCCAACGCGCCGGGCGCTGGGGTGGCGGATGACAAGGTGGTTTACGCTTTCGTCCCTGCGCTGATTCGTTATTACCTCGATCAGGAGCCGCTGTTGCCCAACGTGCCGAGCTACCTGTGCATGTTTGAAGACGACCGCCGCTATGTGCTCGACCACCTGGATGAATTGGTCGTCAAGCCCGCCAATGAGTCGGGCGGCTACGGCATGTTGATTGGCCCGCGCTCAACCAAAGAGACCCGCGATGAGTTTGCGCAGTTGATCAAGGCAAATCCCCGCAATTATATGGCCCAGCCCACCCTGGCGCTTTCGACTACGCCTACGCTAGCGAATGGGTTACCGCAGCCGCGCCATGTGGATTTACGCCCTTTCATACTCTCAGGGCCTGAAATTCATGTCACGACCGGTGGTTTGACGCGGGTGGCTTTGATAGAAGGATCGCTGGTGGTGAACTCTTCACAAGGCGGCGGCAGTAAAGATACCTGGATTGTAGAAACCGACGATAAGGCGGCAGCGGCCGCGGTGAAAGGAGCCTAACGCCATGCTGTCACGCGTTGCTGAGAATCTTTACTGGATGGCGCGTTATATTGAACGAGCGGAAGATACCGCGCGCCTATTGAGCGTTAACAGCCACCTTATGCTGGATTTGCCGGGACGCTTGCCGTTAGGTTGGGCCCCACTTATCGAAATGACCGGCAGCCTGGAAGCCTTCACCGCACGCCATACAGACTTCGATGAGCGCAATGTCGTACATTTTTTATGTGCCGATACCGAGAATGATATTTCGATTATCTCCGCCCTCGCTAGTGCTCGCGAGAACCTCAGAACCACCCGGGATGTGGTGCCTCGGGAGATTTGGGAGGAGGTTAATCAGCTCTATCTGAGCGTCGTCGACCATGCTGAACATGGCGTTAGCCCGCGCCGCCGCGATAGCTTTCTCAAAAGCGTGATTCGTGGTTGCCAAGCGTTAACGGGGCTCATTGAGGGCACCTTGAGTCATGGCCCGGCGCGTACGTTTATTGAATTAGGGCGCCAGTTGGAGCGGGCGGATATGACGACGCGCATTGTGGACGTGCGCTCTGCCAGCTTGCTGCCGCAAAACCCTGAGGAGCTGCTGCCATTTGAAAACCTGCAGTGGATGAGTGTGCTTAAATCACTCACCGCGTATCAAATGTACCGTCAGCAGGTGCGTTTACGCGTGCGGGGACCGGATGTGCTGCGCTTTTTGCTCCAAGACCCCAACCTGCCACGTTCGATTGCCTGCAGCCTAGAAACGCTAGGTCATGAGCTTACTTTGCTTCCCCGTCAAGACCGCCCCGCGGCCACGGTTTCGCTGGTTCGCGCGGACGTAGTCGATGCCGATATCCAAGCGCTTGCCCATTCGCCGAGCAAGCTGCATGCCTTTATCGACGAGCTGCAAATTGGCTTTGCCGCCATTCACGATACGCTGAGTGCGACCTACTTTGTGAATGACGACACTGTCCCCCGAGTGGCACAAACGCAGAGTCAAACGCAAAGCCAAAGCCACGCAGGGGACAACGACAACGATTGAAGGACTAACGCTCCACAGGGCTGGCGGCCTGGATCAGTTGATGCAGGTACGCCAGCTTATCGCGCACGGCGGGGGCGAGCACCGTCGGTGACAGGTCGAGCAGACCCATATCCCGGTTGAGCTCGTTCACCGCCAAGCCGACCTGATGAAAAGCCATCAACATGCTGTCCAGGCTACCGTCGTATTCGACATGGGTAATGCCCATGTGCAGTGCGGTATCCAGCACGGCCACCATATCCAAGTAATACGCGAAGGTTTCGGCGAAGTCTTCCCAGGGGTGCATGGTGGCGTAGGCAGAGATAAAACGCGCAGGCCAGTCGCTGGGGGCGCCCTGTTGGTAGTAGCGCTCTAACGCTTCGGCATAGCTTGGCCGATGGTGGTTGCCAAACACCGCACGACACGCCTCTTCATCGCGATCCTTTACCAGTACATCCCAATAATAGTGGCCAATTTCATGACGGAAGTGACCGATGAGCGTGCGGTGTGATTCGTTCATATCGACGCGCAAGCGTTCACGCTCAACGTCATCGGCTTCTTTGACGTTAATAGTGATATGGCCCGAGGCATGGCCGGTATACACCTTCTCTTGCTTCGCGGTAGAGCGCCATAACCCCTGGTCGGGGAGGGCGTCGGCCATAAATGAAAAGCTTAGCGGCACGTTAATAGCATCGTCTTTGGTGCCGTGTGGCAGCTTGAGTAGATCGAGGGTATGAAATAGCCGCCGCTTCGCTGCTTCAAGCGCCGCCCAGCGTTCACGATGACCTTCAATATTGAGGTCGGGAATTACCTCGTTATAACGACAGCAATCGCATAGGGCATCCGCTTGGCCGTGTTCCATCACCACCATGCGGTTACAGACGTTCTCAACGGCGTAGTTGTGGCACTTCATCAGCGCTGTATCGCAACCAGGGTGTGCGCAGCGATAGCCACCGTTGTCCAACGGCTCAATCGCGACAATATTGCTACAGACGGGGCACCAGCCGACGTCTGACTGGCAGGTAAGGCAGTGGGTGTTTTCATAGAAAAGTGGATTGCCACAGCGGCAGCTGAAGGTCTGCATCGTTAATTCCCTGTGCTTAAACACGTTATGCGTAGCGTTTGCCGTGAACGGTTTGAAAAGCCACGGCGCCCCTGATTAGCCGAAGCATAGCCAGCACGGCATAACAATGGAAAGGCTAATTGACGCCATACGGCAGATTTTGTTTACTCGTAGGATACTTGGTTGACGTTAACGTTAACTTGCTGCTATACCCTGTGTTCTTGCTTACAGCGGTGCGCAGACAATCACTGCTTTATGACAGCAATCACAACCATAACAACCATAGTCAAAACCACCACCAAAACCACAACTATAAACAGGAGCAACGTTATGTCCGTTCGCGAAATACCCATGTATATCAATGGTCAGCCCGTACCTTCGCAAAGCCAGGAATGGCGCGATGTGATTAACCCCGCCACACAAGAGGTCGTTGCGCGTGTGCCGTTTTGCACCGCTGACGAAGTGGAGCGTGCCATCAGTAATGCCAAGGAGGCTTTCAAGGAGTGGCGTAAAGTGCCGCTTGGCAAGCGAATGCGCATCATGCTCAAGCTTCAGGCGTTAATTCGTGACAATACTGCAGAGCTGGCGGCGCTGATTACCGAAGAGCACGGCAAAACCCTGCCGGATGCGGAAGGTGAAGTAGGTCGCGGCTTGGAAGTGGTGGAGCACGCTTGCTCGATTACCTCGCTGCAACTGGGAGAGCTGGCTGAAAACGCTGCCAACGAGGTGGATGTCTACACCATGCATCAGCCGCTGGGTGTTGGGGCCGGCATTACCGCGTTTAACTTCCCCATTATGTTGCCGTGCTTTATGTTTCCGCTGGCCATTGCTACCGGCAATACCTTTGTTCTCAAACCTTCAGAGCAAGACCCAAGCTCCACTATGCGCTTAGTCGAACTGGCTCACGAAGCCGGCATCCCGCCCGGCGTGCTTAATGTGGTACACGGGGGCCCCGATGTGGCCAATCAAATTGCTGACCATCAGGATATCAAAGCGCTCTCGTTCATTGGCTCTACCCACGTGGGTTCGCTGCTTTATAACCGCGCGGCGGCAGCGGGCAAGCGCATGCAGGCGATGATGGGGGCCAAGAACCACTGCGTGGTGATGCCGGATGCCAACCGTAGTCAGGCGATCAATAACTTGCTGGGCTCAGCCTTTGGTGCGGCGGGCCAGCGCTGCATGGCGAATTCGGTGGTGGTGCTAGTCGGTGAGGCACGCGAATGGCTAAGCGACATTGTTGAGGCGGCGCGGGCAATGAAAGTGGGGCCGGGCACCCAGTTGGATGCCGATTTAGGGCCACTGGTATCGCCGGCTGCTCGTGATCGTGTGCTGCGTTTAATCGATGCAGGCGAAAAAGAGGGCGCCAAACTGATGGTCGATGGTCGCAATGTTCAAGTGGGCGGCTATCCCAACGGTAACTTCGTGGGCCCCACTCTGTTTTCGGATGTGACCGCGGATATGACCATTTACCGCGAAGAGATTTTTGGGCCTGTGCTGTGTGTGGTCAGTGTTGAAACCCTCGATGAAGCGATCGAATTTATCAACGCCAACCCCAACGGCAATGGCACCTCTATCTTTACTAACTCTGGTTGGATTGCTCGCCGTTTTGAAACCGATATCGACGTGGGTCAGATTGGTATCAATGTGCCCATCCCCGTACCGGTTGCCTACTTCAGCTTCACTGGCTCGCGGGCATCAAAGCTGGGGGATTTAGGGCCTAACGGCAAACAGGCGATTGCCTTCTGGACGCAAACCAAAACCGTCACAGCGCGTTGGTTTGAACCAGAGAATGTTTCCAGTGGCATTAATAGTACGATTTCGCTTGGCTAAATGAAGCACTATTCAATGCCTGATGCTGGCCCCGCATTAAGCGGGGTCAATTGATAGCGGGTGCGGCCAAAGCCGAGCCGATGAATCGGCATATCGTGATTTAAAAGTTATCAAACAACGGCAAGCTTTCTTCCAACAGTTGTTCAATGGGGCCAAGTTGGCTTTCATGCAACACCAGCAGGGAATGTTCGTTCATGAAGTCCTGGGCTGGCGGCACCAGCAGCGCGAACTCACCTTCTTCAAGGTGAAACTCATGTATTTCGCGCAAACCAAGCGGCGTCATGCATTGCGAGCAGCGGTAGGTGTCATCTTCGCCATAAATCAGGCGGTGGTACATTTTAAACAGCGTATAGAGTGCCAAGCCGCCCTCAAACGCTGGCCAGCGCGCTGGTGTATGACTAATGCCGTTGGCGAGGTCTTGACCTTCTGCTCTGGCCTCTGCAATCGCATCGGCTAGCGGGGCAGCTAGAATGGCGGTTTGGTCAGCAGGTAAAGGTGTGTTGTGCTTGGAGGCGTGTTCAAAATCCTGCACTGCTCGTTTGAAGTCAGAAACGTTACTGAGGGTGTAGTCGACATGCTGAAGATCGTCGGGCTCAAACCCACCATTTTCCCAGCCATGAATGACTCTCAAGGTCATTTGGCCCCGCGTCATGGGGCGGGCCAGTAACATATGCAGCATGATCCGAATATGTAGCTGGCGCTCATCCGTATCATTTTCAAACGCTTGGTAGGGGTCAGAAAACAGTTCGTTTAGACGACCGGAGATGTGTTCTTTTGCTTCGTTATGGCTCATGTCAGTGTCCCTTTGAACGAACTGATTATTAAGCGTTATGCGCGTTTTATTGCAGGTCGTTACATCAGTATGGCGAGCAGGGCCGCTAATTAAAAGTCACTTAAGTTAGCGTTTTGTTACGTAAAGGCTAAGTCGTTTTTATGAGATGGTTAAACTTAACAATAAAGAGGTGATTATGTCTGCTCCATTAAGCCGTTTTAATGTACCAGAAACGTTAGATGATCTGCCCGACGATATTCGCCATACTATTTTGGCCGTCCAGGAAAAGGCAGGGTTTGTGCCTAATGTATTTTTAATGTTGGCCCATCGTCCTGCTGAGTTTCGTGCTTTCTTTGCCTACCATGATGCGCTAATGGAGCGTGAATCTGACACGCTCACTAAAGCCGAGAAAGAGATGATTGTGGTCGCTACCAGTGCGCGCAATCGCTGCTTGTATTGCGTGGTGGCGCATGGGGCACTGGTGCGCATATACAGCAAAGACCCGCTGCTTGCGGATCAGGTCGCCATCAACCATCGCGTGGCACCGATTAGTGAGCGCCACTGCGTCATGCTCGACTTTGCCATGCATTGTGCCATTGATGTCGGTGAAATGACCGATGAGTGGCGCACGCGCCTGCGGCAAGAAGGCTTTAGCCAAGAGGACTGCTGGGATATAGGCGCCATCGCGGCGTTTTTTGGTCTGTCGAATCGATTGGTCACCCTGGCGGGTACGCCGCCCAATGCGGAGTTCTATTTGATGGGGCGAGTGCCCCGCGCAGAGGCTGCCAACACACCTTAAACTTTACTAAGACGCGTTTTTGGTTGACGATACCGTCTTCATTCACTGTCGCCAGGGGAGCCCTGCTTGCAAGGGCTGAGAATGCGCGCTGCGCAGACCCTGGAACCTGATCCGGTTCGTACCGGCGGAGGAAGTGCGACATGCTATATCTGACGTCAGCCGTGCTTGGCGCGGCGCTGTGCTGCTTTGCTTATTTAGGTCTACGGGCTCGCTGGGTGGATGGCCCCGTTGATGATTATGTGACGGCTCGCAACTCACAAACAGCTTCAACCCTTGGTCTCTCCTTTCTTGCCTCCGGCATGGGGGCGTGGATACTCTTTGCCCCGCCCGAAATTGGTGCCTTTGTTGGCCCCCTCGCATTAGCAGGTTATGCGCTCGGGTCGGCACTGCCGTTTATTGTGTTAGGGCTCTACGGGCCAAAAATTCGCCGTGCGTTGCCGGAAGGGCGCAGCATCGCCGAGTTTGCAGAAGCGTGCTATGGCCCAGGCGTGCGGCGCTGGGTAACGTTAGTGTCGGTTGGCTATATGGCCTGCTTCCTGGCAGCGGAGCTCACCGCCATAGGGGCCATCACAGCGCTATTGTCAGATGTGCCGCCCGCGCTGGTGATTATTGGCGTTGCCCTCACCACTCTGGTGTATACGGCGGTTGGCGGTTTGCGCGCCAGCCTTGCCACGGACCGGTGGCAGGCATGGCTGTTGCTAGCGCTTCTGTTGGCGGTGGGTAGCGTTACGTTATGGCGCCTACCCACAATGCCTAGCGAGGCAACGCTGCCTTCCATCCCCGTTACCAGCGCGCTGAGCGTTGCGTTAACGCTGGTCATCGCCGTCACCGCAGCGAACCTTTTCCACCAGGGGTATTGGCAGCGTGTTTGGGCGGCAAGGGACGATCAAAGCCTGGGCCGTGGCGCTTGGCTAGGCGGCGGTATGACCGTCGTAGTCGTGATGCTAATTGGTGGTTTGGGCATGCTGGCGACAATGAGTGGGGTCCCCCTTGGCGAGCCGCCGATGCCGTTTTTCGCTCTGTTAACGGGGGCCCCAGCTTGGCTGACACTCCCCGCTTTAGTGCTGGCAGTCACTTTGGTAGCCTCCAGTGTTGATACGTTACAAAATGGTATCGCTTCCCTGGTGGTGTCGCGCAGCGAACGGCGGGGTGTTTCCATTGCCGCTGCCCGTTGGGTCACGATTGGATTGATGATACCGGTGGTAGTGATTGCTTTGCAGGGGTTGTCAGTACTGCGGCTGTTCCTGATTGCTGACTTACTGTGTGCCGCCATTGTGGTGCCTGTGCTGCTAGGTCTGTGGCAACGCATGACCCCTTTTTCGGCTGTTGCGGGAGGTGTTGCAGGATTGCTGGGCGCCATTATTCCAGGGTGGTTCAGTCAGGGCAGTCTCATCGCGGGAGTGATAGCTGCCAGTTTCCCGGGCAGTATTCCTACGCTGGGGCCGTTTGTCGGTGCGATAGTCGCCTCTACGCTGGTTAGTGTGTTGCTCGCGAGTATGAGTCAAAACAATAAGCAGTAAGCAGGAAAGTGCTGGTCGCGATATGCTGGTAGACCTACACCTCCCTGAATGGGTGACATGACAATGAGCTACCCCACAGCATCTAATGAAGAGGCGCGGTTAGCCGCTCTTTATGAGCTTGAACTATTAGATACCCCGGATGAACCGGCGTTTGACCGCGTCACCAGGTTGGTTGCCCAGTTACTGAATGTGCCTATCTCAACGATCACGTTGATTGATGCTGAGCGTCAGTGGATTAAGTCGCGCGTGGGCGTGGAAACCCGCGAGACAGGTCGAGATGTGGCTTTTTGCGCTTATACAGTGACGGCCTCAGAGCCGTTAATTGTTGAAGATGCACGCAAGGACCCTCGCTTTGCGCAAAACCCCCATGTGACCGCCCCGAATGGGATTCGCTTTTATGCGGGTATTCCGCTGTGCACCTCCAATGGACTTGCGTTGGGATCCCTCTGCGCGATTGATATTAAACCTCGTACTCTTAGTGAGCAGGAACTGGCGGCTTTGAAAGATTTAGCGGCGATTGTGACTGATGAAATTCGCCTGCGTGAACGGCTGATCCGAGAGAGAAAAAAAGCACAGGAATCTCAGCGAGCGTTGAGCGAGCTTCATTACAGCATGGAGTGCCAAATTGAACGGCGCACCAACGAGCTCAACCTAGTCATTGAATCCGCCTATGACGCCTATATCAGTATTGATTCACAGGGCGTCATTCTCGATTGGAACCGAGCGGCTGAGCTAATGTTTGGTTGGCCACGCAAAGCGGTGCTGGCAAGGCCAGTCACACAATTACTCTTTCCTAATGGCTTGCCAACTGAGAGTGATCAAGCCCCTATCACCTATACAGCGCGGTGCCATGATGGCAGGGAACTGCCCGTCGAGGTTCGCATCAAGACATTAATCATTGATGGCCGCGAGCGACGCAGTCTTTTTATCCATGATATTGCCGAACGACAGCAGCTAGAGCGTTTGCGCGATCAACAGGCCCGTGAAGACGTATTAACTAAACTGCCTAACAGGCGCGCCCTAGATGAACGCCTGCCTGATGCAATGGCCCGTACTCGGCGTACTCAAAAGCCCTTAGCAGTTTTATTCATGGATCTGGACGGTTTTAAAGCGATTAACGACACTCATGGCCATGCCATGGGGGATGAGCTGCTGCGTGTGATGGCTAAACGATTGGTGAAGACCGTCCGTGAAACCGACTATATAGCGCGGTGGGCCGGAGATGAGTTTGTCTTGCTATTAGAAAGCAGTGAGTCCATGGCGATTGAGCCGTTGGCCAAAAAATTAATACAGGTGATTGAAGAGCCGTTTGCTGCTGGCAATGCGGCGCTGAATATCAGTGCAAGCATAGGTGTTGTCATGTACATGCCAACTAGTGCTGAAACGGCCAACGAGCTATTAAAGCGAGCCGATGTTGCCATGTATGATGCCAAGCGCTTGGGAAAAGCCCAAGTTCGCATAGTGCAGCCTTTGGGTAGTGCTTCTTAAGAAAGACCGGAAATATTCAAGGACGATCATGATTCGAACTATTCTGACCACGCCTGAAGGCGAGACCCATGAGGGCGGTGAAAGCCTAATGGATGTGTGGCGGGCTACGCCGGGAAGCCATATCTGGATTGATATGCAGGGAGAAACCCAGCAGAGCGAACGGTCGATTTTAGAGGCATTCGAGTTTCACCCGATGGCGATTCAAGATGCCCATAAAGAGCGCCATCCACCTAAAATAGAAGAGTTTGATAACCATACGCTGATTATTTATCGCGGCATCTCCTCCTTCGATGCCGAGCTGAACTATTTACCTCAACAGGTCTGTTTTTTTGTGGGCGAACGGTTTTTGGTTACGCTCCATCCTGGTGAAGCGTTAAGCATTGAGCGGCTGTTTAACGAGCACGGCAGAGCACTTTTGGCGCATTCGCCGGAGCAGGTCGCGCTGCGCGTTATGTATATCTCCGCTGGGTTTTATATCGATAGCCTACTTGAGTTTGAAACTGAATTAAGCGATCTAGAGGATGAACTGTTAGAAAACGGCAACGATGTTTTGATGCGCAAGATCATTACTTATCGTTCTCGGTTGGTCAAAATGCGCCGCATTTTTAGTTACCACAAAGGTATTACTCAAGAACTGACGGCTTATGACTACGAGCATCTGCCCCGCGAAGAGAGCGAAACCCTGCACGCTATTAACGATGTGGCGGACCGCTTTGAACGTCTTTATACCTTGACCCAGATGTACTATGACATTTGTGGTGACTTAGTCGATGGCTATATCTCTATTTCTTCTCATCAGCTAAATATCACCATGCGTGTTCTCACCGTTATTACCGCAATTTTTGTACCCCTGACATTTATTGCTGGGATTTACGGCATGAACTTCGAAAATATGCCCGAGCTGCGCTATGAGTATGGCTACTTTTTTGTCTTAGGAGCGATGCTGGGCATCGGCGGCATATTGATTTGGTTATTTAAACGCAAACACTGGTTTTAAGCTTGTCAGTGAACGACTCGCCAGGAAACGAAAAGTTGACGCATGCATAGGTGGTTGAGGGGTGAGTGTGGCATCCTCTGCAGCGACCAAGACTATAAGGCATCAAGCCGTCGACTAGCATTTTCACTGGGAGCATTTTTCATGACCATAATGATCATCGGGCTGCTGATTTTTTTAGGCAGCCACTCTGTGCGTATTTTCGCTGAAAATTGGCGTCAGCAGCAAATTGCCAAATTCGGCGAAACCACGTGGAAAATAGCCTACTCGGCAGTGTCCGTGATCGGCTTGGCGGTTGCCATTTATGGGTTTGGCCAGATGCGCCTTGACCCTATTTATGTGTGGCAACCACCCATGGGCATGCGCCATGCGGTCGCGCTGCTCATGCTGCCTGCCTTTATTATGCTAGTGGCGGCGTATGTTCCCCATAATGCTATTAAGGCCAAGCTTGGCCACCCGATGATGCTGTCAGTAAAAATATGGGCGTTTGCCCACCTGCTAGCCAACGGCCGCTTAGGCGATATTATCTTTTTTGCAGCCTTTCTTATCTGGGCAATCCTGGCGTTTAAAGCTGCCAAAAAGCGTGATCGTTTGACGTCAGCTGCGCCAGTTAGCACCACGAAAATGGCTACTATTTCTACCGTACTCATCGGGCTGGTGGCGTATGTCGTCTTTGCTTTTTACTTGCACACCGCGTTGATTGGTGTCCCTGTCTTTAGCTAATGCTTATGTTTAATTAATATCTGTATTGGCTAATATTAATAAGTGTGCTTTGTTCTTCTGGCGGCCTCGCAACCACGCGTTGCCGCCATTGCCGCTTATATGGCTTTTGAGACTCGGCAAGAGTTTGTTATTGTCATTTGAGCGCCAATATACCCATATTAAGGAGTCAGCTCATGGCCGAAACTGAACACACGGTGCCGCCGACGATGGCCGCCATGCTATTGACTGGACATGGCGGTATCGACAAATTGGAGTACCATCCGGATGTCGCTACACCTAAGCCCAAGGCGGGCGAAGTGCTGGTGCAGGTGACGGCGACAGCAAAGAACAATACTGACCGAAAAGCGCGTGAAGGCCTTTATCCCACCAAAGATAAAGGTGATGTGACTTCCTTTGCCATGGGTGGCACCCCGACGCTTACCTTCCCGCGTATTCAAGGGGCCGATGTGGCAGGTCGTATCGTGGCGGTCGGAGAGGGGGTCGATGCTGAGCGCATTGGCCAGCGAGGGCTGCTCGATTTTAATATCTACGCCGACGAGCGCCGTGATATTAACCTCACTCCTGATTACTACGGCCATGGCGCCGATGGCGGTTTTGCTGAGTATATCGCTGTACCTGCTGATCAGTTTTATCACGTGCCCAACCCTGAGTTGCACGATGCAGAGCTTGCCTCAATGGGCATGTGTTCGTATCAAACTGCTTACCACATGATGACCGCCGCCAAGGTGAGTGCTGGTGAGCGCGTGTTGGTCAGTGGTGCCAGCGGTGGCGTGGGGACCGCACTGATTCAGCTCTGCCGCGTTGTGGGCGCTATTCCCTATGCGGTAAGCCAGCTAGACAAAGCTGACGCCCTTAAAGCACTAGGCGCAGAAGCGGTGATTGACCGTGGCGACTTGCCGACGTTTGTGGATCGCGTGCTGGAAACGACCAGCGGTAAACCGATCGATGCGGTGATGGATCTGGTCGGCGGTGAAATGACCAATCTATTTATCGACACCATGATTGTTGATATGCAGGGGCGCAAGAGCTACCCGCGCCTTTCCATTGCGGGTGCCAGCGGTGGCAATCTGAGCGAAATGATGTGGACGCGCGTTTATCTGTACCAAGTGCAGATTTTTGGCGTTTCCCACGGCACCCGTGAAGAGGCCGAACAGCTTGTGGCATGGATACGCAGCGGTGAATTAAAGCCTGTGCTTCATGCGGCATTTAAGCTTTCCGATCTGCATGCGGCCGAGCGCTATTTTGTTAATCGGGACAGCAACTATCTGGGTAAAATTGTGCTTGTTCCCGATGCCCAGTGGGCCTCTCATGGTGCTCCGTTCGCCCTCGAAAATTCCTCTTCTGACGCTCAGGAGCGCCACTAGTGCCTAACCTCCATACCATCCAGTTAATGGATACTCACGCCGGTGGCGATGTTAGCCGTATTGTCACCGGTGGCATCGATATTTTGCCTGGCGCCACTGTGCGCGAGCAGATGGAGTACCTGCGCGATGACGCCGACGGTTTACGTCGCTTGCTGCTTGAAGAGCCCTACGGCATTCCAGAAATGTCAGTCGATTTGTTAGTGCCTCCCAGCCACCCGGAAGCGGTCGCGGGATATATCATTATGGAAGTAATGGGCTATCCCATTTACTCTGGCTCTAACACCTTGTGTACCGCGACAGCTGTGCTGGAGAGCGGTATTGTGCCCAAGCAGGAAGGGATACAGCGCTTTAAGCTGGAAGCGCCGGCAGGCTTGGTGCAGATCGAAGCCAAAGTGCATAACGGCGTGGTAGAGTCAGTTACCTGTGGCGGCTTGCCCAGCTATATCGACACCTATCGCGATACGATTGATGTGCCGGGCATTGGTGATGTCACATACTCCATCGCCTACAGCGGTGGTTTTTATGCGTTAGTGGATGCCACTGAATTGGGCTTTAAACTGACGCGTGATGAAGAGCGTGCGCTATCCGAGTGTGCCTATAAAATCGTCGAAGCGATTAAAGCGCAGCGAGGCTTTTCCCACTACACGCTGGGTGACGTAGGGCCACTGCCGTTTTTGCACTTTATGGGACCTGAAGAGAAGGTAACGGAAGGTTATATACGTTCACGCTCAACCACCTATGTTCATCCTGGCGTTATTTGCCGTAGTACAACGGGTACTGGTACCTCGGCACGCCTGGCATTGATGAACTATGAAGGGCGTTTGAGTATAGGCGACAAACTAGAGACGGTTTCACTGCGTGAAACGGGGTTTATCGGCACCTTCATTGGCACGCATCAGGAAGGCGCTTACCAAGTGGTGGAAAATACCATTACCGGCCGCAGTTACGTGTTGTCGCGCTCGGATATTGTGATCAACTGTGATGACCCGATGGTGGCGTGCGGTGAGTTGCATCATATCTTGAGTGACCGTCATCAGCCTGCGGCATTGTCTTTAGAGACTTAGTCTGTGAAAACTTAGTCTTTAGAGTCGTAGTCTGTGAAAACTTAGTCTTTGGAAACGTGGTCTTTAGAAACATGGCCATCAGAGACATAGCCTTTGCTTTCCAAGCGTTCCCATACCGGGGCTTTTTCGGCCTCGGTCATGGCACCCCAGACAGCGATTTCATCTAGCGTACGGCCGCAGCCATTGCACAATGAAGTGGATGGCTCGATCTGGCAGATCTGCACGCACGGCGAGAGTGGGCGAACGGTAGAAGATGTGCTCATTAAGATAGGCTCTGAAGAACTGGCTGGCGCATTATGACGCCGACACTTTACCGCGCAATGACTTAATTTTTCCCTTACGGGTTTTGTGATCAACACGACGGCGCTGCGAGCCTTTGGTGGGCTTGGTGGGGCGGCGTACTTTTTGCTGCTTGGTGGCACTCTGAATCAGCTCTTTTAAACGTGCCAGCGCATCCTCTTTGTTGAGTTCAAGCTTTCGATGGCTCTGGGCTTTAATAATTACCACGCCCTCTTTGCTAATGCGCTGATCCGATAACGCCATTAAGCGCTCTTTATACAGAGGCGGCAGCGTAGAGCTCAGAATATCAAAGCGTAAATGTACTGCTGAAGCGACTTTATTGACGTTCTGGCCGCCAGCACCCTGGGCGCGAATTTGGCTGATATCAATCTCCCAATCAGCCAGGGTAACGTTATTAGAAATGGTGAGCATTAATGGCCCCTGTGTTACTTGTGAACCCATAAGGCTAGCACAATTGGCACAGAGACGGGGATGGTTAGCCTACTTAGCGCGCTCCGTTAGCCCGCTAAATTGTTAATCGGTTGACCATCCATGTAAGCCAGCAGGTTGCTAAAGGCATCGCCAAAATAGAGCTCATAGCTATCTTTTTCTACATAGCCAAGGTGAGGCGTGGCGACTAAATTAGGCAATGCCAGCAACGAGTTTTCAATGACCGGTTCCGCATCGAAGACATCCACCGCTGCCTGACCAGGGCGCCCAGCTATAAGCGCCTGCTCAAGCGCACCGGGCACCACTAACTGTGAACGACTAGTATTTACCAGCAGAGATGTAGGTTTCATCTGGGCGAGTGATTCATCAGTGACGATACCGCGGGTTTCGTCGTTTAAGCGAAGGTGCAGGCTTAGCACATCTGAGCGCTGAAACAACGCAGCTTGGCTTTCGGCTACTTCTAACCCGGCTTCAGCGGCGCGTTGGCGGGTGCCTTCCCGACCCCACACCAACACGTTCATTTCAAACGCCTGACCATAGCGTGCCACTAGGCTGCCGATTTTTCCGTAGCCAAAAATGCCTAGTGTGCGTCCTTTAAGGCCGGTACCTAACGTGCACTGCCAGCGGCCCGCTTTCAGGTTCTCAACTTCTGCCGGTATATGACGCATTGCCGCCAGGACTAAACCCCAGGTTAATTCTGCCGCTGCATAAGGCGATCCAGTGCCCGCCATGACAGTGACGCCATGGCGGCGACAAGCCGCCATATTCACATGCGCTGCACCGCCACCCGTTTGGCTAATGACTTTCAGGTTGGGCAAGCGCGCCAGTAGGGCTGCCGTGATAGGCGTGCGTTCACGAATCAGCACTAACGCCTCGGCGTCCTGGAACCGTTCACTCAGCCCGTCTAGGTCGGTTAATGTGTCGTGATACACCGTCACATCGTGGCCTTCTAGCTGCTTGAAGGCATCTAAACGGCGCACGCAGTCCTGGTGTCATCGGGGATAACAATCTTCATGGAGTCGGTTCCTTGCTAGGCAGAGAGGCGCCTGAATCAGTAGTACGATTCAAGCGATATTGCCATGCAAACAGTCCCGCGATAAGAGCAATGCCTACTACATCGGTTATCACCATGCCGTTAATCAGCATCAGCGCTGCCGCAAGTAACAGTCCACGCTCCAGCCAACTGCACGGACGTAAGAAGAAGCCGATTGTCGATGCTGCGAGTGCCACTATGCCTACCACACCAGAGGCCACGGCAAGCGCAATTTCAAGCGGAGTACCATTGCCTAACAGTGGAGGGTGGTAGATAAACATAAAGGGGATCAAGAACCCGCCAAGCGAGATTTTCGTCGCCGTAAGGGCGGTTTTGAACCAGTGCGAGCCAGCAATGGCACCACCGATATAGGCTGCTAACGCAACGGGTGGTGTCACCCCTGAAAGAATCGCAAAGTAGAGAATAAACAGGTGCGCTGAAAGGCTAGGTAATCCGGCTTCAATAAACGCAGCGGCCACCACAGACGCCGCTAGCATATAGGCCGCTACTGTCGGCAGGCCCATGCCTAGAATAATCGCGACGATCATGGCCAGCAGGAGGGTAACCAGTACATCACCGCCACTGACGACAAGAATCACCGATGAGACTTTCAGGCCTAAACCGGTGAGGCTAATGACCGAGGCAATAATCGCAACGCTACCGATGATAACGGCGATCATTGCTGCGGTCATGGCACCTGCTTCTAAGGCAGCAGGAATCGACTTCAAACGATCCATAAAGCTACCTGGGCTACGCCAGGAGAAGAGGTAGATCAGCAGCGCGGTGAAATAAGCGGCCACGGCAGCAGTGGTTGGTGTGTAACGCAGCACCAGCATGGTGATAAGTACGATAATTGGTAGCAGCAGCGTTTCAATATTGAACAGGCCCTCGCGTAACGTCGGGCGCTGATCTTTAGGTATCGGGTTGAGCCCCAGACGCTTCGCTTCAAAGTGAACGCTCATCCAGATAGCGAGATAGAAAAGCAGCGCAGGAATAAGGGCAGCACCAATGATTTCCAGATAGCTCACGGAAATAACGTCGGCCATCACAAACGCGGCTGCGCCCATAATAGGCGGCAAAATTTGTCCACCGGTCGAAGCTGAGGCTTCCGTGGCTGCCGCAAAGCGAGGGCTATAACCGCTTTTTTTCATCAATGGAATGGTGAACACGCCCGTCGTGGCCACATTGGCGGCGGTACTGCCGCTGATGCTGCCAAAAAGCGCGCTACATAGTGTGGCGGCTTTAGCAGGACCACCCGCCATACCGCCCGTCACAGAATTAGATAAGCGCATAAACGTATCGCCACCGCCCGTGGTTACCAGTAGCGCGCCAAACATAATGAACACCACAATCACCGTCGAGGAGGTACGCATCAAGCTGCCGTAGATACCTGTCGGACTCATATAGAATGTGGCCACCAGGTCTGCCCAGCCAAATCCCCCATGACCCCAAACACCAGGCAGGTGATTACCAAAATAGGCGTAGGAGAGGGCGATAAGTACCAAAATAGGGAACGCTAGACCAATGGCGCGGCGGCAGGCTTCAAGGAGAAGCAGAATTGCCAATAAGCCAAATACCAGGTCATAGGTGGTTGGCATTAGATAACCAAGCCCATAAATGATGCGGTCAAACTGCATGATGTAGTAGCCACTCACCGCAACTGCTAGCACCACTGGAATGACATCAAACCAGGGTAAGCGCTGGTTGTCTTTTGCCCGGCAGGAGTAGCCCAAGAAAATCAAGGGAAGAGCAAACAGCAGGTGAATGGCGTTTTGGGTATTTACTGCCCCTGTGATAGCGGCGTAAAGATGGAACACCGCCATCGCTACCGCGATTAGCCGCATCACTAAAAACCAGAAACCCGTAAGCTGACGCTTACCCGAGTCTTCTGAATATTTTTCAACAATTTTATTGCTTTCTGGGGTGTCCATCGGATGGCTCCCACGCCATTTTGCTGTGTAGCAACAATTACAGGCGCGTCTAAAAAGAGGTGTTAGAGAGGCATGCAGTGAAACACCCGCAGACGTTTAAGCGTCTGCGGGTGCAAGCAGGTATTAGCGTGCTTCGGGAGGAATAACGTCTTCAGGAATTTCAAGACCCAACTCTTGGTAATAGCGCAACGCACCCGCGTGGATCGGGAAGGTGGCATTATCAATGACGTCTTGTGGGGTCATGCCTTTAGCAGGCGCAAAAGAAGCCGAGACCTGATCATGATTTTCCCAATAGGCTTGGGTGATGTCATAAACAATATCGTCATCTAGCGTGCTATTGGCTGACACGCCCATATAGATACCTAATGACGTTGCTTCATCCATACCGCGGTAAGTGTCCGCGGGGATGATGGATGGTGATAAGAAGGGAAGTTCTGCGGTGACAGTATCAAGCTGCTCTTCTGAAAGTGACAGAAGCTGCAGAGGGCGAGATGAGTGAACTTCAGTGAACGCAGGAATAGGCGGTATGCCATTATAGCTGAAGCCGACTAAACGACCGTCAATCACGCCTTCTGCCGCATCATCGATGCGCATGCGCTGAAAGTCGGGCTCAACCCCTAGAATATCAAACACTAGTTCGGTGATGTACTCACCGCCGCCGCCAATGCTGCTGGGATTAAAGCGCTCACCAGCTAGTTCTTCAAAGTTACTGATCTCAGCATCTTGACGTACTGCCCAGTGCATTGTGGAAGGCGCAATCCAGTACACTAAGCGTACGTTTTCGTTAGGCGTGTCTTCAAAGCGGCCTATACCGTTGTACTGCTCATATCCCACTAGAGCTTCAGTGAAGGCAAGATCCAGTTCGTCTCGCCCTAAACGAATAGCATTTTCACGGGTGCCACCAGTCTCGCGTACGGTAATTTCGTAAGGTGTGTTAGCGCTAATAACCCGCGCACCTTCTGAAATACCAAAGAACCAACCAGTACCTGTCGGTACGGCGCCAATATTCAAAGCATCTTCCTGGGCATGCACAACGGCGCTGGTAAGCGTACCGAATGCCAGAATGGAAGCAGGGATAAGCAGACGTGATTTTTGAACAAGGGATTTCATTATTATTACCTCAAGCATTGGGATGCTTTAATTGCCATGATTTTCATGGACGGTTTGTTTTTGTGTTTAACCGGTGTGTCACATAACCACCTCCATACTATTGATACCCTTTGTTACCGAGTTTGGGTATTGGTGATTGATGAGCCTGCTTTCGTGAATCGAGAAGGCAGGCATGAGATGAGCGCTAAATTAATAAAGGTTTTAAGGCCTTTTCGCTTTTTTCTACCGCTGGCTGATGCTTGGAATTATTTGAAGATTCAATAAGATGATCTACAAAAAGCCTGGCTGCCATTGAGATTCGGTCAATATTGTTTACGTAAATACACAGTGGGCGTTTTGCCCAGTCATCTCGAATAGGCAGCACTCTTACTTGCAACCCACCCACGTATTGACGGATAGCGCCTCTAGGAACCACCCCGATTCCTAATCCTGCCTGCACCATCAAACACAGCGCATCGTAGCTAGTAACCTGAATACGCAGTCTTAATGGCCTATTGGCTAAGCTGGCGGCCTTTAAGAGCTGAAGATTGATAGCGCTTGAAGAGTGCAGCCCGACATAGGCGTGTTCTAGGCTATCGCGAAAATCGATGGCGTCACGATTAGCGAGAGGATGGTTTAACGGCGTGACTAGCACCAGCTCATCGGTGTGATAAGGCAGCTCAGCTAAGTCATACCCATGAGGGAGCTTGGCGCATATACCAATATCTGCACCGTTCGCCATAATTTCCCTGGTAATCACTGGGCTAACTTTTTCTTCAAGCTGCACACCGATATCAGGGTGTTTTTCAAAGAATGCTTGCGTTTCACCGGGCAAGTATTGAGTGATGGCGGACATATTGGCAAAAATGCGAATAATGCCGCGCTCACCGCTAGTGTAATCGCGCATCTGTAGATCCAAGTCTTCCAGGTTATGCAGCACCCCTCGGGACAAGTGCAGCAACGCGTTACCTGCGGGTGTTAGCTCTACGCCTCGGTTATTGCGGTGTAACAGTGGCGTACTGAAATGCGCTTCAAGCTCACTTAAGCGCTTGCTAACCGCAGAAGTTGCAATGAACTCAGCATCAGCCGCACCGGTGATGGTGCCCATTTCTGCTACCCGCACAAATAGCCTTAAAGACGTGGGGTCGAGTTTCATTTTGGACTCCATTTGTATGACATGACTACTATTAGCGAAAAGCTTTATGAGAAAGTTGTATGCAACTATGCTCGATTTTTGATAAATGTAGGCTTATATTGGTCTTTGATGCAATAAATTGCACACAATTAGGTCTGCGACTTTAGTCGTGAATATAAATTTAAGCGCGCAAAATAACGGATTTAAAAGAAGTCGCTGAAACGTTTTGGAGTGTTGTTATGACCGCAGCCGACCGTGTTTACCACATCATCAAACAACGCATCCTAAATGGTGGCTATGCGGCGGGTAGCTATGTTCGTGAAGCGGCTATTAGTGAGGAGCTTGATTACAGCCGGACGCCCATTCGCGAAGCATTGCGTCGTTTGGTATCGGATGGCTGGGTTGAAGCCATTCCTCACCATGGTGCTCGTGTAGTGGGTTGGACACAGCATGATGTGGAAGAGGTGTTTGAGTTGAGAGTCTTGTTAGAACCTCAAGTGGTTAGGCGAGCCGCGAAACGTATTAGCCAGGCACAACTCTCCGCTTTGAGCCTTTTCGCCGAGCAAATGGAAATACTTTGTCAGCAGGATGATGAAAGTGCAGTGGATGAAATCGCTGTACTTAACAATCAGTTTCACGCCGAATTGGTGGCGGCGGCGGATAGCCCACGCCTCCAGCGCTTGTTAGAAACGATTGTGCAAATACCCGTTTCACGGCGTAGTTTCCACCACTATACCTATGAGGAATTGTTGACGAGTATGCAGCACCATCGAGAAATTATTCGTGCTTTGCAACATGGCGATGGTGAGTGGGCGGCTGCCATTATGCGTGCGCATATATTAGCGGCACGAACCGCACAAATGCGCCAAAAACAGCCCCTCACTAAAGCTGAAGTAGAGCATCAGTGTAGTAAGGAATTCTTAAATATTTAGTAATGTTAATAATTAAAAATAACTTTTAAAAACAATGCGGTTAGCCGCCTTTCTCTTTAATGATAATAAAAAACATTAGGATTTCATCTATGACTTCTCAAGCCTCCCCTGTAACACCCCTTAACTTAGCTCAAAAGTTGATCAGTGATCATCTGGTCAGCGGTGACATGCTTCCTGGCAGTGAAATTGCCCTGCGCATCGACCAAGCGTTGTTGCAGGACGTGCTTGGCACTTTAGTGATGCTTGAGCTTGAAGCCATGGGCATTGACAGGGTGCATACTCAGCCGAGCGTTCAATATATCGATCACGGTCTTGTCCAAGCCGATAACCTCAATGCCGAGACCTATCTATTTCTAAAGAGTGCCTGTGAACGTTTTGGTGTTTGGTACTCAGGCCCTGGTAATGGCATTAGCCACCCCGTGCATATGGAAAATTTTGGTGTGCCTGGTCAGTCGCTGGTAGGTTGCGACAGCCATACTACCTCGGCGGGTGCATTGGGAATGCTGGCCATCGGCGCAGGCGGTATTGAAGTCGCTATGGCAATGGCCGGAGAGCCTCTTTATATCACCATGCCGCGGATTTGGGGTGTTCGCCTAGAAGGGAGTTTGCCGGACTGGGTGTCGGCTAAAGATGTGGTTTTGGAGCTACTTCGTCGTCATGGCGTATCGGGTGGCAAAAATAGCATTCTTGAATTCTATGGCCCGGGGCTTGATGAGCTTTCGGCAATGGATCGACTAGTGATCGCTAATATGGGTACCGAAATGGGTGCCACGACAAGTGTTTTCCCTAGTGATGAAAGTACGCGACGCTTTATGTCAGCCCGGGGACGCGAAGGCGATTGGCAGCCGTTAGCAGCAGATCCTGGTTGCCATTACGATGTGGAAGAAGTGATTGATTTATCAATGTTGGTGCCGCTTATCGCCCTGCCTTCTAGCCCCGATAAGGTCGTGCCTGTGAGTGAAGTCGTCGGGCAGCCGTTGCACCAAGCCTATATTGGTTCGTCGGGTAATCCTGGTTATCGTGACTTTGCCATCGTGTCGAGCATGGTAAAAGGGCACTCAGTGGCAAATGGTATATCGCTGGACATTAACCCCTCGTCGCGCCAAGTGCTCTCCACCTTGATTCAAGAAGGCTATTTAGGTGAGTTAGTGGCTAGCGGTGCACGCTTACACCAAGCGGGCTGCAACGGCTGTATTGGAATGGGGCAGGCGCCTGCCGTAGGGCGAAATAGTTTACGTACTGTTCCACGTAACTTTCCTGGCCGGTCTGGCACGCGAGAAGACAGCGTATTTCTATGCAGTCCTGAAACGGCCGCAGCTTCGGCTTTGGCTGGAGTTATTAGTGACCCACGTAGCATGCAAATGGACTACCCGCGTATTAACGAACCTGAGGCCATGGTGGTTAATCGGGATGTCTTTGCAGCACCGCTACCGATTGATCAAGCGCGGTTAAAGCCCCTGCAGAAAACGGATAATACGCCTGCGTTACCGACACTAAAGCCGCTGCCTAATCGTTTGGAGATACCTGTATTATTAATCACGGGAGATAATATTTCCACCGATGACATTATGCCTGCGGGTCAGCGTGTGATGCCCTACTGGAGCAGCATATACGCTTCCGCTCCTTTCACCTTTGAAGCCGTTGATGCTGAATATGCACGTCGTGCTGATGCCTCGCGTAATTTAGGAGGGCATATTATTGTAGGTGGTCATAACTACGGCCAAGGTTCTAGCCGTGAAAACGCCGCCCTGGTGCCCCGTTACCTGGGGTTGCAGGTGGTGATAGCAAAAAGCTTTGCGCGAATCCATTGGCAAAACTTAATCTGCTTTGGCGCTTTACCACTAACGTTTATAGAGGACAGCGATGCGGATAAGTTTGCTCAAGGCGATACTATTATTATAGAAAACCTTCATGCCCAAGTGGCAACTAGCCCTACATTGGAAGCGGAAGTAGCAGGCAAAGGAACACTTCGTTTACATCATGGAGTGAGTGAGCGTCAGCGTGAATTGTTGCGGGTAGGTGGCGTGATCAATCACCTTAAAGCGCGTCAGGTATAAACCCGACTATTATGAATAAGCGGCAACATCTGGAGGCTTGCCGCTCTTTCAGCGACTTAAGAGCGAGCCAAAAATGAGTAACTATCTGTTAGATGATTCCCCCCTAAGCCCCGGTGTTATTTACCGTTTGTTATCCGGCGTTGTTTGCCCAAGGCCCATTGCCTGGGTGTCTACCCAGGATAAGCAGGGAAATACTAATTTAGCACCGTTTTCCTTCTTCAATGTCGCTAGTGTCAACCCGCCGGTGCTGGCGTTTTCACCACTGCTTAATGGCAGCGGTGAGCTTAAAGATACGGTGCGTAATTTAAATGACGTTGCAGAATGCGTTGTGCATGTGGGGAGTGAAGCGTTAATTGAAGCGCTCAATACCACTAGTGCCAGCCTGCCGCCAGGAGAGGATGAGTTTACCCTGGCCGGGCTTGAAAAGGCTGCTATGCCGGGTGTGAGCGTTCCGCGGATTGCTAATGCGCCTGTAGCGTTTGGCTGCAAACTGTTCGATATGATTCGGTTCGGTGACCAACCCTTAGCTGGTACGTTAGTACTGGCGCAAGTGGTTTCTATTCATATTGATGACGCGCTATGGGACGGTCGCCATGTGGATATGGACCTTCTCAAACCTGTAGGTCGCCTAGCGGGCAGCGATTACATCCGCATTAGCGATCGTTTTGCGATAGAGCGTCCTGATTAGCAGCTGCTTAATGTTTATAAGGTTTTGAATCATAAGCATATTTTCTACATACCTTCAATGTTTCAATTCAGTTACACAATAGACAATAATAATTACTTAGCGGTTAACGATAATTAATCTTTAGTCGTATATTCTTCTGCCGATAGTAATGGGTAACAGATCGGTAATGTAGGAGGCATGCGATGGTTCCCATTGTCTGTTTTTCAACTTGCCATTTATAAGGTAAAGAAGTGATCTAGCTAGCAAGGAGCAGATCAATGCGACGACTGGGAACGCTATTGTTAATAAAAAATGTTTTAAAAAACAAATGATTAAAACGAGGCTGTTGAGAATAACGTTATTCGCTGGGCTACTGGTTTCACCACTGGCTCAGGCAGAGCTGACGTTTGGGATTGTCGCCCCTTCCAGCGGTGGCGCTGCGCCTTTAGGGCTGGGTATGCAAAAAGGTATCGAGACCTATTTTGCCGAGGTTAATGCAGCAGGCGGGGTGAATGGCCAAACGCTAGCCTTGATTGCACGCGATGACCAATACCAACCACTTAAAGCTGCCAGCAATACCCGCCAGCTGATTCAAGAAGATGACGTGTTGGCGGCGATAGGCAACGTCGGTACGCCGACGGCCACCGTTACCATTCCCATCTATAACGAGTATGAAACGCTGCTTTATGGCGCGTTCACAGGCGCTGGCGTATTGCGCAAAACACCGCCCGACCGCTATGTGATCAATTACCGGGCCAGCTATGTGCAGGAAACCGCCGCGATGGTGGATGGGCTGCTGGAAGCGGGTATTTTACCCGAGGAAATTGCCTTTTTTACCCAAAACGATAGCTTCGGCGACGCTGGCTACAATGGTGCGACACAGGCGTTAACCTCTCATGGCGTTGAAAATACCGCAGCGCTGGCACATGGACGTTTTACCCGTGGTACGCGCAATATTCACCAAGGGTTGGCAACCATTCTGCAAGCGCCAGTCACACCACGTGCCATCATTATTGTGGGCACCTACGGGCCCGCGGCAGACTTTATCCGTGAAGCCCACAACGATCTACCCGATACAGTGTTTTTGAATGTCTCCTTTGTGGGCAGCCAAGCGCTAATGGATGAGCTTGGCGAGTTATCAGAAGGCGTCATCATTACTCAAGTCGTGCCGCCCCTGGATGCTGACCTACCTGCTGTTGAAGCTTACCGCCAGGCGCTTGAAACCCACGCCCGCGATAGCGAGCCTGATTTTATCTCCCTCGAAGGTTATCTCGCCGCGAAGGTGTTTGTAGAAGGTGTTAAAGCGGCTGGCGCCGATCCGGATCGTGATGCCATTGTGGATGGCTTGCTGGGCCTAGGCGCCATCGATATTGGCCTGGAGGAGCCGCTCAGCCTTGGGCGCAATGATCATCAGGCTAGCGATGCGGTATGGCCAACCATTATCACAAACGGCCGTTTCGAGTCGGTGGAGTGGGCGAGCCTGTTACCGTAACGGTTACGTTATCAAGGCTTAAGTTACCTGTAAGACCCCTGACACAAGTGAAAACAGATAATGAAAAAAACGTTAAGTATTAGAGCCATGTTGATCAGCCTGTTCTTAGCAGCGGTGCTGGGCGCCGTGGTGTTGGCGGCAACAGGTTGGACGACCAACCAACGGCTCATCGACTCGCAGCGCTATATCACCGGTGAGGTATTACCGCTTCAGGATGCCAGCCGGGGCATGGTGCTCACCATGGGCGCGTTTGGTCAACGCCATGCGGATCTGCTTGCTGCTGAGAACGCAGCAGGCCTTGATGAGATCACCACACAAACCGCGTTGGATGAACGCTTTCATAACGCCCGCCAAGGGCTGAGTGGGGTGGAACACGGTGAAAGCCTGAATGAATTGGATAGTCATTATCAGGCGTTACTGGCAGGCGATACGGCGCTTGAGGCGATTCGCCGTGAAGAACTGAGTTTGCAAACACAGATGGCGGAACGTATTAGTGCTATGCAAACGCTTGTCTCTCAAGTGATGCTTAGCGCTGAAGATATTGCTGGTCGTACCGCATTAGCCCAGGTGCGCAGTGACCGTGACCAGCTTGAGTTGGTGGAAGCTTGGCGTGAAGATGGTATGACTACGCTGCCTACCCAGCTACTTGACGATATGTTTACCGCGCAAGTGGATGTAGGACGCTTAAGCGGTAACGCGCGCATGGCATTAGCGCAGCTATCGGATCTTGGCCGCCAAATGATGCAATTGGAGAGCTCCGATGCGCTGGTCAATTTGCGTCACAATGAAATTGCCCAGCAGGTCGGGCTTGCCCGTCAGTCGTTGGCGGCAATCGCTAGTGCTCCGAGTACCGAAGTAGAGCAGCGCGCGCTAATCAATAACCTTGATGAGGTCATTGTCGAGCTGCAAGGGCTGATGGTGTCCGATGACAACGCTGTCTATACGCTTCGTTTGCAGCAGCTTGCACACCATGAACAAGTGCAAGCGGCGCTTAACAATGTTGCCCAAGCCATGGCGCAGATGCGTTCGGCTTTAAGCGACGTTGAAGCGTATACCGTGGCACAGGCAGACAGTGCCGCGACCCAGGCGGAAACGTTAGCCAATGCTGGCCGTTCATTACTGATTATGGTCACACTGATTGTGATTGCGCTGCTTGCTATCTTTGGCTGGCGCACGATGGTGCGTGTACTGGGCCCGCTCGTGGCAATGCGTCGCCAGATGGAAAGCATCAGTGGCGCTGCTGGCGAGAACGCTGATCTTTCCAAGCGTCTTGAGCTTAAACGCAACGATGAAGTGGGCCAGACGGCTCAAGCGTTTAATAGCATGATGGATACTTTTGAAGGCATGGTGGCGCAAATTCGTGAAAGCGCCGAAGCCATCGCGACCAGCAGCCGTCAAATTGCGGCAGGCAATGAAAACCTCTCACAGCGAACCGACCAGCAGGCAGCGTCGCTGGCTGAAACGGCCTCAAGTCTTGAGCAGATTACCGCTACGGTGAAGCAAACGGCTGAGTATGCTGACCAGGCAAACGACGCCAGTGGCAACGTTGATCAACGCGCACGAGCCGCTGGGGATGTGTCTACGCGTACCACGGCGGCAATGGGCGATATTCGTGAGGCGAGCGAAAAAATCACCTCTATTATTAAAGCCATCGACGATATTGCCTTTCAAACCAACTTGTTGGCGTTAAATGCCTCCGTGGAAGCCGCCCGGGCTGGCGAGCAGGGGCGCGGGTTTGCTGTGGTGGCTCAGGAAGTGCGTAAGTTAGCGGGACGCAGCGCTGAAGAGGCGGCCCAAATTCGTCATTTAGTAGATGATAGTGTCGCTAAGGTTAGCGAGGGCGAGCAACTCGTCAACGCATCCAGTAAGCACCTTCAGGAGATCATTGATAGCCTGGGTGAGGTGACGCGCTATGTTACCGAGATCGCTGGGGCGACCCACGAACAGTCGGCAGGCATTGACCAGATCAACCAAGCGATTTCGCAATTGGATCAGGTGACGCACCAAAATGCCCGCTTGGTACAAGAAGCCACGACAGCCAGTCATACACTGGATGATCGTGCCGGTGATATGCATTCACTGGTAGGGCGCTTTCGGGTAAGCGATACGGCAGGACAGCGTCATCTGTCACTCCCACAGAAGGAAGAAATTACAACGTAGTAAGCAATTACTACCTGCTGGTGGAAAGCGCTTGCTAGTCTCATCTCACACGCCTCGCGTGTGCTCACACACTCGATCAATAACCATAAGATAAATAGGTAAAAGGAGTACTGAGATGAGCAGCAAGCGTATTTTAATGATCACCGGCGATTTCACTGAAGACTATGAAACCATGGTGCCGTTTCAAGCACTTATGGCCGTCGGCCACCAGGTAGATGCTGTCTGCCCTGGTAAAGCCTCGGGCGATACTGTGGCAACCGCGATTCATGACTTTGAAGGTGATCAAACCTATTCTGAAAAGCCTGGGCACCGCTTCGCACTGAATGCTGATTTCGCCAGCACTAACCCTGCCGATTACGATGCCCTGGTTGTACCGGGTGGCCGCGCACCGGAATATCTTCGTCTCAACAAGGAAGTCCTGACGATGGTTCAGCACTTTTTTGAGACCAACAAGCCCGTGGCGGCCATCTGCCATGGTGCGCAGCTATTGGCTGCTGCAAAAGTGCTTGAGGGCCGGCAGTGCTCCGCTTACCCGGCCTGCCAGCCGGAGGTAGAACTTGCTGGTGGTCACTTCGCCAATTTGGAAGTGACGGATGCGGTGACCGATGGCAACCTGGTCACCGCTCCCGCGTGGCCTGCCCACCCGGCATGGCTGGCGCAATTTATGGCACTGTTAAATAAGTAAAGCTAGCCGCACTATCATAATTACCTTTGCGCCCAGCCCCGGCTGGGCGCGCTATGTTTTTCCCCGCTATGCTTGTAGTTTGAACACACGTTTGAACAGATTACGCTGAGAGGCAACACCCATGTGTAAACTCTTTATTCAAGCTAACCCCGAGCTGTGGCGCAGTGCGACGCACTCGCTGCGTATAGATGGCATGGTCACCAGTGTGCGGATGGAAAACTATTTCTGGCACATTCTCGAAGAGATCGCCCAGCGAGATGGAATGAATACCGCCCAAATGATTACTCGGCTGTATCATGAATCGATCGATGCTGGGCACGATTTGGGTAACTTCACCTCGTTTTTACGCGTTTGCGCCCTGCGTTACCAAGCGCTTCAATTGAGCGGCGATATTCCAATCCAGCACCAGGTACCCATCGCCACCCTGGACGCGGAGCAAATTTTAGCGCGTGAAACTTGCAACAGGCAGGACTCCTTACATTAAAAACGGCGGCTGATAAGGGGGCTGGAAAAGAAGTAGAGCCGTTATTCGAGCCGTGCTTCCAGCGCACTTAAAAATTCTTCAATACGTGCTGCATTGGTGCCCACATCGCTTGCGCCCAGGCGTGATGCCGAGCGCATATCGACCTGCACACCATTGTCCAGCTCGGTTAAGCGAATAACCACGTCATCCTCAAAGCCAAACCAGCGCGTGGTTGCAGTGGCCTCTATGTGATTGTTGGTAATTCGGGCGATGCGCCAGCCAGACTCTTCCGCCGCTGCTTGGGCAGCTGCCAGTACGGTTTGCGGAGATTCATCTACAATTATCGGCTTGATGTGAGGGTAGGCTGCTCGCTGTTGCAGGGCGGTTGTCTCACCAGGGTAATCGACCGCGTTAGGGGCAGCACGCCGCGCGTTGGCTAAGGCTTCAAAAGCAGGTGGGTTCTGGGTGTCGGTAGTGATGTCGTGAATGGCCGGTACCTCTTGAGCACGTTGCCAGTGCTGCCAAGGTACGAAAAGCAGCGCCGCCGCAGCGATAATGACCAGCGAGGCCATCAAGGCTGATGTGAAGCGACGAGCGAGCATGCTCAGCAGCAGCGTAATGATGCTGACTGCCACCGCACCACCTGCGGCATAGACGCCGTTACGTAGTAAGTTAAACGCCTCGCCCAGGCTGATAAGTTCGCCCCGATAAGCCGGGCCTGCGCCCGCCATCATCAGTACCGCCGCTACAAGCAGCAGAATGGCTAAACCTGCCAGTATGCCTGGCCAGCGGCCACCGCGCGGGTGTGACGCTTTCAGTTGCGTTGCCATGTTCCCTCCTTGTCACATCGTATTCAGCTATTCTTAGCACAAATACAACGCCAATTGGCAATCTGAACGTTTAATACCTGACGATAGGATATACATGACCGATCACGTAACCGCTTTACGTCAGTTGCTTCTCAGCGCACCGCAAGAAGCCCTGCCAATGACCTACCAGCAGGTGGCCACCGAGCTGGGGCTGACGCCGCCGCGCACCATTGGGCAAGTTACCCAAGCGCTTGAGCAGTTAATGCGTGAAGACGCCGCGCAACAAACACCTTTTATCGCCGCCTTAGTCGTCAGCCGCCGGGGCGATGGGGTACCCGCTACGGGCTTTTTTGAGTTAGCTGTCGCTTTAGGCCGTTTTCCCAAAGACCCGACCCTCCATGAGTCGGCTTACCGGGCTGAGTTTCAGAGCGCCCTCAACGAGCGCGAAGATTGCCAACGTTAAGTTTCGCCGCGCTGGCTGGGCGTTGTACGCAGCGGGTCAAGCAACGGGCCAAGCCCGTTGTGATCGATTTCATGCATTAGATGAAGCAGCTGGCCAATCTCGCCAGAAGGAAATCCTTCCCGGGCAAACCAGTTTAAATAGGGGCCGGGGAGGTCGGCGATCAGGCGGCCCTCATACTTGCCAAAGGGCATGGTACGGGTGACTAGCTTTTCCAGATCCTCTGGTTTCATGCATTAACTCCTGTGGCTTTGATTGCGTGCTAAACACAATTATCAGGTTGTTCTGCCGTTTCGCCAATCAATTGCGCAAGCGCTCGGGCGGGTTCGCTCAAATGACCACTGGTAGGATGAATCAGCCCTATATCACGATGAAAGGTACGCTCGCCTAAATCAATCGCACGCACGCCGGCTGGCCAACGTGAGTGGGCGATGGCCTCGGGCACCAGGGCCACGCCTACCCCCTTGGCGACCAGCTTAATGATCGCTTCCAGTTCGTCGACTTCGCACACCTCACGCACATTGCAGTGGTTATCACGTAGAAAGCGCTCTACCTGTCTGCCCCCAAAGGAGGCACGGTCGTAGCGGATAAACGGCTGGTTTGAGAGCAGTTCCCGCCACTGGTCGCCGTTGATATGCGGTGGCACGATTAACCGAAAAGGCTCGTGAGCTAGGGGTGTCCAGCGCAAATCACTGTGTAGCGAAAAGGGCGGGCGAATAATCACTGCCATATCCAGTTCGCCAGCGTCGACCTGATTTACCAGTTCCATGGAAAGCCCCGGTACCACGCGGGTACAGCAATCGTGATAAGCGTGATGAAAGCGCGCGAGCGCATCAGGCAGTAGCGAGCGCTGGATGGAGGCGATGGCGCCGATATTGATCCGTTGTGTGGCTGGCTGGCCTGACATGGACACGCCCAGCGTGCTATACAGCGTCAGCAGGGCGTGGGCTTGCTTCAACGTCTCTTGCCCTCGCTGGGTCAATATGGCGGCACGCCCTTTGCGTTCAAACAGGGCAATGCCTAGCTCTCCCTCAAGGCGTTTCATCTGCGCACTGACCGCTGCTTGAGTCAGGCCAATTTTGTTACCCGCTGCAGCAAAAGTGCCTTCCTGGGCAACCGCGATCAGCGTCTTTAGCTCACGGATCATTGATAAATCCTTTTTGTGAATCAGCCAAATAGTTATTGATTTTATTTTCCCATGCGTCGCCCTAGGATGAATACAGCGTGGCAGCACAAAGTGTCACTCAATCCCCATAAACCGACTTAAGCTGGAGATGACGATGAGCCTTTCACCCTTTCATTTGGCGATTCCTGTTTACGATGTTGCGCTGGCACGGGCATTCTATAATGACGTTTTTGGCCTGGAAGAGGGGCGTTCCAGTGAGCAGTGGGTTGACTTTAATTTCTTCGGCCATCAGTTGGTCATTCACGAGCAACCCAAAACGCCGGGGCAAGAGAGCGCTCACACCAACCCGGTGGATGGGCACAATGTACCGGTGCCGCACTTCGGGGTGATTCTAGAATGGGACGAATGGGAAGCGTTGGCCGAGCGCCTGAAAGCGCGGGATACACAATTTGTGATTGAGCCTTACGTACGTTTCAAAGGCGAAGTGGGTGAACAGGCCACGATGTTCCTGCTCGACCCTTGCGGAAACGCCCTGGAGTTCAAGGCGTTCAAAGATATGAGCCAGATCTTTGCAAAATAGACTTTGCCAAGTAATCAGTAATGACTGTAAAACGCTATGGAGCCCCGATGTCAGGCCTGTAACGCCTGTTCCTGTCGACGGTGTTGAAGCGGAGGCTCGCCAAAATAGCGCTTATAGTCGCGGCTAAACTGAGGCACGCTGCGGTAGCCAACCGCCGCAGCGGCCTGATTGACGTTGTGGTTGTCCTGCAAAAGTAACTGCTGGGCTTTGATTAAGCGCAGCCGCTTTAAGTACTGAGCCGGTGACGCACGGGTAATTTGCTTAAAGTGCTGGTGAAATGTCGACGGACTCATATTGGCCTGGGCTGCCAGCTGTTCAATGCTAAAGTCTTCAGCAAAATTGGCATGAAGCCTCGAAAGCACCTGCACGATGCGCGAATAGTTGCCATGCCCCAATACCAACGCCCTTAGCGCTTGGCCTTGCTCCCCCTTTAATGCCTCGAATACCACGTCACGAATACGCGCCGTGCCCATCGTTTTGCATTCAACAGGCGCATGCAGTGTGCGCGCCAAACGCTGTACGGCGTCTTGCATACCATCGTTCATGGCGACTGATGCCATTGGCAGTGGCGTTTGGTTCTGTTGTACCGCCTCGCCCATGGCGGTCACCATCTCACTCAACAGTGCCGGATCCAGGCGTACCGATATACCCAGCAACGGGGCTTCCGGTGAACCGTAAGTTTCGCACTCAAACGGCATGGGCAGCGTTTGAACTAAATAGTGGCCGGGGTCGTAGTGGATTTCACGATCGCCCAGATACCCCATTTTTTGCCCCTGGGCAATAATGGTCAGGCTTGGTTCATAGAGAAGCGGCGTACGCACTTGGTGGCGGCTTAAACAGAGTAACGATACGCCGGGCAGAGTCGTTTGACTGATACCGTCGCTTTTAATTAGTGGTGCAATAACAGCAGCCAGCGCATTGCCAGCCTGAGCGGTGGAGGCCATGGGGTTCTCTCTGGTTTCTGGTGGCTTTTGCATAATCATAGCGATTTTAAGCTATTTTTTGTTATTTTATTACGTGCTATCGGAGTAATTGGCAAAAATGGCGTAGCTTCGTTCATCGCTATCCTTACGGATTAGGCCAATACTGTCGGCATACCTCGCACGCGAGGAAATGTCTGCTGTTTTTGAAAGTTGGTTTTGAAAAAAAACAGTTTTTAAGTCTGGTTGTGAAGTCAAGATGGAGCCCCACCGATGAGCCAAGCCAAATCCTTTGCAGCATTTGCTGCGAACAAACCGTTAGCACCGTTCAACTTTGACCGTCGCCAACCGCGCCCGGACGATGTGGCGATTGAAATTCTCTACTGTGGCGTGTGCCACAGCGACCTGCACTTTGCCCGCAATGACTGGGGAATGAGCCAGTACCCTGTCGTCCCCGGCCATGAAATTGTCGGACGCGTGACCTCGGTCGGCGATAAAGTTTCACGTTTTAAAGCCGGTGATTTAGTCGGCGTTGGCTGCATGGTGGATTCATGCCGTACCTGTGCCGCCTGTAAAGATGGCGTAGAGCAGTACTGCCTGGAAGGCTTCACCATGACCTACGGTAGCGAAGACCGCCAAGACGGCACCATAACCCAGGGTGGCTACTCCGACGCCATCGTAGTGAGTGAGCACTTTGTACTGCAGATGCCTGATGGTATCGATCTAGCCTCAGCAGCGCCGATTCTTTGTGCCGGTGTGACGACCTATTCACCGCTCAAGCACCATGGCGTCGGTAAAGGCCATAAAGTTGGTGTGATTGGTATGGGTGGCTTAGGCCATATGGGCGTTAAACTGGCTAAGGCGTTGGGTGCGGAAGTCACCGTATTCACCCGCTCAGATGCCAAGGTTGAAGAAGCTAAGCGCAACGGTGCTGACCACGTGGTGGTTTCCAGCGACCAGGCGCAGATGGATGCCGTGGCTGAAAGCTTCGACTTTATGCTAGACACCGTACCCGTACAGCATGACCTTAACCCTTACCTGAAGTCGCTGAAGTACGACGGTACGCACATTATTGTCGGTTTGCTTGAACCTATTGAGCCAGCCATTGAAGCCTTTAACTTGGTCTTCAAACGTCGTGTAGTTGCCGGTTCGCTGATTGGCGGCATTGCAGAGACCGAAGAGCTGCTCAAGCTGTGTGCTGACCAAGGCATTACCTGTGATATCGAGATGTTGGATATCAACAACATCAACGAAGGCTTTGAGCGCATGGAAAAAGGCGATGTACGCTATCGCTTTGTGATTGATATGGCGACGTTGAAAAACAGCGCTGCCTAATCTATTGGCATTCACTTGCCCATAGCGCTAGCTTGAAACAACGAAATGGCCCGCGTCCTACAAAGGACGCGGGCCATTTTGCTACGGGCGAGTGCTATGTATCAGATTTTTTACGTATCAGCTTTTTACGTCACGTTTGCTGCCTCGCGCAGCAACGCCGGGTAAAAGCAACAAGCCTGCTAGCAGCCAAGCGGGCCAACTGCCTGTGCGGGTAAACGGTGTCAAACCTTCCATGGCGTAGAACTCACCGGTTATCAGTGTGGTTTCGAACTGCGGGGCGCGCTCCACGATATGGCCTTCGGGGTCGATAATCGCCGTAATACCGTTGCTGGTAGCGCGGACCACATAGCGGCCATTCTCTAGCGCTCGCAGACGGGCCATCTGCAAATGCTGGTGGGGGCCGATTGAGGCACCAAACCAGGTGTCGTTGGAGACCGTCATGATGACACCGCTGTCTTGCGCGCGGCGGGCAACTAACTGCGGGTAGATAATTTCATAGCAGATCGCATTGCCTATATTTATCCCCGCGGCCTGCATGGGTGTTTGCTCGTGCTCGCCTTTGGTAAAGGTCGACATTGGAAGGTCAAAGAAATCGATCGCCCCGCGGAGTACGCTTTCCAGCGGCAAGTACTCACCAAAAGGCACTAAGTGCTCTTTCTGGTAGCTGCCCTCTACATTGCCTACGCCAATGACGCTATTGAAATAGCGCTCTTGGTCGTCGCGCTGAACGATGCCGGTGAGCAGGGCGACATCGGGCGGTAGGTTAGATTGCACTCGTTCCAGCACTGGGCGGGCCTGGGTTTCCATCATCGGCAGAGCGGTTTCAGGCCAGATAATCAGGTCAACGTCGTCGGCAACTTCGCGAGTTAGTTCGCTGTAGGTGTTAGCGGCCTCCCGTTGCCCTTCAGGGGTCCACTTCAACAGCTGCGGCAGATTACCTTGTAACAGGGCGACACGAGTGGGCTCATCTACTGGCGTGGTCCACTGCTGAGGCAATGCCAACGGGACTAGCCAAATCGCTGCCAGTGGTGCGAGTGCCCACCACCGACGGCGCAGCAGTAGTTCAGCACCAAGCGCACCGCTAAGTGCTACTAATAGAGAAAGCAGATAGACGCCACCAACGGGTGCCCAGGCGGCTAGTGGCGAATCGACATAGCCAGAGCCCAGTAGCAGCCAGGGAAAGCCGGTAAACAGGTAGGTTCGTAGCACCTCGCCCAATACCCAGGCGCCCGCAAAGCTGATAAACGCGAGCCGAGCGGATGTGAAGCGGCGATAGAGCCAGAAGGTGCCGGCAAAAAACAGCGCCAAAATCGTCACGAACAGCACAGTTAGGAAAACGGCCAGTGGTACACCGGTATAGCCATAATCGTGAATAGAGACATACACCCACGAAGTGCCGCTGGCGAAGAGCGCCACGCCATATAGCCACCCCTTTAGAGCCGCCTGGGCGGGGGTTAACGTGTGCAGGCCCGTGTAAAGTAAACCAATCGCTACCGGGCCAAGCCACCACAGTTCAAACGGTGAGGCCGTTAGGGTGGTGAATCCACCAGCAACCAGGGCGGCAAGCAGCTGTAACAAAAACGCGGGGGGTAAACCCATAGCGATAACCTATCTACGGTAAAGTGCGAGAAAGCGGATAGAGAGCAGAGTGACGATCAGCGACTAGGCTGGCTTGTTCTCCTGGTCATCGTCTTCTTCGTCATCACGACGCGTGTCACGGTAGGCTTCGAGTAGACGAATGCGCCGGGTGTCAGCATTGAGGATCACAAATCGCCAGCCACCAAGAATGGTATGTTCTCCGCGCCGAGGCAGATGGCCGAACTGCTGCATTACCAGGCCGCCAACCGTATCGAACTCATCGTCGGAGAACTCAGTGTCAAAGCGTTCGTTGAAGTCTTCGATGGGGGTTAGCGCGCGAATGGCAAAACGGCCATTTTCGATCTCGCGGATATCATCCTCTTCGTCGGTATCGTGTTCATCTTCGATGTCGCCGACAATCTGCTCAAGGATATCCTCAATGGTGATAATGCCCGCAGTGCCGCCGTATTCGTCAACGACGATGGCCATGTGATTATGGGTATCACGAAACTCTTTGAGCAGGCTGTTAAGGCGTTTTGACTCAGGAATAAACATCGCCGGTCGCAAGATATCATCAAGCTTGAAAGCGTCACGCTGGGCCTGCGTTTGGGAGAGTAGCGGTAACAGATCCTTTACCAGCAGAATACCTTTCACATCATCCAGGTTTTCACCAATCACCGGGTAGCGGGAGTGGCCGGTTTCCTGAATGAGGGGTAGGTAGCCGTCGCTGGTTTGATCCAGCGCGATGGCGGACACCTGGGAACGCGGTATCAGCACTTCGCGTACTTGCTGGTCGCTGATTTCAAGCGCGCCTTCGATGATCATGATGGCGTCTTGATCCAGCTTTAGTTTTCCTGCGGTATGGCGTAAAAACGTCATCAGCTCATCGCGTGAGCTGGGTTCGTCATTGTCTCCGGAAAGGGCGCCAAAGATTTTCTCGAGCCAGGATTTTTGATTGGGGTTGCTCGATCGGTCTTCGCTCATGCGTCAATTCTCTCGTTTGCGGGCAGACAGTTGCTATCTTATTTACGGCGTTGTCAGGTAGCTGTTTTATCACCGATGCGGGGGATAGTACCAGATTCGTTGTTACCTGAATTAACGCACCCACTATCAAATAATAAAAACCCAAAGCGTTTAGCCATTAATGCCATCGGAGGTAGTGTCAGCATATGGGTCGGGAATGTGCAGCTCAGCCAATAGTTCGCGCTCGAACTGCTCCATTTCTTCTGCTTCCTGATCATCAATATGATCGTAGCCCATTAAATGCAAGATGCCATGCACGACCATATGAGCATAGTGATGCTCAAGCGGTTTACGCTGCTCGCGAGCTTCCTGAGCCACCACGGCGTGACAAATCACGAGATCACCCAGTAGCGGTAATTCAACCCCGGGCGGGCTCTCAAAGGGAAACGACAGCACGTTAGTGGTTTTGTCTTTGCCCCGGTAGTCGCGGTTAAGCGTCTGGCTCTCGCTCTCATCCACAAAGCGGATAGTCACTTCCCGACGCTGGTCATCCGGGTGGTGCGCAAAAACACAGCCCACCCAGTGGGTGAGCTGTGTCAGAGAGGGTAGCAGGGGTTCGTTGATCGCTGCCTGACGATCAATTATTAGCTCATCAATCGTAGGCTCGTTCATCGCGAACTATCCCAGGAGCCTTCTCGCGATTGCATGCGGGCATCACGTTCTTGCTGGCGCACTTCACGGCGAGCACGCTCTTCCACTTCTTGCTGAGACTCGAACATGTCGTAGGCTTCGATAATGCGCTGAACCAACGGGTGGCGAACCACATCCTTGGCGGCAAAGTGGGTAACGCCAATGCCTGGGGTGTCTTTCAATACGTCGAGCACCTGAATCAGCCCTGACCGCTGCCCCTTGGGTAAATCGACCTGGGTCACATCGCCGGTAATGACGGCGGTAGAACCAAAACCAATCCGGGTCAGGAACATTTTCATCTGTTCTGGCGTAGTGTTTTGGCTCTCATCCAGAATGATATAGGAATTATTAAGCGTGCGGCCACGCATGTAGGCCAGCGGGGCGATCTCAATTACCTGACGTTCAATCAGTTTGGCCACCTGTTCAAAACCGATCATCTCGTACAGAGCGTCATAAAGAGGACGCAAGTAGGGGTCGATTTTCTGGGCTAGGTCACCAGGTAGAAAGCCAAGTTTCTCACCCGCTTCGACGGCAGGGCGCACAAGCAGAATGCGGCGTACTTCCTGTTGATTGAGCGCTTCAACCGCCGCAGCGACCGCTAGATAAGTTTTGCCTGTGCCCGCAGGGCCAACACCAAAATTGATATCGTGTTCGCGGATGCTGGACACATAGCGCTGCTGATTAAGGCCACGCGGTTTGATCATGGTGCGCGGCGTGCGCATGATCACTTCGTCGCTGCTACCGCTACCATCTTCTTCATCTTCTATCGCTTCTAGCCCTGATTCCTGTAGGAAGAGGTGGACGGTATCGGCTTCAAGTTCGCTGGATGCCGTTTCGCGGTAGAGATGTTCCAGTACGTTTGCCGCTGCTTTAATGCGATTGGCGGGGCCCGCCAGTTGGAACACATTGCCTCGGTTGCGCAGCGTCACGTCCAGGCGGCTTTCAATCAGCTTCAAATGCTCGTCCTGCTGGCCGCAAAGGCTAGCAAGGCGCTGCGGATCATTGGGTTCAAGGCTTAAGGTGATGATGCGATTGGCCTGAGGTGTTGGCTGGCTCAAGAGTGGGGAACCCCTCGTTAGTGTGTGTATCGTTCAGCTTACTGCCCCGCCTGAAGCGGGGCAATGACCTGTGTTAATGGCGGTGCTAAGTGAACGTTTAATAGCGCTCGGGTGAGGCCAGTTCGCCGCGCAGCGAATTGGGGAAGGCCTCGGTGATCTCCACATCGACAAAGTAGCCGATTAGCTCGGTAGGGTTGGCGGCACGGAAGTTCACCACGCGGTTGTTCTCGGTACGCCCTGAAAGTTGGCCAGGGTCACGGGGCGAAAAGCCGTTAACCAGTACACGCTGCGTACTACCCACCATACGGCGGCTGATCTGGGCCGTTTGTTGGATGATCCGCTCCTGCAGAATTGCCAGGCGCTGCTTTTTGACACTTTCCGGTGTTTCATCCGGCAGGCCGGAAGCAGGTGTGCCGGGGCGTGCGGAGTAAACGAAGCTAAACGAGTGGTCGAAGCCAATCTGGTGAATCAGGTTCATCGTCGCTTCAAAATCTTCTTCCGTTTCGCCGGGGAAACCGATGATGAAGTCTGAAGAGAAGCTGATATCCGGACGGTTGGCGCGGATACGCTCCATCTTTTCGATGTATTCCGCCGCCGTATGTCCGCGCTTCATGGCGGTAAGAATACGGTCTGAACCCGACTGTACCGGCAGGTGTAGGTGGCTCACCAGCTCTGGGATATCGGCGAAGGCGTCTACGAGGCTGTCGGTAAACTCAACCGGGTGCGAGGTGGTGAAGCGGACGCGATCGATCCCGTCTACTGCCGCCACACAGGCAATCAGCTCGGCCAGGTCGATCTCGTCGCCAAGCTGATTCTCACCGCGATAGGCGTTCACGTTCTGGCCCAGCAGATTGATCTCACGCACGCCCTGATCGGAAAGGTGGATGACTTCATCCATAACCGCTTCGAAGGGTCGTGAAACTTCTTCGCCACGGGTGTAAGGCACCACGCAGAAGGTGCAGTACTTGGAGCAGCCTTCCATGATCGACACGAATGCGGTGGCGCCATCGGAGGAGGGCTTGGGCAGATGGTCAAACTTTTCAATTTCAGGAAAAGTGACATCCACAGCGGCAATCTGATTATTGCTGCGGGCATCCAGCATCGAAGGAACGCGGTGGAGGGTTTGTGGCCCAAATACCATGTCCACATGCGGTGCGCGCTTGCGAATGGCTTCGCCTTCTTGGCTGGCCACGCAGCCACCTACGCCAATCACTAGATCGGGGTTGGCATCTTTAAGTTTTTTCCAGCGGCCCAGCTGATGAAAAACTTTCTCCTGCGCTTTCTCGCGAATCGAGCAGGTGTTTAACAGAATGACATCGGCTTCACGCTCATTATCAGTGAGTTCGAGCTGGTGAGATTCGCCGAGTAGATCCGCCATGCGGGAGGAGTCGTACTCGTTCATTTGGCAGCCGTGCGTTTTGATGAAGAGCTTCTTCGCCATCGGTACCTGTCATCTATGAGTCGTCAAGGGACGAGGATGAATGGAGTGTCGGATAGTGGGCCATGCCACTTTTAGATATCCCCATTATACGGGCACAAGAAACCTGGGGCTAGCATTCGGCCATAATCGATACTTGACCATCACATTTCAATGGGTATACTACGCACCGTGTTTGAGCAGTTCCTCGATAGCTCAGTTGGTAGAGCAAATGACTGTTAATCATTGGGTCGCAGGTTCGAGTCCTGCTCGAGGAGCCAATCTTCGCTACCGCTTTAAAGCGAAGGGCTTTGCTTAAAACACGACAACTTATGATGTTCCTCGATAGCTCAGTTGGTAGAGCAAATGACTGTTAATCATTGGGTCGCAGGTTCGAGTCCTGCTCGAGGAGCCAAGTTGTAATATTGTTAGTACCTCTTTAGCTGCCTTTTTACGGCGTATCGTTCTGGGTAGTGCATGATTCCTCGATAGCTCAGTTGGTAGAGCAAATGACTGTTAATCATTGGGTCGCAGGTTCGAGTCCTGCTCGAGGAGCCAATTAATTCCCTCTGCTTATTTGCTTTTCATTAGCGTCTAGTTTTCTCTGCGTTGACTGAAAGCGTTCATTTCTAGTGTTTCCTTTTCTCTTTTGCTATACCCACTGCCAGCTAATGCATAGGCGGTTTTGTTGTGTCTGGCGTGTGAGCTGGTTCGCCATTAGAACTATCGGTGCTTACCGTCAACCGATTTAGTGACGTAAACTACATTGATAATCCATTAGTTTAGGAAGTTTATGGTGGGCAACGTGACTGCGCCCCAGGCGCTGCAAGTATTTAAGTGTTTAAGCGATGAAACGCGTTTGATGCTGGTGCTGCTAATTGCTCAAGAGCAGGAACTGTGCGTGTGTGAAATGACCCATGCGCTGCAGGAATCGCAGCCCAAAGTGTCACGCCACTTGGCTCAGTTACGTCAATGTGGGTTGCTTAGCGATCAGCGCGAGGGGCAGTGGGTCTATTACCGCCTTGCCTCTCAATTACCTGCCTGGGCCCACGATATTGTTCAGGCGGGCACCCAAGGCAGCGCTGTGCAATTAGCGGCACTCACGCAGCGCTTAACGCGAATGGGTGATCGGCCTGCCCGCCGAGCGGCGCTGTGTTAACGCGATGCTGAGGCAGGCTAGGTGATTAAACAGGCAGGCGATTAAAAGATAGCGTAATAAAAACGCCGACCCTTATAAAGGGGTCGGCGTTTTTTCTCAGCGTGCTTTAACCGTGCGTGTTAACGCTTAGCTGCTAATCGCCGAGAATCCTGCAGATGGACGTAATCGAGAAGTATCTCTGCTGATTCCAGCACGTAGGCGCGATCGACGGCCAGTGCTTCATCCTCTTCGCTTTCGCTCTCTTGTGAGGCAGTAGCGTCATCACTCTCTTCGCCGCCTATTCCTGCCGTGGCGTCTGTCCGAGCGTCCATCCACTCATCCAGCTCTTCCAGGCCCAGCGCACGGCGGCGTTGGTTTTCCAATGAGAGCTGTTCGGCTTCCTGGGCTTCCATTTCACGCTCGCGCTGTTCGCGGTTTAAGCTCACGCTGGTGTGCTGTTCGCGTAGCTGACGAGCAAGCGTGGACTGGCGTTCAAGATAGCGGAAATTGGCATTATCCTGCGCACGTGCATCATGTTGGGCAATGAGTTGCTCCAGCATGTTTTCAGGTTCGCCATAACGGCGATACTGAACGTTCTGAACGGTATCCCACGCTAATGCGTTATCCAAGCTGCTTTCACCAATACGCTCGGGGTCAATCAGGCTGGGGAAGTCGATATCCGGCTCTACGCCGCGGTTCTGGGTGCTATCGCCAGAAATACGGTAGAACTTGGCTCGAGTTAGCTTGATCTGGCCATGGCTCAGATCATTAAGCGTTTGCACGGTGCCTTTGCCGAACGTAGGCGTACCGAGCACTAGGCCTCGACCGTAATCCTGAATAGCGCCAGCGAAAATTTCCGATGCAGAGGCAGAGAGGCGGTTCACTAATACGCCTAACGGGCCGTCATAGAGCGTGCCTGCTTCGCTGTCGCCGTAGAGCTGGATGCGGCCCTGGGCGTCGCGTACCTGTACGGTGGGGCCGCGGTCGATAAACAAGCCGATCAATGAATTGGCTTCCTGCAGGGCACCACCGCCATTGTTGCGCAGATCAAGCACGATACCTTCTACGCCCTCTTCTTTAAGGCGTTCGACTTCTTTGGCAACATCGCGTGTGGTACTGCGGTACTCCTCTTCACCGGCTTGCCAAGCGTCGAAATCAACGTAGAACGTGGGCACGTTAATGACCCCAAGGCGGTGCGGCTCGCCGTTGCGCTCGACTTCAATGATTTCGCTACTGGCAGCTTGATCTTCAAGGCTGACGGTATCGCGGGTAATTTCAACGATCTGCGAGCGAGTCATATCGACTGCTTGGGCAGGTACCACATCTAAGCGAACGATGGAGCCTTTAGGACCACGAATTAAGTCAACCACGTTATCCAGACGCATACCGACGACATTAACCATCTCGCCTTCTTCCTGGCCAACAGCGATGATGCGGTCTGCTGGTTCCAAAACGCCTGCGCGCTCTGCTGGGCCACCGGGTACTAGGCTTGCAACCTTGACGTACTCGCCGTCCGATTGAAGCAGGGCGCCGATCCCTTCAAGCGAGAGGCTCATCTGAATATCAAACGACTCACCCTGGCGGGGGGAGAGGTAGCCGGTGTGCGGGTCGATGCTGCCAGTGACCGCTGCCATGAGTACGCCAAACACGTCTTCAGGCTCGGTTTGCTCCAGGCGGGTCAGTTGGCCTTCATAGCGCTGACGCAGATTGGTTTCAATCTGTTCGCTGTCCTGGTCGGTTAAGGCCAGGGTTAAAGCGTCATTTTTGAGCCGTTTGCGCCATAGCTCGTCGAGTTCGCTTTGCCGGGAGGCCCAGGGGGCATCTTCACGATCAATCTCTAAGCGTTCATTGCTTTCAAAGTTAAAATCAAGGCCTTCGTCGAGCTGAGTAAGTAGCGACTCAACGAGAGTGCGTTGACGTTCACTAAACGCGTTATACAGATTAAAAGCGTCGTCTAGATCGCCATTAAAAATGGCGTCTGCCATGCTGGTTTCTAGATGGCGATAGGCTTCGATATCACTGCGCAGTAGGTAAGCGCGCTGACCGTCAAGAATGTCCAAATAGCGTTGGAATGTGTCTTGCGACCATGCTTCGTCAAAATTTACGTCAGCATAGTGTCCGTAGCGGAGCGAGTCCGCAATTTCCACCGCCGCCTGGCGTTGTTCGTCGGTCGGCTCGAGTTGCGCCAAGGCGGCTGGGCTGGAAACGACCAGCATGACAGCCAGGGCGACCGAACGCGAAAGCGTTGCAAACAAGCTCATCAGTCAAGCTCTCCCGGATTTGTGTACACTCATTCTTCCCTAGACACGCAATGTGACCCATGAGTTGCGTAGGTCGAGGGAGTATTGTAGCAGGTCGCCTGCGCTATGAGACTCAATCATTACTGTTAAGAGGATTTCCATGTCCGAGACTTTCAACGCTGATCGTTTAACACGTCTCTGTGACTTTCTGCGTCAATCACCGACACCCTGGCATGCTGCAGGCAATATGGCCTCGCGATTGGAGCAAGCCGGTTTTCAGCGGCTGGAAGAAAAGGCGAATTGGCAGCTGACGCCGGGCAAGCGCTACTACGTTACCCGTAACGACTCAGCCATTATTGCGTTTCAATTACCTGAGTCTAGATTAACCGAATTGCGCATGATTGGTGCGCATACTGATAGCCCCGGCCTGCATTTAAAGCCCAACGCCACGCAGCGTTCTGCGGGTTGGCTGCAGTTAGGCGTGCAGGTATACGGCGGTGTGCTGATGGCGCCTTGGTTTGACCGTGACCTAGGGTTGGCAGGGCGCGTACATGTGCGCCACGCTGATGGGCGCTTGGAAAGCGTACTCCTCAATGTCGACCGTGCTATTGCCACCATACCGAGTTTAGCGATCCACCTTGATCGAGACGTGAACAGCGGCCGCCCGATAAATCCGCAGACACAAATGGCGCCGGTATTGATGCAAAGTGAGGCAGCCACGTTAGCCGAATTGGTGGCGCAGTGGCTAGAGCAGCAGCACGGTCTGAGTGCCGTAGAAGTGGTTGACTTTGAACTGGGTTTTTACGATGTACAGCCGCCATCGTTGGTGGGCGTCAAGCAGGAGCTAGTGGCTAGCGCTCGGTTGGATAATCTGCTTTCCTGCTTTATGGGGTTGGAAGCGCTATTAGGCAGCGATGGTCGTCAGGGCGCCCTGTTAGTAGCCAATGATCACGAGGAAGTGGGCAGTGCCAGCGCCAGCGGCGCTCAAGGTCCTTTTCTGGCGGATGTGCTAAAGCGCATTAATGGTCAGCTGGGAGGCAAGGGAGGTGAGAAGGGCAGTGATGAGTCACTGATTCAGCTGATTCAGTCGTCGCTGATGATCTCTTGCGATAACGCCCATGCGCTGCATCCCAATTTTCGCGACAAGCACGATGAGCGCCACGGCCCGGCGATTAATGGCGGCCCGGTGATCAAGGTTAATGCGAGCCAGCGCTACGCCACTAATAGCGTTACCGGCGCGCTGTTTCGTGATGTGTGTCGTGAAGCGGATGTCCCGGTGCAGTCGTTTGTGACCCGGGCAGATATGGGTTGCGGCAGCACGATTGGGCCGATTACCGCGACCGAGTTAGGCGTACCCACTATTGATGTTGGTATCCCGCAGTGGGCGATGCACTCCATTCGAGAAACTGCAGGTACTAAAGATGTGGAGTACCTTACTCGCGCGCTGACGCAATTTTTAAACCGCACCACGTTGAGTTGATCGTGTTGCGCCCATAGCCACAGCCGAGTTAAAGCAAAAAAAAGCCCGCTGACAGAATCAGCGGGCTTTTCAATAAGCTTTGGTGGCTACGCCCTGATTTGAACAGGGGACCCCATCATTATGAGTGATGTGCTCTAACCAGCTGAGCTACGTAGCCTTTCAACGGGGGCGAATGATACTGATAACACTGATTTTAGTCAATGTTTTATTGCTGAGAATGTTGGCGCGGCCGTTTATACGTTAAAACGAAAGTGCACTACGTCGCCATCTTTAACAATGTACTCTTTGCCTTCCAGGCGCCACTTGCCGGCATCTTTAGCGCCTTGCTCGCCACCCAGTGAAACAAAATCGTCATAAGCGACGACTTCGGCACGAATAAAGCCTTTCTGGAAATCGGTGTGAATGACGCCTGCTGCTTCTGGGGCTGTTGCGCCTTCTTTCACTGTCCAGGCGCGAACTTCTTTAACACCAGCTGTGAAGTAGGTTTGCAGACCTAGCAGGGAGTAACCCGCACGAATCACGCGATCAAGGCCCGGCTCGTCCATGCCCATCTCGCTCAAGAACATGGAGCGCTCTTCATCGTCCAGCTCAGCGATTTCGGCTTCCAGCTGATTGCACACCGGCACTACCAACGCGCCTTCTTCGGCGGCAATCTCGTTAACAATATCCAGGTAAGGATTGTTCTCGAAACCGTCTTCGTTGACGTTGGCGATGTACATGGTCGGCTTCAGGGTTAAAAAGCCGAAGCTTTTCACCTGACGCTGCTCTTCTTCGCTCAAACCAAAACTGCGCAGCGGCAAGCCTTCCGCAACGTGGGGCTGAATACGGTCAAGAATCGCCTTGGTGGCAATGGCGTCTTTATCACCCCCTTTCACCGAACGAACCAAGCGTTGGCTAGCTTTTTCGACAGTATCCAGGTCGGCCAGCGCCAATTCTAAATTGATCGTTTCGATATCGGCACGAGGATCGACTTGATTTGCCACGTGGATAACATTGTCGTTATCGAAGCAGCGCACCACATGGGCAATCGCCTGGGTTTCACGGATGTTGGCCAGGAATTTGTTGCCCAGCCCTTCGCCTTTGGAAGCCCCGGCGACTAGGCCAGCAATGTCGACGAACTCCATGGTGGTCGGCAGTACCTTTTGCGGCTTGACGATCTCGGCGAGCTTATCAAGACGCGGGTCCGGCATCGGAACGATACCGACGTTTGGCTCAATGGTGCAGAAAGGGAAGTTTTCTGCATCAATGCCTGACTTCGTCAGTGCATTAAATAGCGTGGACTTGCCGACGTTAGGCAGACCGACGATGCCGCAATTGAAACCCATAAAATATTCCTGAAAATAAGGTGGTAGGGCGTAAATATAATCGCCATTCTACGAGATGCACTAGCCGTCAGCTACCGGCGTCACTAGCCAGTTTTCGACAGCGTTTATTCTGACTTAAGGCTGTGTAACTGGTTCATCGCTTTGGCCCAGTCTCCCGCTAGCGCTAATGGCAACGTGGTGATGCACTCATCAATGGCACGAGTGATCGCTTCTTGTTCGGCCTTGCCGGGCCGCCCTAGTACATAATTAGTGACTTGGCGTGCCTCCCCAGGGTGGCCAATGCCGATACGTACCCGGTGAAACTGCTTTTGATCGCCTAGCGCGCTAATGATATCGCGTAGGCCATTATGGCCGCCGTGCCCGCCGCCAGTTTTGTAGCGTGCCTGCCCAGGCGGAAGGTCAAGTTCGTCGTGGGCGACCAGCAAATTGTCGGGCGTCAGTTTGAAAAATTGGCTTAAGGCCGCTACTGCGGCACCACTGCGATTCATAAAGGTGGCGGGGTTGAGTAGGTGCAGCTCATGGTCGCCTAGGCGGACTTTGGCGTAGTGGCCAAAAAACTTCTTTTCCGGGCGCAACTCTGCATGGGCGCTGCGCGCAATTGCATCGACCAACCAGAAGCCAGCGTTATGGCGAGTGGCGTCATACTCCGCGCCGGGGTTTCCTAATCCAATAATGGCCGTTACCTGGCTCATATTCCCACCTCATACCCATTTCTAGGAGAAATTTTTGACATCGCGCCAGCGTCAGCCCTAAAAAAAATCAAGCGCCGAGGCGCTTGATTCTAACATCATGTCAGCATCATGAGGGCCATGCAGGCATGGCCCTCATAGGATGCTTAACGGGTATTTACTCGGCGCTGGAATCTTCTTCGCCTTCGCTTTCACCGTCTTCATCTTCTTCAACACGGACTTTCACTTTGGTGATGCTGAGTACTGCATTGTCGTGCTCTTCACCGTGGGACAGGTCAACAGAGGTGACGCCAGCCGGCAGGGTAAGGTCAGACAGGTGCAGCGTAGTGCCGAGTTCAAGTGCGCTAATGTCGACTTCAAGATAGTCAGGCAGGTCTTTCGGCAAGCAGCTGATCGCCACTTCGTTGGCCAGTACGTGCAGTTCACCGCCTTGGTCTTTAATGCCTACACACGTTTCTTCGCCGGTCACGTGCAGCGGCACGTTCATGGTGATTTCGTGGGTAGCGTCAACGCGCAGGAAGTCGGCGTGAGTTAGCAACGGCTTGAACGGGTGACGCTGCAGGTCACGAACAACCACTTGCTCTTCTTTGCCTTCGATCATCAGTTTGATGACCGAGGAGAAGAAGGACTCGTCTTCAATCGCTTTGTAGAACGCGGTTTTTTCTACGGAGATAGACTGCGCGCCTTTTTCGCCACCGTATACAACGGCAGGTACTTGCTGGTTCGCACGACGCAGGCGGCGGCTCGCACCTTTCCCCAGGTCGTTACGAACGCTGGCTTTCAGGATAAAATCAGACATGGAATTGCCTCTTGGTTTAAGTAAGGAAGACGCCATCGACCGCGACCAGACGATGGCGTTTCCGTGGCCCCAAAAGGGGGCTATATCGTCAGGCGTTTAGTGGAACATCGCGCTGACAGATTCTTCGTTGCTGACCCGACGAATCGCTTCCGCGATAAGGCCGGCAACGCTCAACTGGCGAATTTTTCCGCTTCGACGAGCAACGTCAGAGAGCGGGATGGTGTCGGTCACCACCACTTCATCCAGTACGGAGTTGGTAATATTATCAACCGCTGGGCCGGATAAAATCGGGTGCGTTGCATAAGCCACGACGCGCTTGGCGCCGTGATCTTTGAGCGCTTCACCGGCTTTACATAGCGTGCCTGCGGTATCGATCATATCGTCGACCACGACACAGGTACGGCCTTCAATCTCACCGATAATGTGCATCACCTGGGCTTGATTAGCCTGGGGGCGACGCTTATCAATAATGGCGAGATCGGCGTTCAGCTGTTTGGCGATGGCGCGTGCACGAACCACACCACCCACATCGGGGGAGACTACAACGAGGTCGCTATAATTCTGACGCTCGATGTCATCCAGCAAAATGGGTGAGCCGTAGACGTTGTCGACCGGGACATCAAAGAAACCCTGGATCTGATCAGCATGTAGATCCATGGTCATCACACGGTCAACGCCTGCCTTGACCATCATGTCGGCAACCACTTTGGCGGAAATAGGCACACGTGCGGAACGCACACGGCGATCCTGGCGTGCATAGCCAAAGTAGGGCAAAACAGCGGTGATACGAGTTGCCGAGGCGCGACGCAGTGCGTCGACCATCAGGATCAACTCCATCAGATTGTCGTTTGTCGGTGCACAGGTGGATTGCAGGATGAAGACATCCTTACCGCGCACGTTCTCATTGATCTCGACTGCAATTTCGCCGTCGCTGAATTGACCCACCGTCGCGTTACCCATACGGCTGTCTAAGCTCTCGGCTATTTTTTGAGCGAGTGCGGGATTAGCATTCCCGGCGAAAACCATCAATTTTGACACGCGCAGCCACCTTTGCAGTGTTGGGAATCAGGGGTAAAAACGCAGGCCATTGTTGGGTTGGCTGGGGTACCAGGATTCGAACCTGGGAATGCCGCTACCAAAAAGCGGTGCCTTACCACTTGGCGATACCCCAGCAATAACCTAACGCGCTGACCGGGCGCTTTTAACTGCCCAGAGCGGGGCTGTAATAGCCCAGAGCGGGACTATAAACTGCCCAGAGCGGGGTTATAAATAGCCCAGAGCATCATGTAGGGGAGAGGTGTTGAGCCCGCGTGCTACCCATGTCGGCCAACGTTGACCCGCTAATTGCGCGATTGCCTGTGCTGCTTGCTGCGTCTCAAAAGCAGCAAACAAACAAGCGCCCGTGCCGGTCAACCGACTAGGTGCGTGCTGTTCGAGCCAATCAAGGGCTTCCGCAATTGGCGGATAGCGTTCCTTTACGACGGCTTCACAGTCGTTGCGCCACTCCGGCGCTCCCCCCTGCAGTGCGCGCGCCATAGTAATGGGGCGGCTGTCACGTGTCAATTGCGGGTCTTGAAAGACGTCAAGTGTGGACACACTTATGCCGGGATGAATAATGGCGAACCAAGGGGTATCCAGCGTCACTGCGGTAAGCTGCTCGCCTACCCCTTCAGCCCAGGCACTATGGCCGTGCACAAAGACAGGCACGTCGGCCCCCAGCTGCAGGCCTAAGCGTGCCAATTCGTCTAACGATAGATGAAGCTGCCAGAGGTGATTGAGCCCCACTAGCGTGGTAGCCGCGTTGGAACTGCCGCCACCCAAGCCGCCGCCCATAGGCAGCTGTTTTTCAATAGAAAGGGTCGCCCCTAGTCGAGTGCCGCTGTGACGCTGCAATAAACGGGCGGCACGCACAATCAGATTGTCATCGTGGTTTACGCCGCTGACCTCATGGGTTAGATGGATCTCTCCATTATCGCGGGCAGCCAGCGTAAGGTGATCATTAAGATCAATAAATTGAAATAGCGTTTGCAGTGTGTGGTAACCGTCTTTACGACGGCCCACGATATGCAGCATGCGGTTAAGCTTGGCCGGGGCGGGTAAAGTAAGTTGCGCGTTCATTTAAACGGTTTACTCGTCGCTGGCTTGCCACTGATTAACGACCAGCGTGATGCGTACATCGTCGTAGTTCATGATTAACCGGCGTGGCAGCCACATGCCTTCAAACTGTTCCCAGTCGCGGTAGTCAATTTCCCAACCGTCTTGTGTCAAGTGGCTGGGGAAGCCGAGTTCATCGGTTTCCATCTGATAGTTGTCATTTTCGCCGGGTAGGCCGCGTACCCAGTCAGGCATTGCGCTAACGGGCAGTGACCAGCCAAGCTGTTCTTCCATTAAGGCTTCCGGCGTTTCTGCTTCAAAGCGTCCGTCACTATTGGAGAGTGAGAAGCGACCTTCACGACCCTCAAGCACATTGCGCCCGCCACCAAACGGCCCGCTGATCAGCATACGGAAATAGTAAGGGGTCTGATTCCAGTCCAGGTTGGCGCTGACGTTCTCTTGGGGGGTGCGCAGTCCGGCTTTGCCGACAAGTGTCCAAGTCTCGAATGCTGCTACATCACCCTGTTGACGCTCCCACTGACCCGCTTGTCTGCCGCTTTCATCCACTGGGCTCTGTGAGGCACACCCTGCTAAGAACAAGAGGGCAAGGCCCAATACCCACAAGCGCGTATAGGCAGGGAAAGAAGGTGAGCGTAGCGGAAAGGACATCAGTGTCGGCATAAACGGGCTCCATGTTGGGTAATGACGGCGCAAGCGTAACATGATGGGGCGCCGTCGGGTGACGTAGCGTTAGGGTGCCACCGGCGGTGTTAGTTCAGGATAGCGCTCAAGCAAGTTGTCGATCTGAGGATGCAGGTTGGTGCGCTGCATAATCTGTTGGATCAGGCGGCGTGCCTCTTCTTCACGCCCCAGCGCCTGCAATACCTCGGCTAAATGGGCAGCGACCTCTTGGTCGGGTAGTTGGGTATAGGCGCTTTCAAGCCAGAGAAGCGCTTCTTCGGGCTGGCCCAAGCGGAAGTACACCCAGCCCATGCTATCGAGCACGGCGGGGTTGTCAGGGTCGGCTTCGTAAGCGCGCTCAATGAGGTCAAACGCCTCTTGCAGGCGCCCAGGCAGGTTAAGGTCTGCCAGCGTATAACCTAGCGCATTGAGCGCTTCGGCATTGTTTGGGTCGGTGCGCAGCACTTGGCGTAAATCCCGCTCCATACCCTCAATGTCACCTGCTTCCCAGCGGCGCATGGCACGCACATAAAGCAGAGCGGCATCGTCAGGTGTGCGGGTGATTTCACGATCCAGTAAGGCGTTGGCGTCGGTAGGCTGGTTCATTTCGTCCAGTAACTGAACTTCGAGCATCACCAGCTCGGTAAAGTAGCTGTCAAAACGCATCCGTTCGATGCGCAGAAAGGCACGGGCATCAAGCAGACGATCTTCTTCAATCAGCATTTGCGCCGCAGCCGCGCGAGCGGGCACAAATTCATCCCCCTCGCTGACTTGGCGGTAATAAAGTAGCGCGTTGTCGGTATCGCCTTGGGTCTGGGTAATCGCCCCGAGCAGGTAATAGGCTAGATTCGGCACCTCTGGCTGGCCAATCAGCGGCTGCAGCAGGCGTTGGGCGGGTTCGGGGTGTCCCTCTTCCAGGTACAGCTGTGCCAGCGATAAACGTAGATCCTGGTTGCCGCCATGGCTCTCCAGCAGTGCGTTAGTTTGTGTCTCGGCCGCACTGATGTTGTTGAGGCGAATCTCGGCCTGGGCCAGTAGCAAAATAAATCGCACATCGTCAGGCGCGAGTTCCAAGCCCTGTTGTGCCGCCCGCTGAGCAGTCGAGTAGTCTTCCGTCTCTAGCGCAAGGCGTGCTCTTACCAACCATAACGCCGCTGATTCAGGGTCCAGCAGCGCGACTTGATCAAGCCGCCGCTGGGCAACAGCGGTGTCGCCAAGGGCGGCTTCAATCAGTGCTGTGCCCAGCAGTACATCGCTGTGATGTTCTAACTGGTCAGCGTTGGGCTGGGCTAGGTGCGCACGCAACTGCTGAGCAATTAAGGTAAGCGGCGCTTCTTCCGCCACCGCAATTTCTGCAAAGGCAGCCAAATCTCCGTGGCCGCCAGCTTCGACAACATCAATACGTTGCTCAAGGCTGTCGAGCCAATCACCGCGCTGTAATGAAAAAGCCGCCAATAAGCGATTAGGTGCTTCTGCCTGTGGGGCCAGCTCACGCCAACGTAGCGCAGAAGCCTCGATTAAAGAGGCCTCGTTGCCAAAGCGGGCGGCGAACGTCGCACGCTCGGCAAGTGCTGGCTCGCGATAGCGCTGCGCCGCTTCAAGATAGCCCTGGCTTGCCGAACGGTAATCGCCTCGCTGGCCAGCCAGTTCAGCCCCCAGCAGCGTGCTAAGCCCTGCGGCATCTAGCCCTCGCGTTATAGGCGGGGCCTCGCGCATTGGGTCATCGGCCCATGTGCCCAGCGGGCCATTCTGCTGGCTGGACGTCGATTGGCAGCCGCCCAGGAGTAACGCTGCGGCGGCCACTGGTAGCAGCGACGAACGCCGTACAGCAGCGCTTGGAAAAGCAAAGCGCAAAAATGAAAAGCTCAGAACAGTAGAGCCGAGAAGTGTAGAGCGAGGTCGCATGCGTCTCTCGATTAAGTGGCCGAATGCTCAGCATAGCGGCTTGCCTGCCTGCGGCAAAGTGGTGTGGGCCAGATGATAGCCTGCTGTGATAGAATGTTCCTCCTTGAAAAAGTGGTCAGCAATCTTTATGCCTATTTTATAGGCAGCGCTTGAACCACGCCAAAGACTTGTTTGAGCAAGCCCTAATTGACGGTGCGGCCGCTTTAAGACCGGCGGTCGGCGAAAGTCCGACACACTAGCGAAGACGCATAACGCATGACGCTTCTTGCCCTGGGAATAAATCATCGTACCGCCAGCGTGGCCGTGCGTGAGCAGGTGGCTTTTTCGCCCGCGCAGCTTGACATTGCGTTGGCTGAATTGCGAAATCTGCCACAAATTAGTGAAGCGGCGGTGCTATCGACCTGCAACCGCACGGAGCTTTACTGTGTCACGGATGCGGCTGGCGAGCAGGCGGTACTCAATTGGCTCGGACGCTTTCATAACTTACGCGTCGATGAGCTGACCCGCTGTGCCTACCACTATCTAGACAACGATGCGGCGCGCCATTTAATGCGCGTAGCGGTTGGTCTGGATTCTATGGTGCTGGGCGAACCGCAGATTCTTGGCCAGTTGAAAGATGCCTATCAACAGGCGCGTGAGTCTAAAGGGTTGGGCGGTGAGCTTGAGCGCCTGTTCCAGCACACCTTTGCGGTGGCCAAACAGGTACGTACCGAAACAGGTATTGGCAAAAACCCTGTCTCAGTGGCCTACGCGGCGGTCAGTATGGCCAGCCGCATTTTTGATGATTTTAGCCGTTCACGCGCGTTACTCATTGGCGCTGGTGAAACCATCGAACTGGTCGCTCGGCATTTACACGAAGCCGGTGTTCGCCAGCTTACTGTCGCCAACCGCACCCGCGAACGTGCCGAGCTCGTGGCAGGCCCCTTGGGGGGGACGGCGATTACCCTTCAAGAAATTCCCGAAGCCCTTGAGCATGCCGATATCGTCATCTCTTCCACCGCGGCTCCGCTGCCTATTCTCGGTAAAGGGATGGTCGAGCGGGCGCTCAAAAAGCGTCGCCATCGGCCGGTATTTATGGTCGATATCGCCGTGCCGCGTGATATCGAACCCGAAGTGGGCGAGTTGGCCGATGTATTCCTCTATACCGTCGACGATCTGGAAGAGGTGATTCAAGAGAATCGCCGTCATCGCCAGGTGGCTGCAGATCAAGCGGAATCGCTGATTGAGCACGGGGTGGGCAGTTGGCAGCATGCACGACGTATTCGCAACGGTGGTGAACTAATCCGTGATTATCGCCAGCATGGCGAAGCGCTGCGCGATCTTTCACGCGATCAAGCGTTAGAGCGGCTGGCGCGCGGTGAAGACCCTGCTAAAGTCATTGAGCGCTTGGCGCATCAGTTGACCAACCGCCTGCTGCACCAGCCGACTCAAGCCATACGTGATGCCGCCTCAGAGGAGCATCATGAGCTGTTGAGTGCCGCGCCGCGCCTACTGTTGCCTGCTAAACCAGCCTTTGAAACCACGCCTGCGCCCCCGGTTAAACGCCAGAAGGATGATACGCCCGCATGAAAGAGACTTTGCGCCAACGCTTAGACAGCTTTACAGAACGTTTTGAAGAGCTGGCGATGCTGCTGTCTGATCCGGAAGTGATCAATAACCAGCAGCGCTTTCGCGACTACTCACGAGAATACTCCGAGTTAGAGGAGCTGGTGGCCGCGTGGCAGCGCTATCGTGACATCGAAACCAATATGCATGAAGCCGAGCAGCTTAGCCGCGATAGCGACGCTGACATGCGCGAATTGGCGGAGATGGAGCTGAGCGAAGGGCGTGAGCGGTTAGAAGAATTAGATATCGAGCTTAAGCGTCTGCTGGTGCCGAAAGACCCTGACGATGGGCGTGGGGTATTTTTAGAAGTACGCGCAGGAACCGGCGGCGACGAGGCTGCTATCTTTGCCGGTGATCTGTTCCGCATGTATTCGCGCTATGCGGAAAAGCGCGGTTGGCGGGTCGAAATCGTCAGCGCCAGCCACGGTGAGCAGGGCGGTTACAAAGAGATCATCTCCAGGGTGAAGGGCGATGGTGTTTACGCCCAGCTAAAATTTGAATCCGGCGCCCACCGGGTTCAGCGCGTACCGGCGACCGAATCTCAGGGCCGTATACACACGTCTGCCTGCACCGTCGCGGTCATGCCTGAGGTCGACGATGTCGGTGATATCGATATCAACTCGGCCGATTTGCGTGTGGATACATACCGTTCCAGCGGTGCTGGCGGTCAGCACGTTAACACCACCGATTCCGCCATCCGCATTACTCACCTGCCTACCGGCGTGGTAGTGGAGTGCCAGGAAGAGCGCAGCCAGCATAAAAACCGTGCCAAAGCGATGTCGCTGCTGGCAGCCAAGCTCAAACGCAATGCGGTAGATTCCCAGCGTCAGGAGCAAGCCGATGCCCGCCGCTCGCTGGTGGGCTCGGGGGATCGCAGCGAACGCATCCGCACCTACAACTTCCCGCAAGGTCGCATCACTGATCACCGCATTAACTTGACCCTGTATAAACTGAATGAAGTGGTCAGTGGCGAGCAGTTGGACGATGTGATTAATCCGCTGATTCACGAGTATCAAGCGGAACAGCTTTCAGCCCTTCAGGACGTCTAATGTCGCTTGACGCGCTGTTGAAACAGGCGGCACAAAGGTTACAGACGGCGGGGTCTACCTCGCCGCGTGTCGATGCTGAAGCACTGATGTGCCATGTGCTTGAGCGGGATCGTACCTGGCTTTACACCTGGGGCGATAAAATGTGTTCCTCCCAGGAGCATTCGCGCTTCGATGCACTCATTGACGCACGTGCCCAGGGCACGCCAGTGGCCTACTTAACCGGCGAGCGTGAATTTTGGGGACTGCGCTTAACGACCTCTCCCAATACGTTAATTCCCCGTCCCGATACTGAAACGTTAGTTGAGCTTGCACTTAGTCGAGCAACTTTGCCCGCTGGCCGTCTGCTTGACCTTGGAACCGGCACTGGCGCCATTGCGCTGGCGTTTGCCAGTGAGCAGCCCGACTGGCAAGTGCTAGGCGTCGATGTGCGCGATGAGGCGGTCGAGCTGGCAGCAAGCAACGCGAAAGCCTTGGGTATTACCAACGCCCATTTTCTGCAGAGTGATTGGTTTGGCGCGCTGGAAAGCTATGCTGAGGCCGGTACGCTTTTCGATATTATCGTTAGTAACCCGCCTTATATTGCGGCCGACGATCCTCATCTTGCAGAAGGCGATGTGCGTTTTGAGCCTCGCTCGGCGCTGGTGGCAAACGCTGATGGCATGGCGGATTTGTTGCACTTGGCGCAGTCCGCTCGGCACTATTTGACAGCGTCCGGCTGGCTGCTTCTTGAACACGGTTATACACAGGCGGAAAAGGTACGCATGGCACTGAGCAGTGCTGGCTATCAGAACGTTGAAAGTGTTCGAGACCTGGGAGGGCATGATCGGGTTACCCTAGGGCGCCTAATAACAGCCACTTAAACTCAGCGGGTTAAAACGACAGCGCTAATGTCAACAACCGCTGCAAATCCTCAAGCGCTGATGTTGAGAGGCTATTTTAATAACTAACTGATTGATTAGAATTTGTATATAAATGGTCTGCCCACTCAGCGCCATTTAGTACAACCCTTAGCAAGGGGCTCGCATGAAGGGCTCTGGCATGAAGGACACTGGCATGAAGGACTCTGGCATGAAACCTAAAAATAGAACGCTGGACCGTATCGATCTTAAAATCCTGCGCTGCTTGCAGGACAATGCGCGTATTTCGTATGTTGATTTGGCCTCGGAAGTAGGGTTATCCACAACCCCTTGTCTTGAGCGCGTTAAACGCTTGGAGAAGGCTGGTATTATCCGTGGCTATCAGGCGATTCTCGATCCGCGTGCCTTGAAGGCCAATTTATTAGTCTTTGTCGAAATCAGTTTAGAAACACAATCGCCCGCCGTATTTGATGAATTCCGCCGCGCGGTCGAGAAACTACCCCAGATTCAAGAGTGTCATCTTGTGTCAGGGCAGTTTGACTACATTTTAAAGTGCCGTATCCCCGAAATGTCGGCCTATCGCCAACTGTTGGGCGATGTGGTGTTAACGCTTCCTGGGGTGAAAGAGTCAAAAAGCTATGTGGTGATGGAAGAGGTGAAAGAGAGCTTCAATTTGCACATCCCCGCCTTCGAGGAATTTGAGGATAAATAAGCCGATGATGGATGATCAGGCACTGCTGCGCTATAGCCGTCAAATCATGCTGCCCGAAGTGGATATCGAGGGCCAAGAGCGCCTGCTATCTGCTCACGCCGTGATTATTGGGGCAGGCGGCTTGGGCTCGCCAGCGGCGCTTTATTTAGCGGCTGCTGGGGTAGGGCGGATCACCATCGCGGATGCCGATCACGTCGAACTTTCTAATCTTCAGCGCCAAATAGCCCATCAGCAGGCAAGCGTAGGAGTAAATAAAGCACAATCCGCCCAGGCCAGCATGCAAGCGCTTAATCCGTACTGTGACATCGTGGCGATAGACCAGCATGTAGAAGGCGCAGCGCTTGAGCGCGTAGTGGCTTCAGCGGATGTGGTGCTGGACTGTACCGACCGTTTTTCAAGCCGTTATGCAGTCAATGCGGCGTCACAAAAGGCCGGAGTTCCATTGATTTCCGGCGCAGCCATTCGTTTTTCAGGCCAGCTGGCCGTCTTTGACCCTCGCAATGCCGAGTGCCCTTGCTACGCTTGCTTATATCCACCCGATGACAGTGGTGACGAAGCTCTTAGTTGCGCAGAGAGTGGGGTCATGGCGCCACTGGTAGGCTTGATCGGCAGCTTTCAAGCGGTTGAAGCCTTCAAGCTACTAAGCGGCGCAGGCACTGCTCACCAGGGGCTGTCCACTTTTGACGGTTTAAGCGGACAATGGCGGCATTTTCAAGTTCGCCGTGATCCCGCTTGTAGCGTATGTGCCCAGTACCGTTAAGTCTATTGTTTATTATACAAACGTCTAAAATTACCCCGGAACGTTTCAGTTGTCTTGAGCTTCGCCGATACCTAATTGAATGACTTATAAATGAAAAAGGGATCACCGGATGAAGCACCTCTCTATTAAATGGAGTCTGACTGCCGCGTTAGCCTTGCTGGTGCTGATGATTGGGTTGATCAGCGGGCTTGGGTTCTATGCGAATCACAACAGCTCTCAAGCACTTGAGGAACTGACAGCCACCAACGTAAGACTCACCAACTTAGCCAACCGCACACAAGTGCACTCATTAAGAGCGCAAACCTTCTTAGACCGCTCGGCGAGTTTTAGCACGCAAGGCAACCCCGAAAAAGGGCAGGAAAGCCTTGCCATGGCGGTAGAGGCAGTCGCTGAAGCAGAGGCACGTTTTAATGAGTTTCGTGCTGTGCCAATCAACCCTGAAGGCACTTTGGCACCACATCGTGATGCCATTATCAGCGCTTATGAAGCCTTTGTGACAGAGGGTATTTCCCCATTGCTTGAGGCCGCTCCTTTTCAAATTCAGCGCCGCCAAGAAGAGCTGGGAGCTTTAAGCGCTGAGTTTGATGCAGCCATGAGTGGATTTATTGCCTATACCGAAGGACGCGGCGCTAGTGTCCTTCAACAGGTGAACCACTTAGCCACTGTGATTGGTGTCATTGCCATTACCCTGCTAGTAATTTCACTCCTGGCGGCGGTGGTGATTAGGTGGGCAATGATGCGTAGCGTTGTAAGGCCACTACGCGACGCCAGTGCGTATTTTGCTCGGATTGCCGATGGCGATCTAACAGGGCACATAGAGGATCGTGGCCGTAATGAAATTGGCCAGTTGTTCAGTGGCCTGGCGGCTATGCAGGAGAAGTTAAAACAGCTGGTAATAGCATTACGAGGCAGCAGCGAGCGAGTCTTCAGTGGTGCGGGTGATATTTCAGCGGGAAGTCACGATCTCTCTTCGCGAACCGAACAGCAGGCTTCAGCATTACAACAAACCGCTTCCAGCATGGAGGAGATGTCGACGACGGTGAGTAAAAATGCTGAAACGGCCCAAGAGGCTGATCAGCTTTCAGTCGCAGCGTCGCAATCTGCGGAGTCAGGTGGTGAAGAAGTAGAACGCACAGTGCAACTAATGCGTGAGATTGCCGCTAGCGCGAGCCAAGTCAACGATATTATCGGCGTGATTGATTCAATTGCCTTCCAAACTAACATCTTGGCACTTAATGCCTCAGTTGAGGCGGCTCGTGCCGGGGAGCAAGGCCGTGGCTTTGCCGTGGTGGCCAGCGAGGTGCGTTCGTTAGCAACTCGCAGTGCAGACTCGGCAAAAGAGATCCGTAGCTTGATTGAGCAAACCACCACGAAAATTAACGGTGGCGCCGAACAGGCGGAGCGCAGTGGGCAGACCATTCATCAAACAGTGGATGCAATTCGCCAAGTCACCACATTGATGGGTGAAATTTCGACCGCGACGCGAGAGCAGAATAGTGGCATTGAACAGATCAACGCAGCACTTACTGAAATGGACTCGGGGACCCAGCAAAATGCTGCTCTCGTTCAACAAACCAGCTCCGCCGCAAGCTCTTTAGAGGGACAGGCCCGCGAACTAGCCGATTTGATGGCTACTTTCCGCATTGATGAGAGTGCCAGTAGCAATGGTGTGCTAATCCACCCTCATGTTACGCAAGAGCAAGACACTAACCGTCACATTGAAGCAGCGCCACGCCAGCAAGCAACGCAAAGCAAAAAGGCTACCGCTGACGAGTGGGATGAATTCTAGGTCTTGGTTTAAGTAAAAGCCGCCGATGTTAACGTTCTCTATCGGCGGCTTTTTTGTTTAGAAGCTTGTTAAGTTTTATGCGCGGGCTGAAACGCGCAAACGTACATAATCGGCTGTCCAGTTTCCTTGCTCATCCCGCAGGCTGTGGCCTAAAAGCGATAAGGTATTTTCCAGCACGGCCTCCCGCACATCTTCATCAAGCCCATGTAAAAACGGGCTGGCAAACGTTTCAAGCCAACCAATCATGCCCGTAGGCAAAGGAGTGGGGCGAGGAATCAGCTCAATGCTTTCTACTTTGAAGCCCACTGTTTCCAGTATCCGGCCGTATTCTTGCGTTGTAGGAAAGTACCAAGGGTGGCGCCCGCGCGCGCTAATGCCCCGAAACTGCAGGGCTGCAACCAGCGCGGTGCAAATGGCGGCTACGTTGCCATGGCCACCAAACTCGGCCACAAACCGGCCCCCTGGCTTCAACGCCCGCTTAACCCCTGCCAAAACAGCCTGGGGATCAAGCATCCAGTGCAGCGCCGCGTTGCTAAACACTGCGTCAAATTCATGATCAAAGGGCAACTGATGGCCATCGACCACGCGCGCGGTAATGCCACGCTGTCGTGCGGCCTCCACCATCTCTTCTGAAGCATCAATCCCTAGTACATCAGCCCCTAATTGCACTAGGCGCTCTGTCAACGCGCCATCGCCACAGCCAAGATCCAAAATGCGTTCACCAGGTTGAGGCGCTAACAGTTTGACGACTTCGCTGCCTAGCTTAGGTACAAAATTAGCATTCTGGGCGTAGCCATTGGCATTCCACTCTTGCCCGGGTGCGTTTGGAGAAATATTCGTCATGTCGGCTTCCTGGCGTCGTTATTATTCCATCAAGGGGCAGTCATATAATGATAGCCAGCATAGTATAGCTCGCTGTTGCTTAACTTATTAGATAGATAACGAAAATCTAAAACAATTACATCACGACATTTCTGTTTATTTAAAAATATGATCTATTTGAGTAATGTTACGTAGCGTTCTATCAATAAAAGCGACGAAATTGTTACTACAACAAAGTGCAAAAAAAGCGAGAAACCCGTATTAATGAACTCATCAATGGCGAGTTACAACATTGCTTCTCCCGTCGGAATTATTGCCGATACTCACGGGTTGTTGCGTGGTGAAGCACTTGTCCTGCTGCAGGGATGCGAGCTAATCCTGCACTTGGGAGACGTGGGCAACAAAGAGGAGGACAAAGCGATCTTGGAACACCTGGAAACTCTGGCGCCGGTTCACTGCGTGCAGGGAAATATCGACACGGCAGCATGGGCGGGGAGCTTGCCCGTGCATCAGGACATTATGGTAAATGACCATCATCTGCACCTTGTTCATCGTTTAGCGGATTTTGACCCATCGACTCCTTGCGATGCCGTTCTGCACGGCCATTCTCACAAACCTCGCAACGAAACCCAGGCAGGAATATTGCTCTTTAATCCAGGTGCGGCGGGAAAGCGTCGGTTTAAGCTTCCCATTACGTTAGGCAAATTATGGATTGATCAACGCGGTATACGCGGGGCGATAATACATTTGTTGTAATGTGTTCTGTCGCGTTGCTCTCCAGCGATTGCCATTGGCACCAAGAAGAGGCCGGTAAAAGGCAAGACCAAGGCTCTCCTGCTAAGCTTTTTCTTGGTGGGTTGCCAAATGGGCCATGTCATGGAGCGGAAAGGGAGCGTTAGGTGAATGCCAAGGAACAGTCTGCAACAAAGGGGACACGACTTATTACGCCTGTCGCGTCGTTACAGGTCATGACGCTCAATGTGCATAAGGGATTCAATGTATTTAATCGACGTCATATCCTGCCGGAGCTTCGAGAGGCGGTAACGACCCTATCAGCAGACTTGGTCTTTCTCCAGGAAGTGATAGGCGAGCACCGAAAACATGCAATTCGCTTTCACGACTGGCCCAGCGTGCCTCAATACGAATACCTCGCTGACACGTTATGGCCAGATTTTGCCTATGGTCGTAACGCTGTTTACCCTAATGGCGATCATGGCAACGCGCTGTTATCCCACTACCCGATACTGCAGTACGACAATAAGGATGTCTCCATTCAGGACACCGAAAAACGTGGCCTGCTGCATTGCCAACTGGATGTGCCCGGCCACAGTGGGGTAAATGCCGTTTGCGTTCATCTCGGGCTACGGCAGGGTCATCGCCTAGCGCAAATGAAGCTACTGTGTGAACTGCTCGACACCCTACCAAATGACGAGCCGGTTATTGTGGCGGGAGACTTCAATGACTGGCGGCGTCAGGCAGATCCTGTGCTAGCGAAATGTGGGCTGTTTGAAGCATTCGTACAACATTATGGGCATCCGGCTAAGTCGTTTCCGGCGCGCTGGCCGCTGCTGCGCCTTGATCGCATCTATGTGCGTAACGTTTCGGTGCGTAATCCCCGCGCGTTGTCTCGAAAGCCCTGGACTCACCTGTCGGATCACGTACCCCTCATTGCCGAGATATGCTTGTGAATTTCCAATGGACGGAAAGTAACGAAGCTGAATTGCTAATCAATGGAAGTCAGTATTTTAATAGCGTATTTGACTGCATTCGTTCGGCTCGCGAAGAAGTATTGATTGAAACCTTCATCATCTTCAACGATGAAGTGGGGCAGGAGCTTAAGGAGGCCTTGCTTAACGCTGCTGCTAGGCAGGTACGCATAGACGTCACGGTAGATGGCTATGGGACAGCGGATCTGGACAACGACTACATAACAGAGCTGACAGACGCTGGTATCCACCTGCATGTTTATGACCCCAATCCGCGCTTGTTCGGTATGCGTACTAACCTGTTTCGCCGTCTTCACCGTAAGATCGTCGTGGTAGATGGCGAGGTGGCTTTTATCGGCGGTATCAACTTCGGCGCCGATCATCTGCCCGATAAATATGCCATGGGCAAGCAAGATTATGGCTTGCGAGTACAGGGCCCGATTGTAAAGGACATTCGTGATGCTGCTGGAGCGCTTCTGGTAGAGCATCAGGCGGTACAGGAACTACCGCAGATCCGGGCGTTGCCTCCCCCCACTGGCAGCGCCGCTATAAGGCTGGCTATTCGTGATAACAGCCTTCATCGTAATGATATCGAAGAGCATTATCTCCAAGCATTTCGTTCGGCGCAGTCACATCTAGTCATTGCCAATGCCTACTTCTTTCCCAGTTATCGTCTCTTTCATGAATTGCGAAACGCGGCGCGACGGGGCGTTAACGTCACGCTGATTTTGCAGGGCCGCCCTGATATGCCCTGGGCTAGAATGTTCTCCAGCTCGCTTTACAGCTATATGTTGCAGCAGGGCATTAGCATTTTTGAGTATACCGAGCATCCTTTACATGGAAAGATCGCGATCGTTGATCATGAATGGTCAACGGTGGGATCAAGCAATCTCGATCCACTCAGCCTGTCACTGAACCTGGAAGCCAATCTGTTCGTTCGCGACGCTAGGCTCAACCAACAGATCCATCAACACCTATCTGAGCTTATCGAGAGCAGTTGTAAGAGGATAACAACCGAAGCCGCGGAAAAAGGTCGTTGGTGGCGGGCGCCGCTTATGTTCGCGAGTTTTCATTTCCTGCGTCATTTCCCTAGGCGAATGGGGTGGTTACCCGCTCATGTGGCTCGAATGGAAACGTTGGCGCCTAGGTCGCGGAAGCACAAGCGTGCACAGGAGTGAGCCGGATGCAGTCAAACAGCAAAAAAGCGAGCGCTAAACTGCGCAGTGCCTGGGGTCGTTGGCTGAAGCACGGCGTCACTTTGCTGCTCTTTATGGTGGTCGCGATCTTGTTATTTTCACTGGTCCAGAATATGGACTGGCAGGCCGTTATCGAAACGCTGCGCGGCTATAGTCCCGCCCTGGTCATGATGGGGCTTGGCATTACTGCCGCAAGCTTTGCCGTCTTCAGCAGTTACGATCTGCTGGGCAAGTTTTATACCGGCCATGAGTTGCCGATCAAGCAGGTGCTGCCGTTAGCCTTCGTATGCTACGCCTTTAACCTCAATCTGGGCGCCTGGGTTGGCGGCATTGCCTTGCGCTATCGGCTATACACAAAGTTTGGCCTGAATGTGGCGACCGTGACGCGTGTGCTGAGTGTGAGCTTAACCACCAATTGGCTGGGCTATATGCTGCTTGCCGGAACGCTATTTACGCTTAGGCTGATTGAGTTGCCTGAACATTGGCAAGTTGGCACGCTAGGGTTGCAGTTTATTGGGGCGGGGTTATTGCTTGTTTGCCTTTTCTATCTGTTAGCGTGTCGTTATTCACGGCGACGCACCTGGCAATGGCGGGGTCATGAAATCGTTCTCCCTTCGCTACGACTAGCTCTGCTTCAGATGTTGCTTGGCGCGGTTAATTGGTCCTTGATGGCCGCGCTTGTCTACCTACTGCTACCCCAGGGCGTTTTCTACCCTACTATCCTCGGTATTCTTCTTGTCAGCAGTATTGCGGGTGTGGTGACTCATATTCCCGCGGGCCTGGGTGTGCTTGAAGCTGTGTTCATCGCTTTGTTGCAACATCAAGTGTCCACGAGCGACATTCTCGCTGCTTTGATCGGCTATCGCGCGCTCTATTTTTTGTTCCCCCTGGGGCTGGCGTGCATGGTGTATCTACTGCTGGAGCGCTGGAGCAAAAAACAACAAAGAGAATCGGAGCCACGGCACTAAAAAGAGGGCACTTAAAAGATAGCCATGGTGCAACCACCGGCAGAAGAGCGATTGGCATTCGATGCTGGCAGAAGCTGGTGAGGTTTCGGCATAGCCGATAGGATAAGGGAGTTATGCTAGGTGGTTCTAGCGCTTACTAGCGACAGCCAATATGCCAAGACGAGGTACCATGAACGACGTTATTGAGTTACTTAAATCCCACCGTTCGATCCGTAAATTCAGTGACCGCCAGATCCCACGGGAGCTGCTCATTGAGCTTATCCAGGCCGGGCAGGGGGCTGCTACGTCCAGCCATGTCCAGGCGTATACCGTTATCCATGTTAAAAATCAGGCTAATCGCGAACAGATTGCGGAGCTGGCGGGTGGGCAAGGATACATTGCGACCTGTGCCGACTTTCTAGTGTTTTGCGCCGATATGAAACGGCCTACTGAGGCATCTGAGCAGACGGGGGCGAACGTAGTGCGCGGCATGACGGAACAACTGTTAGTAGCGACGGTAGATACGGCGCTGATGGCGCAAAACGTTGCAGTGGCGGCTGAGTCTGAAGGGCTGGGTATCTGCTATATCGGCGGCATACGTAATAATCCCCAAGCAATTAGTGATCTATTACGCCTACCTGAGCATGTTTATCCCGTGTTTGGTATGTGTCTTGGCTACCCGGATCATGATCCTGAAGTAAAACCGCGGTTACCAGTGGAAGCGGTTCTAAAAGAAGACTACTACACTGAAGACGGTGAGCAGGTGAAACGTTTTGATGCCACAATGCAGGCTTACTACCAAGCGCGTAGCAGTAGTAATAAAAATACCGATTGGTCGCACAATCTCAAGCCACTTTTCGATACCAAGCTGCGCCCGCATATGCGTGACTTCTTGATCAAGCGTGGCTTTGAAATGAAGTAGCCTTGAAATGAAATAGCTTGGAAAAGAAATGGCTTTGAAATGAACAGTATTGCAATGAATAAATAAGCGCAGCACTTTTTATTAGGATTTTGGAAAAGAGAAAGCTCAACGGTTTATTTGATGATCTCTTTTCCTCGTTTTCAGGAGCTCCACCGCATGCGCGTATTTGCTAACCCCGTCGGTTCCGGCTCTCTTTGGTTCGACAATCTTACAACGGCTGGCGGTGTTCCCGTCGCCTATGATCCCCAGGCCCGGGCTTTTGTGCCTATGCCGCCGTTCTGTATTAATCGAGACATCATCGGTTGTAATTGGATAGCCCCCGAACAAGGCGCTTTTTGCCGCTCTTGTGCGATGACTGCGCTGGCGCCCGATCCCAGCCTTCCTAACGCGATTCCGAACTGGGCCCAAACCGAAGCGGCGAAGCGCTGGGTGCTGGATAACCTGGGCCGCTGGCACTGGTTCCGCCCCGAAGACCCAGGCGCGCCGCCGGTTTTTCATCTTCTAGCGGAAGGCAAAAAGCCCGTGCCCATGGGCCACATTGAAGGTGTCGTTACCATCAGCGTTGCCGAGGTCGATCCTGTACTGGTGACAACGCGGCGTGAAGCGTTAGAAGAGCCTTATCGCACCATGATTGGCCACATGCGCCATGAAATATCGCATATGCTTTGGTGGCGGCTTAGCCTGCGTGAAGATTTTCTTGACGCTTTCCGGGAAATGTTTGGTGACGAGCGTCAGGATTATGCCGCCGCGCTCCAGCGCCACTATCAAAACGGACCGCCCGCCGATTGGAAAGAGCGTTATTTAACCACTTACGCATCTGCCCATCCCCATGAGGATTGGGCCGAGACGGCTGCCCACTTGCTGCATTTAACCGATATCGCCGATAGCTTTGCAGCATCCGATCTCTCTTCACCAGAGCTGCCCAGTCATCAGTGGGAGCCGTATGCGGAGCCAGATGCCGATCGCTTGATTTACGTGGCAGCGGCGCTCACTGTGGGTGTTAATCATGTTAACCGCTCTATGGGCTTGCCGGACCTCTATCCCTTTGTGCTTTCTGAAAACGCTCGTCGCAAGCTGGCATTTGTGCATGATTGGCTGCGTCGTGGCGCCCAGGGACTTTAATGCAAATTTAAATTAAGCCATTGACGCGGCGTGGCGTGTAGAAGTCACAACATTGCCTATACTGCATAAAGTATGACGAGAACCATAGCCGATAAAAACAAAGGCCGGTACACCACTCATGACACCGGCCATTAAGCATGGAGATTGACTGATGAATCTAGACCGCGCTTACCGCCTATTAGCAGCTTTCTACACAGTGATGCTTATCATCGGTGTCATCGCCTTATTAGCAGGTGGCGGGACACTGCTCTCTCCCGTGTATTTGCTGGTGGGCGCAATAGCAGTGATTGGGCTGTGGGGGTATACCCTGAAGCGGCGGTTTATGAACCCGCGTATGTGGAGGCCGTTGGCGGGAATACTAGCGGTGGGTATTGTGATTCAGTTAGTCGTAATGCTCACCACACCGTTATCGAGCGTTTTATTAACCTGGATGCTTACCAGCAGTATTTTTTCCGTCATGTTGGTAATTATGCTTTTCCACTACGGGGATCGCGATCAACCTCTATGGGCGACTGAAGAAGAACACACGGCTGCCCAGCAGCTTGATGCCTTACTAACGAGTAATTCTTCCCTAACCGCTGTTACCAGTGATGGTGCTCGAGAAAATAGCGTTAAAGTGACAAAATCTAACAGAGGCTATCAAGCAAGCGTGACGCGGCGTTCGCAAGAAGGTCAAGAGCGCTTTGTAGAGCGCTTTCGATATCCCGAAACGCTAGTATTTTTCTTGGAGAAATTTACCAGCGTTACGGTTAATGATTTTAAGCGTTCGAACACTTTGGATGATCGTGGGAGCTCAACCGCCGAAGCCTAGGCTCTATGTTTATAACAGGCATTTTTATTTACATGGTAAGAGAAATGCTGGCTTCTTGGGCCAGCATTTCTTCTAACTGAGGGGCGAGAGTTTGTTGTATGTGCAGATATAAGGGTAGCAACGTTTTCTTTAAACCACTTTCTGCTTTTTGCTTATCTATGTAGTAGGCGCTTCTTCTGCCATGAAAGTTAATGGTTTCTCCTACCTTGGTGAAGTGAAACCCTGTTAGCGCGAGTAGCCGAGGCAGGCTAGGTTCCATCATGGCAAACACCTGTATTTTACCTAGCTGTTTTCCTAATGAATAACCTGTGATGAATAGCCCGCTTGCCAGCAATGAGAATAGCTGCCTTTCCTCTACGGAAAAAAGGTACTAGTGCTTGTGTTTGCTAAAATGTCTTTTTCTTTTTCTTTTGCTTTGGTTCTGAAGAGAGGATTAACGGCAAGACGAGAAATTTCATAGTAACTGTTTATAGCCAGCTTTTCGGGATGGAACTCTGGATGAGTTAGGCTCTGGCTGCCATATGTCTGTAAAGGAAGCTGGTTTAGCGGCTGAGGGCTAGAAGGCTTTGGAATGACGACTCGCACACATCCGGCCACTAGGCCGGTTCTGCGATGTTCAATCAAGCAATGAATAGAATTTTGGTCATGAATATCATATTCGAGCTTGTTGTAAGGGTCAGTCGGTTCTTCATATTGCAGCTCTTCGCAGTAAACGTCATGCCTTAAACGATAAACTTTATGTTTTTCCTGCTCAGTGATACACAGTTTAAATTTAAATTCTTGAATAAACCTTTCCAGTAATGCTGAAGGTGCTTCCCTATTTGTTGCTATACGAGGTGAAGACATCACGCGCTATCCTTTTCAGTCCAAGAATGAAATTGAAACTGCTTCTATTATAAGTAACTGATTCCAAAAAATGCTTCGGTAAGCTTGGTGGGCTTGCCTAAATGGTACCCCTGCCCATACGTTATTCCATAGCCCTTTAATATGGGCAACAATGCTTCTTGGTCAACGAACTCGGCAATGGTTTGCTTACCAAAGCCTTTGGCTATATCCGCAATAGCGCGAACGATAACGCGACTGTCAGGGCTAATTAACAAACTGCGAATAAAAGAGCCGTCTATCTTAATGTAATCAACGGGTAACTGCCCAAGGTAGTGAAAACTACTAAAACCAACACCAAAGTCATCCAGAGCGGTGCGGCACCCTAGGCTGCGCACGGCTTGTAATACACCGCGTGCAGCAGAGAAATCGGTAACCGCTGCGGTCTCTGTCACTTCCAGTATCAAATGGTGAGGGTCAGCGCCGCTGGCGGTTATTTCCTCGGCTAAATATTGCTTTAGCCCCTCATCATGTAAGGACTGGCCGGAAAGGTTAACTGCAAACGTAATGCCTCGATCCTGCAGTTGGCTGAGTGCTTTTAAACTGTGCCGCACTACCCAGCGATCAATCAACACGATTTGGCCGCTCTGTTCGGCGATAGGAATAAAGTTTGCGGGAGAAACCAGGCTGCCATCTGCGTTGCGCATTCGTAGCAGCACTTCGTAATGTTTTATATCTTGATCTTCTAATCTAATGATAGGTTGAACCATAAGCTCAAAGCTGTCTTCTTCCAGCGAACTGCGTATCCGCTCAACCCAGTAGACGCGATCCTGCAGCTCGTCTTTGGCATTCTCAGCTTTAGAAAGGAGGTGCCAGTGCTGGAAGCCACTCTCCTTCGCTTTGTACATAGCCACATCGGCGCTCGCCATCAGATCGGCAGGCGTATTGCCGTGGGTGGGGAACAGCGCAATACCAATACTCGCCGTCACGCGATGCCGCCGCTCTCCGACCACAAAGCCGATATCGTCGAGCAGCTGAACGATATACTGCGCGACTGTCACTGCTTGGTCGGCACTGGTATCTTCGAGTAACAGTGAAAATTCATCGCCCCCTAAGCGGGCGATGACGCCACGCCGACCTAGCTTATGGAAGAGTGTATCGGCCACTTCACGCAACAATTTGTCGCCCACGTGGTGGCCACTCAGCTCGTTAATCTCCTTGAACTGATCTAAGTCCAGCAGCAGTACCGCCCCTTTAGCAGTGGCAGAGCGTTCAATGGCGATTTGCAGTGCATGTTGGAAGTAGCGCCGGTTGTATAGCTCGGTCAGCGGATCTCGTTCGGCAAGCCAAGTTAGCCGCGCTTCGGCGGCCTTGCGTTCGGTGATATCAAGGCCAACGGAAATGCGCGATACCGGTTCCTCGTTACCTGTATGCAAAGGCGCATGATACCAAGCGATAGTGTGGAGATGATGATCGGGGGTGCGCAGCGTTTTCTCCTCTTGTTGAGGAAGGGTAATTGCATTCGCTGTGGTAAAGACGCCAGTCTCGAAGACATCTACAAAATAACGTCCTAGCAGGGAGGCCTCCCTTATTCCTAGCATCAATTGAGTATACTCATTGACTAGGCTTATGCGTCCTGTGCTGTCTTGGGCAACGATAAATACTTGGGCGGTATCCAGTAAGCTATTGACGAAATCACGCTCTTGGGCCAGTTCATCAATACGCTCAGCTAATTGGCTACCGCGCTCTTGTACTTCGCTTTCCAACCTTTCGAGTTGATGAGAAAGCTCAAGCGTGGTGACTTCGAGTATATCTATCTCGTCTGCAATGCGATGGCGGTGATTGGGAAGGGCGGAGCGAATATCGCTAAATTGCCCACTCGCCAGTATGGGTAGCAAGCCTGCGACTCTACGCAGCCGTGCCATGGGGCCAAGCAGTATGACGAGCAGTAGTAATTCAGCGGCAATCCAGCCAAGCACACCAACGAACAATAGGGTGCGTGTATCGTTATGGATGGCATTAATTTGCTCGGTAATATCCGATATCAGCAAGAAGTAACCACTGTTGCTTTGCTCGCTGCTCTCCTCCATGCGGACAGCACTAAGCTCCAAATACCTGCCAGTATGCTCAAAGCGTAACGGTGCTTCTATCAAATGGTCCACTGTCGCGGCTTCTGCTGCTCGCTGCAACGGTGCCAAGCTTTGTTCTTCACTGGTGAGCGCTAATAGATACCCATTCCATGCCTTCAGTTGTCGTGGGACGGTTACATTACTGTCTTCAGCCGCGCCTGTGACCAGTAAAGCGACTTCGCTGCCAGAGACTTCCTTCGCCTGTCGAGTGACATCCGCTAATGAGCGGGATAGCACGACCATACCGACACTTTCTCCCTCTACCAATACCGGCACTGCAGCAAATTGTTGGCAGCTAACGGCACAGCGAAGCGTGGTTAGTGGCCGTTCTGTATTCATGACTCGTTGCGCCCAACTGAGTATGGGTAGCTGTGCTTCTGCATTGCCGGAGCCCCATTTCCCCAAGACTTGACCACGTGAATTAACGATTAGAATCTCATCGATTCCCGCCTCAAGCTGGAGTGCAGGCCACTGGGAATCCAGCGCTTGCTCCACATCAATGGTATTTCCTGCTTGTAAAGGTGAGCCTAAACTTGCTGAAGCAGCGGTCAATCCGGCTAATTGACGTAAATTCTCGGAGGAACGCGTTAACGCTAAATGAATTTCACGCTGTTGACGTTCATGGTGTTGGCTTCGGCTTTCCTGAAACTGGCGGGTGAGATTTTCGTGACCCAACCAAGTAAATAGGCTAACTAATGCTAAAAGCAGTAGGCTACTCAATGCGATAACACGCCAAGTCAGGCTAAGGCGCTGTGGGATTTGAAAAAGGGCGGGTATCTTCATCGCAGTAGTATCCTAGCCAGGATCGAGTAATAGATCAGAAACGCAGCGATAACTGGAACAGCCACATGTTCCAGCGTCGGCTGGTTGCTGATGAATCCGGGTTGTCCTGAGCAGGCAGCCAGCCAGTACCATCCACATGATGGTATTCGCCTGCCAGCATTACCTGAGGATGCGGTGTCCACTGCAAGCCAAAGGTTAAATCATCTGCAAACTGAGCGTGAGCAGGCCCCAGGCCACTAGCTTCAAAGGCTTTTCCAGAAGCATCATCACGGTTACTGACTAAGCTGTCGTAACGGATTAGCCACTGCCAATCGTTATAAAAGCGCCGTGTATACTGCACATACCAACTTTCACCGGTCGTATCGAAATTTAAAGCCGGTTGATTGAAATTTTTTAACCCTGAGCGGCGCAGTGCATACTCGGCCGTTACGCTCCAGAGTTCTTGATTATACTGCAACGAAAAAACCCAGGGCCTGAAATAAAAATCTCCATCACTCACGTTGGGGGAATAGGTATCTATTTGGGATCTGACATTGGCATGGCTGAGAGCCGCAACGATACGTCCTGCGTCATGCTCATAGCGTACTTGTGCAATAGCAGATTGCTGCGGATCGAAAGAGCCCCGTATACGATGCAACTGAAGCGTCTGATTTAAGTCTTTGTCTGCCTGGGGTTTTCCTAAACCAAGCTGACCTCTTATAACGCCGTTATCCAATCGTTCTTCCAGATATAACGTTAGTCCATCTCCTGTTAGAGCCAATGAACGTGTCCGGTCAAAATAAAGTGATTGAGGTAACAGTATGCTAGGGCGTGTAAACGCCACATCGCGTGTTTGA
>NZ_PJBT01000021.1:0-230134 GCF_002836035.1 Halomonas sp. MES3-P3E | reverse complement strand
TGTCTACTGTTACTGGGCAAGACCAGGTCTTGTTGCCATGCTGCCACCTAGTGATGTCTTGGTGCATATTAGCACCTCTAATTAGGTGGCCAAATTCACTATGCCACTACAACTATCCCCAGCGATTAATAAGAAACGGTTGATAGTAGGGGTTAATTATCTCTAACGCCTTTTGAGGCAGCGCATTCCCTATCTTGATTTGGCGATAGATCCAGAACAACATCAGCACATCTCGCCAATACGTCGTTAGGTTAAGATTAGCCATATCATTAAACGTCAACAAGCCGCTACGGATCTCTGACTCATATTCCAATAGTTTGCGTATGGTAGTCGGGGAGGTGCCAATTGGCATTAAAGGTACTGTGCCTGGCTGGGGTATAGTTTCATTACTATTCAAAAGTTCAAGCGCACGCTCATGTGTGCTTTCATAGACGTGAATAGAACCAACTTGATGTGTGTAGTGACCGATTTTGCAGCCTATGCGGGCAGCAATATACTCTTGCAAGAAAGTAAAAGAGAAAATATCGTTCAGCATGCCAACGTAGGCATCATTTGCACGCATATAGCTGACCATGTTCAACTTTTCTTCGCGGAGTAGCAACTGAAGACCCAAGGTACATGAAACGTCGATATTGCGTCGATAAAGATCTTCTTCCGCACTAAATATTTGAAGGACAGCGCGCTTACTGTCGGGATCGTCATTTTTAAGGATATCAATCACTCGTTCGATTTGATCGAGCGTGTCTGCACCAAAGTTTTTAAGACGAGCTCCGTAACCAGTACCAGGTAAGCTTATACCATCTGGGCTGTAGCGTTGCATTGAAGGGGCGTACCAGGAAATAAATGCTAAGTCGTTTTTACCTGATAAATACCATAACGCTTCTGCATAATTAAAAACAATATTTTGTTTGCGTATTTTGCTTAGACAAAAACGATCAGGAGGATTGTCGAGTCGGATATTGAAGCCAATGAGTTCTCGCTCTTTATTTCCTCTAGGTGAGTTAACATATTCATATTCAAAGCAGATTTTATGCAGTGTATCTCTGTAGAGGCTGGTGAAATTCGTATAATGTTTGTGCATCATTATATTCATCTCTTTCGGTGGACAAAGAGGCGTATTTTGCTGATACGAATGATGGCGAGTAGTTTAAAAAGCTGAATTGGAGCTGTGAATCGCGTTTGATTTTTCTTTGACGATCAAACTGTGCAAATTAAAGGCTTTCACGACAGTATCTGCGACGTGATCAGCTAAGGCTTCATTGAAGTTGAGTTTTCCGTTTATAACTTTCGCCCAGCGGCAGTCCGCAGCATCATCACCAGGCCGTAGCTCGCCATCAACGTAGTGACATAAAAGGGCAACCAAGGCGAAGTGGTGGTGACTTCCCTCTGGGTCATATCCGATTACTTCTACTACATCAATTAACGGTCCTACCAATGCTGTGATACCGGTTTCCTCCATTAATTCGCGCTTTGCTGCACAATGTAGGCTTTCTCCCGGTTCCACTGATCCTCCGGGGAAGCCCCAAGTGCCCCGTTGAGGTTCTTTACTGCGTTGGACGAGGAGAACTTCATTATTACGCAGAGTTACGGCGATTGCTGCCAAGCGTGGCTTGGCAAGTACGGAGTTCAGGCGGTTTTTATCAGACGTGTTAAAAGGGGAGGTACTACTGAGCGTAGATGCGTTAGCGGGCGTTGAGTTACCTTGCGACACGATACACTCCTGCATTGAGATTCGGATAATACAGGCGTAGGTGTCAAAACAGATTCATATATGGTTTATGTCCGTTCCTACGCCGGTATCAGCCGGATCAGGTTCAAAGGGTTTGGATAACTCCATCTCAGCCTGAATAACAGGCACCCCTCGGAAAAGTTACTGTTACTATGAGTTTTAGTATAAGTCAATATTTGGGGGGCAATTCAATGCGGCGGCTTGGCGGACGCCGGGGCGGTTTTGACACCTTCTTCGCACACTTGGCTAACGGCTAATTGGCCCGGCTTATTCGCCAAAATCACCGCGCGACGTGGTGCGGGGTAGCCTTCAATGGTGCGCGTACGGTCGTTAGGGTCAAGAAAATCCGCCAGTGATTGGTAGGTCATCCACGCTGTTGAACGCTGCTCTTCCAGGGTGGTGACCGCTTCATCGACCACGCGGACGTTGATAAAGCCACAGCGTTCCAGCCAGTGGCAGAGCGCTTTGGAAGAGGGTAGGAAGTAGACATTAGGCATCGCCGCATAGCGCTCGCCGGGCACGAATACCGTCTGCTCGTTTCCCTCAACCACCAGGGTCTCCAGCACCAGCTCGCCACCTGGCGCCAAGGCTGCTTTTAACTGCTGCAGATGTTCCAGCGGAGCAGGGCGGTGGTAGAGCACGCCCATGGAAAATACCGTATCGAAAAAACCGAGGTTCTCCGGCACATCCTCAATGCCCACCGGTAAGAACTGCGTTTTTCCGCCATCGGCATCGCCGACGAAGTGGCGTACCGCCTGAAACTGCCAGTAAAAGCGTGGCGAGGGGTCTATGATCAGCACGAAGGCCGCGCCTGCCCCGGCCATCCGCCAGGCGTGATAACCGCTGCCACCACCCACGTCGAGCACCTTACGATATTGTAGCGGTGCCAAGTGCGGGGCCACTCGTTGCCACTTCCAGTCCGAGCGCCATTCGGTATCAATATGAATGCCACCCAGTTGAAAAGGGCCTTTACGCCAGGGGGCGAGCTTTCTTAGCAGGTTAAAGCACTGACGCTGCTGGCTGTCACTCAGGGCAAGGTCGACGGTGACCGTATCGCTGTTTAAGTCCACGTGCCTGTCGGAGGGCAGCGCTGGCAGTTTAGCAACAGCCTTTTCCCAGGCGGAGAGGTCGCCATGGCGGTTACGATCTAACCCGTGGGCTAACTGCTCAGGTAGCTTTGTAAGCCAGGGTGTTAGCGAAGCATCCAGGGTTGCTTGATCCAAAAACGCCTGATAAATCGCGCGATGATCGTCGGGTAACGGCGCCACCTTTAACCCTCCTTAAACGCAATTAGCGAGGCAAAGTTAAGGTACTGGAACCAGGTCATCGAGCGTGGAAAGCCAGCCTGCTTCAAGCGGCCATGGAGGGCGTCGAGGGTATCCGGTACCAGTACGTTTTCAAGGGCGGTGCGCTTCTGGCTTATTTCCAGGTCGCTATAGCCATTAGCACGCTTGAAATCATGGTAGCGCTCGACCCGCCAGGCGTTATCGCGCTCGTCGGCATCCACGGTTTTCTCTGAGAGAATCAAGACGCCACCCGGCTCCAGCACCGCGTAAAGCCTTGCCAACAGCGCATCGCGGTCTGCGGCAGGGAGAAACTGCAGCGTAAAGTTGAGAATGATCATGCCCGAAGGTGCATACTCCAGGGTACGAATATCAGCTTCTTCTACCTGCATAGCATACGCAGGGCACTCGTCGGCAAAGGTTTGCCGGGCCTGGGAAACCATGGCGGGGGAGAGATCAACGCCCGTATAGCGAAAGGCGTCCGGCGCCAGCGCGCCCGCTAACGCCAGGCCCGAGGCGCCCAACGAGCAGCCCAGGTCATACACATGGGCGCCGTGGCGCAAATGGCGCTGGGCAATGAGACTCAGCATACCCAAAATTTGCCCGTAACCAGGCACCGAGCGGCGGATCATATCAGGAAAGCAGGCGACCACTTTTTCATCGAAAGAGAAGCGCGCTACCCGGTCAAGGGGTGTCGAAAAGATAGCGTCACGGTAAGATGCATCACTCATGGGCAAGCCGGAATCATGGAAAAGGCGTATTAGTTTACGCGCCCTGAATTAACGAGAACAGGCCTGGTTAGAATAGACTTGGTTAGGATAGGCCTGGTTAGAATAGATTCCTGCTGCAAGGATCGACGCCACTGGAGATGCCATATGGCCTCAGCATCAAGCGCTACCCCCGATACGTTACCCGCGTGGCAGACGTTGAAGCATCACGCTGAAACGCTGCAGCACGTTCACTTGAAAACGCTGTTTGGCACCGAACCCTCTCGCTGGGAAAGCTTTACTCGCCAGGTGGCAGGCTTGACGCTGGATCTTTCCAAGCAGCGCTGGGATGACGATACGCTCGAACATCTGTTTACCCTGGCCAGCGAAGCGGGCGTACCCTCTGCCATTGAGGCGCTGCTAAGTGGCAAGCGGGTGAACGTCAGCGAAAATCGCCCGGCGTTGCACACGGCGTTGCGTTTACCCGCCGATGCGACGCTTGAGGTGGAAGGTGAAGATATCGTCGTCGCTGTGCACGAAAGCCTTGCCCAAATGGAGCGCCTGGTGAGCCGTTTGCACGCCGGGCAGTGGCGCGGGGCCACCGGCAAGCCGATTCGTCATGTGGTTAATCTAGGTGTCGGCGGTTCTGACCTTGGGCCGTTAATGGTTACCCATGCGTTGACAGATTTCCGGCCCAAAGGTATTCATCCGGTCGAAGTGCACTTTGCCTCTACCATGGATGGCTCGCAGTTAGCGGATTATCTGAGCCGGTTAAACCCTGAAACCACCATCTTTGTGCTGTCATCTAAATCATTCACGACTATCGATACGCTCTCCAACGCCAACACGGCTCGCGAGTGGCTGTTAAGCCGCTTGACCCAACATGGCGCGACGCCGATTAGCGCTGAATTAGTGGTTCGTCAGCATTTCATTGGTGTTTCGGCGAGTCCTGAAAAAATGACCGAGTGGGGCATCACTCCCGACCACCAGTTAACCTTCTGGGAGTGGGTGGGCGGTCGCTATTCGCTTTGGGGCACGATTGGCTTACCCATTGCGCTGGTGGTCGGCATGGCGAATTTCCGCGAATTCCTCGCGGGTGCCCACGCCATGGATCGCCACTTTTCTGAAGCGCCCATGGAAGATAACTTACCTGTCCTGCTTGGATTGGCAGGTATCTGGAACGTCAATTTTCTGGATATTCGCGCGCACTCTATTCTGCCCTACGATGGGCGTTTGGAGTACTTTGCCGCATACCTTGAACAGCTGGAGATGGAGTCCAACGGCAAGTCAGTGACTCGCCAAGGTCAACCCGTCAACTACTCTACCTGCCCGGTGCTTTGGGGGCAGTTGGGGCCCAATGCGCAGCATGCGTTTTATCAGTTACTGCATCAGGGCACTCAACCGGTCGTGTGCGATTTCATAGCGCCGCTGAAGCGCTATAACGAAGTAGAAGATCCGGACACCCGTCACCATCTTAAAGCTCAACACCGCTTGTCGCTGGCGAACTGCTTTGCCCAGTCCCGCGTTCTTATGCTTGGCGACGATGCCTTGGAAGATGACGGCCCGCGGCCTGAGCATAAGCGCTATCGTGGCAATCAGCCTTCAACCACAGTGCTGCTTGACCAATTGACGCCCGCTACCCTGGGGTCGCTTATCGCGCTATATGAACACAAAGTGTTTGTTCAGGCGGTAATTTGGGATATCAACCCGTTTGACCAGTGGGGCGTTGAGCTAGGTAAGCAGATCGCCACGGACACTCAAAAGATTATCGACCATCAGGGCGATCTATCGCGGATGGATGCTTCCAGTAAGGGGTTGATTGAAGCGTTCTGGGCGGCTGAGCAGGAATAATGTAGCCATTCAAGCCCGGGGCTAACCCGGCGACAGGTCTACGAGGAGGCGCTGTGAACCCATCCATGGGCGCTAAATTTGCCATCTGACCGCCATGGATGGCGGAAATGCCGGAATTGAAGGGATCACTTTTCCGGCCATGGCAAATGACCTCCTCTACGACCTATCCCCGGCGCCCCTGGTAATAAGCATGAAGCATGGCTAGATATACAGCTTTTTGCTTTTCCGCTATCCTGTGCTTCTTTGCAAGCTGCCCATTACTCGATTCAGCATTAATATGGCTGCCAGTACGATTTTTCAGGGAACCGACGTTACATGACCCAGTTTGATGCCTCTCAGTACGGCGCGAGTTCCATCGAAGTCCTGTCCGGGCTCGAGCCGGTACGTAAGCGTCCCGGTATGTATACCGACACCACACGCCCCAATCACTTAGCCCAGGAAGTCATCGATAACAGCGTCGATGAAGCGCTGGCGGGGCATGCCACCATGATCAACGTCGTGCTGCATAGCGATGGCGGGATCGAAGTGCAGGACAACGGCCGGGGGATGCCGATCGATCTGCACCCTGAGCACGGTGTGTCAGGCGTTGAACTGATATTTACCAAGCTACACTCTGGTGGCAAGTTCTCTTCCACTAGCTACCGCTTCTCGGGCGGCCTGCATGGGGTAGGGGTGTCAGTGGTTAACGCGCTGTCGCGTCGGTTAGATGTCGAAGTCACCCGCGATGGCGCACGCCATGCCATGGCCTTCGAGTTCGGTGAGAAAGTCGAAGAGCTGCATGAGATTGGCAAAGCCCCCAAGCGGGCAAGCGGTACTCTGGTGCGGTTCTGGCCAGACGAGAGCTACTTCGATAGCCCCAAGCTCGCGCTAACCCGGCTTAAACATCTGCTGCGTGCCAAGGCGGTACTTTGCCCCGGCTTGAAAGTCACGCTGGTAGAACCTGACGGTACTTCGACCGAGTGGGAGTTCGCCGACGGTTTGCGCGACTATCTGGTCGAAGCTACCGACGGCTACGAAGTGCTGCCGGCGGAGCCGTTTGTCGGCCACTTCAATGACGACGAGCACGGCGTAGACTGGGCGATTCAGTGGCTACCCGAAGGCGGAGAAGCGCTGCTGGAGAGCTACGTTAACCTGATTCCCACGCCGCAGGGTGGCACCCATGTAAACGGCTTTCGTTCCGGGTTGCTGGACGCGCTGCGCGAGTTCTGCGAATACCGCAGCCTGTTGCCCCGGGGCATAAAACTCACCGCCGACGATCTTTGGGAGCGCACCTCCTTTGTGCTCTCGGTTAAAATGCTCGACCCACAGTTTGCCGGGCAAACCAAAGAGCGGCTCTCGTCTCGAACCATTGCCGGTTTTGTTTCCGGCGTCGTTAAGGACGCTTTCTCGCTGTGGCTGAACCACCACGTGGATCAGGCCGAAGCGATTGCCGAGCTGGTGATCAGCGCGGCGCAAAATCGGCAGAAAAAAGCCAAAAAGGTCGCCCGTAAAAAGGTCACTTCCGGCCCGGCGCTGCCCGGTAAGCTGGCGGACTGCTCCGGCCAGGATCCCGCCCAGAGCGAGCTGTTTTTGGTCGAAGGGGACTCGGCAGGCGGCAGTGCCAAGCAGGCACGTAACCGCGAAACCCAGGCCATTTTGCCCCTGCGCGGTAAAATCCTGAATACCTGGGAGGTGGAGACCCACGATATCTATGGTTCTCAAGAGGTTCACGATATCGCGGTCGCCATTGGCGCCGACCCTGGAAGCGCCGATTTAGAAAAACTGCGTTACCACAAGATCTGTATTCTCGCTGATGCCGACTCTGACGGCCTGCACATTGCTACGCTGCTCTGCGCACTGTTCGTGCGCCACTTCCCCAGTTTGGTGGATGCAGGCCATGTCTATGTCGCGATGCCACCGCTTTACCGCATCGATTTGGGCAAAGAAGTGCATTACGCCCTGGATGAGAGCGAAAAAGCCGCCATTCTCAAGCAGCTCGCTAACAAGCGTGGCACGCCCAACGTCCAGCGCTTCAAGGGCCTGGGTGAGATGAGCCCGCTGCAACTGCGTGAAACCACCATGTCGACGGAAACTCGACGCCTCGTCCAGCTCACTTTAACGGAAGGCGACGGCACCATGGAAATGATGGATATGCTGCTGGCCAAAAAGCGTGCCAGTGATCGCAAAAAGTGGCTGGAAGATTACGGCAACCTCGCAGACATTGAGGTATAACCCCCGATGACCATGGATATTCAAGTAGCGGAGGGAGACGTCGAACGCCTCTCCCTGCGCGACTACACTGAAAAAGCGTACCTCGACTACTCGATGTACGTCATTCTCGACCGCGCCTTGCCCAATATCGGCGACGGTATGAAACCCGTGCAGCGGCGGATTATTTACGCCATGCGCGAGCTGGCGCTGCACGCCAACGCCAAGTATAAAAAGTCGGCGCGTACCGTCGGTGACGTACTGGGTAAATTTCACCCCCATGGCGACAGCGCTTGCTACGAAGCCATGGTGCTGATGGCACAGTCATTTAGCTACCGCTATCCGCTGGTGGATGGCCAGGGCAACTGGGGTAGCCCCGACGACCCTAAATCCTTTGCCGCCATGCGCTATACCGAGGCCAAGCTTTCCAAGTTCGCCGAAGTGCTGCTGGGTGAACTAGGCCAAGGCACCGTCGATTGGGCACCCAACTTCGACGGCACCATGCAGGAGCCGCTGGTACTGCCTGCAAAGTTACCCCATGTGCTGCTCAATGGCGGTACCGGGATTGCCGTCGGCATGGCTACCGATATTCCGCCGCACAATGTGGCGGAAGTCGTCGAAGCCACATGCCATTTGTTGCGCAACCCCAAGGCGACCACTGCCGATTTAATGGAATTCGTGCCTGCGCCGGATTTCCCTACCGATGCGGAAATTATTACCCCGCCTGCGGACCTGCGTAAGCTCTACGAATCAGGCCGCGGCTCGGTCAAACTTCGCGCACGTTATATCCGCGAAGAAGCCAATATCATCATTACCGCGGTGCCTTATCAGGTGAGTGGCGCTAAGGTACTTGAGCAGATTGCTGCTCAAATGCAGGCCAAAAAACTGCCCATGGTGGCCGACCTGCGCGATGAATCGACCCATGAAGAGCCAACGCGGCTGGTCATTGAACCGCGCTCCAATCGGATTGACGTTGAGTCATTAATGGCGCACCTGTTCGCCACCACCGATTTGGAAAAGAACGTGCGGGTGAACATGAACGTGATCGGCCTGGACGGCCGCCCACGGGTCATGCCGCTGCCGGAAATGCTGGGCGAATGGCTACAGTTCCGCCGTAGCACGGTGCGCCGCCGTTTAGAGCACCGCCTAGGTAAAGTCGAGGATCGTCTGCATATCTTGGAAGGCCTGCTGATTGCCTACCTCGATCTGGATGAAGTAATCCGTATTATCCGTGAGGAAGACGATCCAAAAGCCTCGCTGATGGCGACTTTCAGACTCTCCGAACGTCAAGCGGAAGCCATTTTAGAGCTGCGTCTGCGTCATCTTGCCAAACTCGAAGAGATGAAAATTCGCGGTGAGCAGGATGAGCTTGAAAAAGAGCGCAAATATTTAGAAGGTCTGTTAGGCAGCGAAGCCAAGCTCACTACGCTGATTGAAAAAGAGATTCGCGCGGCGGGTAAAGAGCATGGTGACGAGCGCCGCTCGCCGCTGGTCGAGCGGGCAGAGTCCAAGGCACTGTCTGAAGTAGAGCTGCTAGGCGCTGACCCGATTACCGTGGTGCTCTCGGATAAAGGCTGGATTCGTGCGGCCAAGGGGCACGATATCGACCCCGAAGGGCTCTCTTATAAAGCCGGGGATAGTTTCCAACTGTCGGCAAAAGGTAAAACCAATCAGCCGCTGGTGCTACTGGACGATACCGGGCGTGCCTATACGCTGTCTGCGCATAACTTACCCAGTGCGCGTGGCCAGGGTGAGCCGGTTACCGGGCGTGCTAACGTTGCCGCCGGAGCGAAGATGGCGGGGCTGATGTTTGCGCCACCGGAGCGGCATTTCGTACTTGCCACTGATGGCGGCTATGGCTTTGTGGCGCGGCTAGATACGCTCACCGGTAAAAACAAAGCGGGTAAAGCGGTCCTTAGCCTGCCCAAGGGCTGCAATGTCATGGGGCCAGTGGAAGTGCCTGAGGGCGAGGAGCTGTGGGTGGCTTCGGTGTCAAATGAGGGCCGACTGCTGCTGTTCCCCTTGGATCAGTTGCCCGAGATGTCTAAAGGCAAGGGCAATAAAATGCTCGATATCCCAGGCCCACGAGCCGCCCGCCGGGAGGAGTTTGTTACCGGCATTGTGGTGCTAGCTGCCAGTGATGCGCTGTTGATCCATGCTGGCAAGCGCAAGCTGACGCTAAAAGCCGACGACTTGGCATACTATCGCGGTGAGCGTGGTCGGCGTGGTAGTAAGCTGCCCCGCGGCTTCCAGAAAGTAGATCGACTAGAGGCAGGGGAGTAAGTAATGGCACGCGGTGATTTGATCCTAACCGTACTAGCGTCGGATTTAACCGCCGACATTCAAACTCAGGTAAATGCTCTCATTACGCAGTTTAATCTGAACGTGAAGAGTACCCAACGGCTTGCCGATGTCTCATTTCAGTCAGGTGACGGCATCGACTGTGTTGAGTACTGTTTGTCTGGCGACGCAGATAGCAAAGCAGTGCGCGACGCCGCGCTTTTGCTGAGTGAAACGCTGGGTATTGATATCGTTGCCCAACCAGATACTCGCGATCACGTTCAGCCCCGTTTGGTCTGTTTCGATATGGACTCCACGCTGATTAAAGCTGAGGTGATTGATGAGCTTGCTCGCCGCCATGGCGTGGGTGAAGAGGTCGCCGAAGTCACCGAGCGTGCCATGCGCGGGGAGCTGGATTTCAAGGCGAGCTTTCGCGAGCGGATGAGCAAACTGGTCGGTTTGGATGAGTCGGTGCTGGCGGACATCGCTGAGGAGCTGCCGCTGATGGAGGGCGTTGAACGCCTGATGGTCAATCTAAAGCGGTTAGGCTATCGCACCGCCATACTCTCCGGCGGCTTTACCTACTTTGCTCTCCACTTACAAAAGAAGCTTGGCTTTGACGAGATTCATGCCAATGAGCTGATCATTGAAAATGGCAAAGTGACCGGTGAAGTAAGCGAACCAATCGTGGATGCTGAGCGCAAAGCCGAACTGCTCGAAGTCATCGCACTGCGACAGGGCTTTACCCTCGATCAGACGATAGCGGTGGGTGACGGTGCCAACGATCTTAAAATGCTGGCCAAAGCGGGGATGGGCATCGCGTTTCGGGCCAAGCCGTTGGTGCGTGCCCAAGCGTGTCAGGCGATCTCGACATCGGGGCTTGACGGTGTGCTCTACCTGCTCGGCTACCAGCAGCAGGATTTAACACCGTAGAACCTGCTGTGGCAGCGTCGCGAAAAGTGTCATTGCGAGGAGCCTGCGACGCGGCAATCTCAACCTGCGGGGGCGCAGTTCAACCCGAGATTGCCGCGCTTCGCTCGCAATGACAAAAGCGAGATTGCCGGACTTCGCTCGCAATGACAAAAGCGAGATTGCCGCATCTCGCTCGCAATAACAAAAGCGAGATTGCTTCGCTTTCAGCCATGGCCCTTATCGGGGTGCGGTACCGGTTTGTCGCCGACTTCTTCAGCCCTTAACTCGACCGGATGCCCCTGCGTCTTGACCGCATGCTTCAATCGCAGGTGTAAGCCAGATTTGGCCAGCAGGTGGGCGCTGACGGGGGCGGTAATAAACAGGAAAAGCGTAATCAGCAGTTCTTGGATATCCGGTTTGCCGTCCACGCTCCAGAAATACAGCATCGAAGCGATGAGCATGCAGCCGATGCCCAAGGTGGTGGCCTTGGTCGGGCCATGCAGGCGCATATAGAAATCGCGCAGGTGCGCCATCCCCAGCGAACCGATAAAAACAAAGATTCCGCCGGCGATCAGCAGCAGTGAAATAAGCGCTTCAACGATTACAGACATAGATCCCCCGGGCTTTTGTTCATCGTTTGATAATTCATGTTAATCATTCGATGATGTCTCCGCGCAGAATATATTTGCAAACCGCGACGGTGCTGATAAAACCTAGCATTGCGATCAACAGCGCTGACTCGAAATAGGTTTTGCTGTTCAGCCACAGCCCCAGCAGTACGATAAGCGCAATGGAATTAACGTACATGGTGTCTAACGCAAGTACGCGATCAGGCAAGCTGGGCCCAATGGTCAGGCGGTAGAGGTTCATCAGCAGCGCCATCACGACCAGAGCTAAGGTGATATAGAGTGCAATGCTTAACATTCGTAGATCTCCTTAAGTGGGCGTTCATAGCGCTCACGAATCTGGTTAATCAGCGCCTCCTCGTCGTCCACGTTCAAGGCGTGAATCAGCAGTGACTTACCATCCATGCGCAGATTGGCCGACACGGTGCCCGGTGTCAGGCTGATCGTGCTGGCGAGCAGCGTGATGGTGAACCGCTCCTCTAGCATTAATGGGTATTCAATAAAATGGGGTTTAAGCTTGCGCCAGGGGTTGGCGATCAAGTAAGCCACTTCAAAGTTGGCGGTGATAATGTCGCCCAGCACACGGAAGATAAACCGCAGCAAGGCAAAGGGTTTGGCGATAAGAGGCCGTGCATCCCAAAAACGATGGGTTAGTAGGGGTATCAAAATAGCTAACGAGCCGCCTAACACGAACTGACCAAACGCGTAGCTGCGTACTAACAACAGCCACACGACGAGTAGAAGTATCGATAATACAGGCGTGGGTAGCCAGGAGCGCGGGGCGATCATTGGGCATCTCCAGCAGCATTGGGTAGTAGCGTGCGAATCAGCACCTGAGGGTTGGCTAATTGGTCAGCGGTCGCTTGAGTGTAGCTGCTTACTGGCCCTGCCAGTGCAACCAACAGCGGTGCTGCGCTAAGCAGCCAAATAACGCCGAACCACTGGCGACGTGGCAACGGTGAACCACTCACGTTGCCACGATGGCTACGCCAAAACAGCGTAGAGCCAGCACGGGAAAGCGCAACCAGCGAGGCTAGGCTGGTCAACAGCAGTAACGGCCAAAGCCAAAGACGCTGCGTGCCTTCGGCAGCATTAAGCATTAATGCCTTGCCGATAGCGCCTGAAAACGGCGGAACGCCAGCGACGGCGATGGCGCCTACAAAAAATAGCATGGCGAGCCCCGCGCCCTGAACCATCGGACGGCCCTTCACCAGGCGCGTACCTGCTTTACCACGTTGCAGGCCGATCATTTCCGCCAACAGGAACAAACCACCGGTAACCAGCGTGGTGTGGATCAGGTAATAGAGTAGGGCCGAGACAGCCTGCGGTGAGCGCATGCCGATACCCGCCAGCAGCGTGCCTACGGATACCAACACCAAATAAGCCACCAGCAAGCGCAAATCTCGTGCGGCCATTACGCCGACACCAGCGGCCGCCAAAGTGGCAAGCGAGAGCCACCAAATCCAAGGTTGCTCCAGTGCTTCCAGCCCGCCAGCGCTGTCGCCAAACAGCAGTGAATAGACACGCAGAATAGCGTAGATACCTACCTTGGTCATGATGGCAAACAGCGCTGCTACCGGCGCAGGCGCGGATGCGTAGGCTTTGGGTAGCCAGAAGTAGAGTGGCAGGATGGCTGCTTTTAACCCAAAAACCACCAGTAGCATTAATGCGCCGGCGGTGACTAAGCCTTCACGCTCTGCGGGCAGTTCAGCCACGCGGATTGCCATATCGGCCATATTGAGCGTGCCCGTGGCACCATACAGAATCCCCACCGCGATGAGGAACAGCGACGAGCCTGCCAGGTTGAGAACCACGTAGTGGACGCTGGCTTGAATGCGCGCTTTTCCTCCGCCGTGCAAAAGCAGCGCGTAAGAGGCCAGTAGCAGTACTTCAAAAAAGACGAACAGGTTAAACAAATCACCGGTTAAAAAGGCGCCGTTGATGCCCAACAGCTGCCACTGAAAAAGGCCATGAAAGTTACTGCCTTTTTCATCATCCCCCGCGCAGGCAAACACAACGGCGCCGACTGCCAAAACAGCAGTGACCAGCAGCATCAGTGCTGACAGGCGATCCAGTACTAGCACAATGCCGAACGGTGCTTGCCAATCGCCCAGGGCATAATAAGTGACCTGATCACTGGCGGCTTGGCGCAAAAGGCCGATTGCTACCAGCAGTAATAGCACGGTGGCGGCAACGCTGACTGCACGCTTATAGCGCACTAAGCCTTGCCGTTGATAGAGCAGTAATATACCCGCCACTAGCGGTAAAACGACAGGAAAAACAATCAGGTGCTGCATCATTCTCGGTCTTCCTTTTTACCGTCGACATGGTCGTTACCCACTTCACTGCGCGCCCGCATGGCTAGAATCACCACGAATGCGGTCATCGCAAACCCGATAACAATGGCCGTGAGCACTAGCGCCTGGGGGAGTGGGTCGGCATAGCTCGTTCCTTCAGACACGATGGCTGGCCCATCAGTGGTGAGCCCCCCCATCGAAAACAGAAACAAATTCACTGCGTATGAGAGCAGCGTTAGGCCGACCACCACAGGAAAAGTGCGGCCTCGCAAGGTCAAGTAGAGACCGCAGGCGGTCAAGACGCCGGTGGTCATTGCATAGAGCAGTTCCATTAACGAGGCTCCTTAGCAGAAGAGGTTGCAGCAGCGGCATCGGTGTCTTTTTCCGAGGCTTCGGTCACCGGACGGTGCGCCGTAGTGACTTTGCCAAGGTTGGCCAAAATCATCAGCGTGGCGCCTACTACGGCTAAGTACACGCCCAGATCAAAGAGCAGCGCGGTGGCCAATTCAAAGGTACCGATCAGCGGTAGGCTGAAGTAGCCAAAGGCAGAGGTGAGGAACGGATGACCAAACAGCCAGCTACCCAGCCCCGTGAGCGTGGCAACGGCGACCCCGATAACGGCTACCGGTTGGAAGGGGAAATCCAGACGCTCTTGCGCCCACTCCACGCCACGCGCCATATACAACAGAATGAGGGCGACTGCGGTAATCAGGCCGGCAATAAACCCACCGCCCGGCTGATTGTGGCCACGCAGGAAGATAAACGCAGAGACCAGGAGCGCCAGCGGTAGCAGTGTCATTGAAATTGACGTTAGCACCGCCGGGTAGCGATCGGGTGACCATACCCGTCCCTCACCGTCACTGTGCGGCATAAACAGGCGTAAGCGGTTGAGCAACTTAAAGATCGCCAAGCCAGCGATGGCCAATACGGTGATTTCCCCTAAGGTATCGAAACCACGGAAGTCGACCAGAATGACGTTGACGACGTTGTAGCCCCCACCACCGGGCTTGCTGTTTTCCACAAAGAAGCTGGAAATCGACAGTGTATCGCGCGTCATGACGGCGTAGTTAAGGCTGGCGATCACCAGACCAAGCGAGCCAGCCAGCAGCATATCGCGAACGTTGCGTAATGGGCTGGATTCGCGCGGCGTTTTTTGCGGTAAGAAAAATAGCGCCAGCATCAGCAGAATCATGGTCACGACTTCCACAGAAAGCTGTGTCAGCGCTAGATCGGGTGCCGAGAAACGGGCAAAGGTCAGTGCCACGAATAGGCCCACTACCGACAGCATCAATAGCGAAATCAACCGATAGCGATGGGTGGCGGCGGTCGCCACGCCACCAAACATCAGCATCCCAGCGCCTAGAATAAGGATGCCGTCCAGCGGCTGATTTCCTGCCGCCCCGGTCAAGTCGGTGATTTGTACGAGGCCAATACCCCCCATTACCAGCGCCGCCAGCCATAGCCAACCCACATAGCGTTGGAGCGAATTGCCTTCCAGAGCCGCAATCAGTTGCTCAGCGCGATAGCCGATCGAGATAAGAATGCGCTCAAAAACGCGTCGGGCGTCAATGCCTGCAAACTGTTGCGTAAATCGACGCACATCACCATGGCGCCAATACAGCGCAATCCCGATGACAAAGGCCAGCAAACTCATGATGAGCGGTAGATTAACGCCGTGCCAGATAGCCAAATGAAAATCGAGTGGACTTCCAATCACCGCTTCGCTGGCAAGTTCTAACAACCCTGTGGCCATAAACGCCGGGAAAAGGCCGACCACCACACAAAGCACCACTAAGATTTCAACCGGCAGACGCATTAAATGCGGCGGTTCATGGGGCGTTTTGGGCGGTTCTTCACGCGCTGGTTTGAAGAAGACGGCGTGTACTAAACGCAGCGAATAAGCGACCGAGAGAACGCCGCCGAGGGCCGCTAGCGCAGGTAATAGCCAGCTCACCCCACCCAAAACGGGCGTTGCTAACGACTCGGTAAAGAACATCTCTTTGGATAAAAAGCCATTGAATAACGGCACGCCTGCCATGGCGGCAGCCGCCAGCGTGGTCAAGAGCGCCGTGACAGGCATGGCTTTTTTCAGGCCACCCAGCTGCTTTAGCTCCCGGGTGCCGGTTTCATGATCGATAATGCCTGCGCTCATAAACAGAGCGGCTTTGAAAGTAGCGTGATTGAGGATATGGAACAGCGCGGCCAGGATCGCCATGGGGCTGCCAATGCCTAACAATACCGTGATTAAACCTAAATGACTGACCGTGGAGAACGCTAAAATGCCCTTCAGGTCGGTTTTCATCAGAGCAAACCAAGCGCCATACAGCATGGTGACGATGCCGACGAGGGAAACGACCACGCTCCACAGCTCACTGCCAGCGATGGCAGGGTGCAACCGCGCCATCAGGAAAATGCCCGCTTTAACCATCGTCGCTGAGTGGAGATACGCCGATACGGGCGTGGGCGCCGCCATCGCATGAGGTAACCAAAAATGGAAAGGAAACTGTGCGGATTTGGTAAAGGCCCCCAGCAATACCAAACCGAGCATGAGCGGGTAGCGCGGGTCGGCAAGAATGACGTCTCCGCTGGCTAACACATCGCCCATATTGAAGCTGCCCGCCATATCGCCTAACAGTAGTAAACCAGCCAGTAGCGCAAGGCCGCCCGCGCCGGTTACCGTTAGCGCCATACGAGCGCCTTTGCGTGCATCACTGCGGTAGGACCAGTACCCGATCAGTAAAAACGAAGAGAGGCTGGTTAACTCCCAGAATAGCCATAGCAGAATCAGGTTGTCCGACATTGAAATACCGACCATTGACGCCATAAAAAGCATCAGGAAGGCGTAGAATCGGCCAAAGGGTTCATCTTTTGCTAAGTAGTAGTGGGCATAGAGAATAATCAGTAAGCCAATGCCCAGTATCAACAGATTAAACAGCAGCGATAGCCCATCGAGGCGGAACGCTAAGTCCAGCGCCAACTCAGGCATCCAGGTGACTGAAAAACGTAGTTGCTCACCGTCTAGCAGGGCTGGCATGTTGAGTAGCGTCATTACTAAGGCGGTCGCTGGCAGCACTGCCGTCGCAAGGGAACAGAAGCTGCGACCACGCTGTGCGGTAAGTGCCGGCACCAGTACGCCTAGCAGAGGCAATAAGGCTATCCAAAGCAGTGTCATGGGGGATCATCCAGCGGCTAAAGTTAAAAAATTCAAAAGAGTACCAACAGGGCGCTTTGAGGGCGTTCTGATGGCGTAGGATACATCAAGTGAAACAACAGGATATCACTTGTGTAGAAGGTGTGTAGTTTTAGTATAAAGTGTGCCGGTCAACCGTTGAGAGATTTTACGTTCCATGAGTGAACCCTTTAATACCTGGCAAGCCCGTTTTGAAAGGCTGCGTAGTAATAAGATTTTTGAAGCGGTCGTGATTGCCATTATCGTCATTTCTGCCCTGGTGATAGGGGCAAAAACCTATGAAGAAACCACTCAAGTGGAGCAGTGGCTGCTCTATCTTGATATGGCGGTCACCATATTTTTCCTGATTGAGATTTTAATCAGGATAGCCGCTGAACGCACGCTGCTGAGTTTCTTCAAGAAAGGGTGGAACGTCTTTGACTTCCTCATTGTGACCGCCAGCCTGATTCCCATGGATGATTCTGAAATGGTGCTGCTGGCTAGGCTACTGCGTATTTTCCGGGTGCTTCGCTTGGTGTCGATGATTCCCGAGCTACAAATGCTGTTAAGCGCCTTGGTCAAGTCGGTGCCGCGTATGGGGTATGTCGTCCTACTGATGTTTATCATCTTCTACATATACGCCGCCATTGGGAGCTTCCTTTTCCACAATGTGGACGAGGGGCTATGGGGCAATATTTCCCTGGCCATGTTGACGCTATTTCAAGTGGCGACCTTCGAGAGCTGGGCTACAGCGGTGCTTTACCCGGCCATGGAGGTTTATCCCTACGCCTGGATCTATTTTTTAACCTTTATCTTTTTGAACGCCTTTATTTTTCTCAATATGATGATTGGTATTGTGCTGGACGTGATGCAGAAAGAGAGCGCGCAAATGGCGTTGGACAACGGCGAAGGTGAAGAAGCCGAGCTGCAGTCGCTGCGCAATGATGTTCGCGGGCTGAAAGCGCAGCTTGACCGTATGGAGTCAGCGCTCTCTCAAGCATACTCGCCAGCCCCACCACACCAGAATGATGCGGGCGGTAAGCACAGCGACAAGCCCCCCACTGACTGATTTTAGGAGAGCCGCCATGATGTTGTCTGACCCCGCCAAAAAGTACCGCCCCTTTGTGGCCGTTGATCTGCCTGACCGCCAGTGGCCGAGCCAGCGCATTGAAGCAGCGCCTGTCTGGTGCAGTGTGGATCTGCGCGACGGTAATCAATCGCTGATTGATCCGATGGACCAGGAGCGTAAGCAGCGATTGTTCGACATGCTGTTGAATGTTGGCTTTAAGCAGATTGAAGTCGGCTTTCCCTCGGCCTCACAAACCGATTTTGATTTCGTACGCTCGCTGATCGAGCAGGATAAGATCCCTGAGGATGTGACCATTCAGGTGCTGACCCAGGCGCGCCCGCACTTGATTGAACGCACCTTTGAAGCGTTACAAGGCGCCAAAAACGCCATCGTCCACGTCTATAACGCCACCGATCCCATGTTCCGCCGGGTGGTGTTCAATGTCGATAAAGCCGAGTGCGTGCAAATCGCCGTCGAAGCAACCCAGCAGATTCGCGCCCAGATGGACGCCGCGCCGGAGACCAACTGGACGTTTCAGTACTCGCCGGAGCTGTTTACCACCACCGAGATGGACTTTGCTGTTGAGATCGTCGAAGCGGTCATGGATGCTTACGGCACCCGCACCGATAAGCCGATGATCGTGAACCTGCCTGCCACGGTAGAAGTCGCTACGCCCAATAACTATGCCGACCAAATTGAGTGGTTCTGTCGCAACGTCAAAAATCGTGATCATTTGATTGTTAGCGTTCACCCACATAACGACCGCGGTACTGGCGTGGCGGCAGCAGAATTGACGCTAATGGCGGGAGCTGACCGCGTTGAGGGCACGCTGTTCGGTAACGGCGAGCGTACCGGTAACGTCGATATCGTCACATTGGCGATGAACATGTACACCCAGGGCGTTCATCCGCAGCTCGATTTCTCCAATATCACCCCGATCATGCGCGAAGTGGAGTACTGCAACCAGTTGCCGGTGCATCCGCGTCACCCTTACGTGGGCGATTTGGTATTCACCGCGTTCTCTGGCTCTCATCAGGATGCGATCAAAAAAGGCATGGCGGATCGCCGCGCTAATCCAGATGCTGTGTGGGATGTACCTTATTTACCTATCGATCCGCTCGACGTGGGCCGCAGCTACGAAGCCGTTATCCGGGTTAACAGCCAATCGGGTAAGGGCGGTGTTTCTTACCTGCTCGAGCAGGAGCACGGCATTGAGTTGCCGCGTCGCCTTTCGATTGAGTTCAGCCAGGTAGTGCAGGAAGTCGCTGAGCGCACCGGGCGCGAGATCACGTCGAAGATGATCTACCAAGCGTTCGCGGATGAGTATCTGGAACAGCGAGCACCCTTTGGGTTGGTGAGTCACCGGCTCTCTTCTGAACCTGACAGCCCCAAAGTGACCCTGGAAGCCATCGTTGAGACTGATGGCAGCCGCCAAACGCTCAGCGGTGAAGGCAATGGCCCGCTAGCCGCCTTTGTTAAAGCGCTGGCCGCCGCCGGACACGATGTGGAAATCATCGACTACCATGAGCACTCCCGCGGTCAAGGCGCCGATGCTGAGGCAATCGCTTACGTGGAAGTACGTATCGATGGTAAAGCAGTGTTCGGCGTGGGCACTGATGAAAGTATCACTAGCGCTTCCATGAAAGGCGTTCTTAGCGCTATAAACCGCCATCACTCCACTCAACCTGCGGCGGCGAACGTGACGGCGGAAACATTGGGGTAATTACTCAGTTACCCATTTAGCGAGGCGAAAACGATGCGGCCCTGGCAGATCATAGTATTGACCGCGATGGTAATCGCAGGGCTCGCATCCGCGCTGGCTTCCCACGAACCGTTTGAGTCTCAACTGGTGCGCCTGGAAGCTCAGCGGGCGCTGCCCTCTATTGAGCCATCGCTTCAGCGTGAGTCCCCGGAAATCAATGCGCTCTTCCTTAGCTACGCTTCGGATCAGGCACTATGGATGAGCGCCTCCCTGGCCATTTTGCATTACGACGATTTGGCCCGGGAAGTGTTGGAAGAGTATGGTCTCTCACCTCAGTTTCAGGGTGTATTGTCGCGCTTTGGCGCTGACGCGGTAATGCCCATCAGCTTTTTCCGCACACACGATGTCGCCACGCTAAGGGCACAACATTGGGTCGGCGAGCGCTATCAGCAGGTCAGTCGTTGGTGGAGTGATGAGGAAGCAACCGCTAATGCAGAACTGACGCCATTCCGCCGTGGGCAGATGGGCATTGCTCTACTTGAGGAGAACGGTCACGCGCTGCTTAATCAGTTTGTGTTGAGTGACCAAGGTGAGGTCGAGTGGTTACAAGGTGAGCGAGTGGTCGCGGGTGTCGGCGACTTTTTTACCAGCGGCCTGCGTGATCTCGAAAGCCAGTGGCGGCGGGGCGACAACATTGGCGCCGCCGATCTAGGCTGGGCGGGTGTCGATCTGCTGGTCATGGCCAGCACTGTCAAAGTGCTGCGGGCAGGCAGAGCTACACGTGCTGCTCGTGTAGGCAGTATCGAAGCGCAGGGCGCCCGAACAGGGCTGCGACAAGGGGTGTTGGCCACCAGCGGCCGTTTTGCATCGTTGCCTCGCATGGCCAGGGTCGCCGCCGTAGCGGGCACCGCTTATGTGGTGGTTCGCCACCCAAGCTTAGTGAGCGCACTCGGTGCCAATCTCTCGACCTGGCTTGGCTGGCCGGTTTGGTTCGGTCAGTTTCTTATCTGGCTGATTGTACTACTGCCGATCCTGTTCATTACTCGCTTTGCCTATCGCTGGTTGCTCACGCCACTATTGTGGCTGTTGGTACCAGTAATACGGGTGTGTTTTGGTGCAGCAAATAAACAGTTAGCCAAACGTACCAAGCCTCATACCAGTGATCTTGGCTGAAACAGGGTGAGAAAGTAGCTGTTAACGCAATCGGGGCGGCTTTAGAGCCACCCCGATTGTTACTTGCCCATTTTGCTAGCGTTATTCTGGCAGGGCGTAAACCGTGATTTGATCACCTACCTGGTTTTTCAGAATGGTATTCCCACCGGAAATAAAGGCAACGTATTGGCGACCGTCGTACTCGTAAACGGCGGGGTTAGAGACAGACGGGGCTTCGGTCTGATCTGACCAGAGTTCTTCGCCGGTGTCAAGGGAGTAAGCACGTACCTTGGCATCCATTGAGGCACCGATAAAGATAACGTTACCCGCGGTGACCGCTGGGCCACCAATGGTAGGCGAACCCCAGCTTTCGGGCATATAGAAGCCATACTGCTGCGATGCTCCCAACGGACGACGCCATTTGATATCGCCAGTGGTCATGTCGAGAGCTACAAGCTCACCGAAAGGCGGTTCCCAGCAGGGCATGCCTAGCCTGTTGAGGGCAACCTCAAGGCGCATGCCGTAGGGCGCGCCTTCCTGAGACGCAAAGCCACTCTCGTTGCCCGATGCTCTATTGGCTGACTCGTAAGCTTCACGGTCATAAAGTCTGATGTACTGCACGATATGCGACGTGTTGACCACCGCCGTCTGACTTTCAGGATCGAATGCTACGCCGCCCCATTGCACGCCACCTGCGCTGATAGGAAAGCCTAACGTACCTTCACCCTCGGTAGTGGGTGGGGTGTACATACCTTCATAGCGAAGTTCCTCCCACAGTGCTGAACACTCTCCGAAGCTAACCGCGTCGGCCAGCGCCCAAACCTTGGGCTTTTCTGCCTGATCCATCAGCGGGGCCGGTTTAGTGGGGAAGGGCTGAGTGGGCGCATAGACTTCCCCCTCAACGGAGCCGTCACCACTCGGAACCGGCCGCTCTTCAATCGGCCAGACGTCTTCACCGGTTTCACGATTGACCACAAACAGAAAGCCCATCTTGGTCGCCTGGATCAATGCCGGTATCTCTTCACCATCTACCGTAATGTCCATTAGTGTTGGCGCAGAATTAATATCGTAATCCCAGATGTCGTGATGAACCCACTGACGGGACCAAACAACTTCGCCAGTTTCAATATCCAGGGCAGTGGTTGATGTACCGAGAGGGACTTCTTCAGTACGGTTGCCACCCCAATAGTTAGGTGAGGGTGAAGAAACCGGGAGGTAAACCAGGCCGCGCTCTTCGTCGGCAGACATGTGTGTCCACACATTGGCGGTACCGCTCTGCTCGCGCATCTGGTCGCTCAGTGCCTGGAATGTCCATTCAAGCTCGCCAGTGCGGGCGTTGATTGAAAAGACGGTGCCGGGGGGCGCCTCTTCATAGGCCCAGTCCATGCCTGCCCAGCCCAAAATCAGGTGATCTCCCACCACGGTAGGTGGCTGTAACAGCGATAATGGCCATTTATCGTTGGTGTCGTTCCACTGATTGGCATTGAGCACGCCGTTATCGGCAAACCCTTGGCACGGCTCGCCGCTGTCGGCGTCGACCGCGAACAGCTGAGCATCCATGGTGCCCATGTAGATGATTTTCTGGCACGATTCGCCAGCCACCGGATCATCGGCCTCCCAGTAAGCGACACCACGATTCTTTAAGGCGGGCTGGGTGAGTGCTTCCAGAGAGGACTGGGTGTCAAAACTCCATTTCTCTTCGCCACTCGCTGGGTCAAGCGCGATAATTCGGTAGAACGGTGTGCCGATATAGAGCGTGTCGTTGGCAAATACTGGTGTTGCAGACCATACCGTCGCCGGTAAATCGCCCGAGCCATCCGCAACATCACCGGTATGGAGTTCCCATACTTTCTCTAACTCGCCAACATTATCGGCATTGATTTGGTCAAGTGGGCTATATTTCTGAGCGTTGAGTTGGCCATGGAAACTGTCCCAGGTTGGTTCGCCAGGCACCAGCGGGATGGGCGCAGAGCTGACTGGGTTCTCCTCACTATTTACCGACTCATCTGGCTGATCTTGTGCCAGTAACGGTATGGGTGATAAACAAAGCGCCAATGCTGTGGCGGTGCCCCAGCGCAGCGTGAGGGTATTAAAGTGAGGTCGTTTAGCAAATGAAGAAGTTGGCATCGTCGGCTCCTCAGGCATGTGTAGGGCGGGTATGGTGCGACGGACGAACCATATCAAGGATCAGGCCGATTAAACCGACCACCATAGCAGCACAGATCCACCATTGATGAAGTAGCATGCCAGCGAAAAAAGTGCCGATGAGGCCCACCAAGATGAGCACTCTCAATGCAATAGAAGCGCCTCGCCCTTTGATGGCCGCGAGAAGGAGTGCCAACACCGCAAGGGCGAGGCAGGCCACAATGGCCACCAGGGCGCCGAGTGTCCCGGTCACGCCGGTTAGTGGAGTGAAATAGGCGTATACAGCGATGGCAAGCCCGGCGAGGGAGGCGACGAAAAGAACGATTGCGCCCATTTTAGAAGAGTGGGATGACGACATAGCATATGGCCTTCTGGTAAGTGAGGTGCCCGATGTTGAGGCTAAGCCAACATCGCAAATCGTTAGCACTGTAACTTTAGCAGAAAATGATATTTTTACGATTGTGGGGGTGATATTGAGGCTTGGACGCTGATTGTCTAGCGGGAGCTCTCATCTCTCACAGCGGCGTTTTACTCTCTTTACCGGGAATCTCCCTCACCAAGCGTGGCATTAAGAACCCAGGGAGGTGGGCGCGAAGTTGAGACACCAGCTCGCGCGCTTCATTATCCGCCACATCAAAATGCGCTGCGCCCTGCACAGGGTCGAGAACATGCAGGTAGTAGGGCAGTATGCCGGCTTCAAGCAGGCGCTCGGAAAGGGCGGCCAGCGCAGTGACGTTATCGTTCACATCCCGCAGCAATACGCTTTGATTGAGCAGTGTTGCTCCTGCCTGTTTCAAGCGCGTGCAGGCATCCACCACCGCTTGATCAATCTCATTGGCGTGGTTGATATGCAGAACCACTACTTTCTGTAAGCGGGTCGTTCCCAGCCAGCCAAGTAGATCTTCATTAATCCGGTCAGGGATGACCACCGGCAGGCGGGTATGTATGCGTAGCCGCTTAAGGTGTGGAATGTTTTCTAGCTGTTCTACCAGCCATGCCAACTGGCGATCGCTGGCGGCTAGTGGGTCACCACCGGACAAAATGGCCTCATGAATAGTGGAGTCGTCACGTAGATAACCCAGCGCTTCCTGCCACTGCGCCCTGGAAGGCGAGTTGTCGCTATAGGGAAAGTGGCGGCGAAAGCAGTAGCGGCAGTTGATTGCACAGGTGGGGCTGGCGATCAGCAGCACTCGGCCTGCGTACTTATGGATCAACCCTTTGGCTGGCCGATGTTCGCTCTCTTCGAGCGGATCCAAAACGTAACCTGCGGGCGATAGTGTTTCTTCACTGAGCGGCAGCACTTGCCGTAGCAGTGGATCGTTTATATCGCCATGGGCTATTCTGCTGAGGTATGCCTCAGGTACCCGCACTTCAAATAGAGCATGGCCTGATTGAGCGCCAGCAAGCCACTCCTTGTCCAGATCTAGTCGGTCGCAAAGTACCTGCGGGTCTCGAATTGCTTGAGAGAGCTGCTGTTGCCATGTAAGGCGTGTTTCAAACGCGGCAATAATGATGTTCTCCTGCAAAAAAGCCCTCCTTCGGGTTATCATGCGCGCACTCATTGAAGAACGATATCTATAGGCGAAGCGTAGCTTCGAGCTTTACGCTACTGAAATAAAACATTGAGAGGCATTATGGCGAACTATTCTACCAATGAATTCAAAGGCGGTTTGAAAGTAATGCTCGACGGCGATCCCTGTTCGATCGTCGAAAACGAGCTGGTCAAGCCTGGCAAGGGGCAGGCGTTTAACCGCGTTAAGCTGCGTAACTTGATGACGGGCCGTGTGGGTGAGAAGACTTTCAAATCTGGTGATTCGCTGGAAGGCGCTGACGTCATGGATTTGGAGATGGAGTACCTCTACACCGATGGTGACATGTGGCACTTCATGAAGACCGATGGTTCCTTTGAGCAGTACGCCGTTGAAAAAAAAGCCTTGGGTGATACTGCTAAATGGCTGAAAGAGCAGGTGCCCTATATCATTACACTTTGGAATGATAAGGCCATTTCTGTGACGCCGCCCAACTTCATTGAGCTGGAAGTGGTTGAAACTGATCCAGGTTTGAAAGGCGATACGGCGCAAGGTGGCTCTAAGCCTGCTACGCTATCATCTGGCGCTGTAGTGCGCGTACCGCTGTTTATCAATCAGGGCGAAGTGTTGAAAATTGATACGCGCAGCGGGGACTACGTCTCTCGCGCTTAATTACTTTTCACGTTGTTTTTCGCTTTGGTAATGAGGATGGCCACGCTTTTAGCGTGGCCATTTTTTGCTAAAAAATAGCTTGTCTATAGCTTATCTAAGGAGCAGTGATGGCCATTGATTGGCAACCCTCGGCGTCGATTGAAACGCTCCGCGAGCGTGCGCGGTTAATGACCAAAGTGCGGGCGTTTTTTGACCAGCGTGACGTGTTGGAAGTGGAAACGCCGGTATTGGGGCAGGGGGGGAGCACGGATGTGCATCTGGTATCGCTTCATACCCTGGCTCGCACCGATAGAGGGCAGCGCCGTTTATGGCTCCAAACCTCGCCTGAATTCCATATGAAGCGGTTATTGGCGGCCGGTAGCGGACCGATATTTCAGCTCGCCAAAAGTTTTCGCGATGGTGAAATTGGGGCTCGCCACAATATCGAGTTCACCATGCTGGAGTGGTATCGGCCGCAGTTTACGCTGGATAAACTGGTCGATGAGACGGCTACTCTGGTCATGTCACTGCTCCCCAGTTTCCCTGGCCCAGTCGTACATTATCGTTACCGGGAGCTTTTTCATACCCACCTAGAGGTGGACCCCTTTACCACGTCGCTGGAAAAGTTGCGTTTGGTCGCCGCGGAGCGAGCGCAAATGTCTGCGCAATCCTTGGCCGGTGAAGATCGCGAGACCTGCCTTGACCTGCTTATGAGCGTGGTGATCGAGCCACAGTTAGGCCAGCATGAGCTAAGTGTTGTGGTTGATTATCCCGCAAGCCAGGCCGCTCTGGCGCAACGCCACCAGGATGTAGATGGTGAGTGGGTGGCTTCACGCTTCGAGCTCTACCTGAAAGGTGTTGAGCTGGCCAATGGTTACCAAGAGCTGACCGATGCCTCGGAGCAGCGAGTGCGGTTTACGGATGATAACGCTGAGCGCCGCCGCTTGGGCTTGCCGGAAGTGGATGTAGATGAGCGTCTGCTGGCCGCTCTAGAGCACGGTATGCCAGCTGGTGCGGGTGTCGCGCTGGGGATTGATCGCCTCATTCAACTGGCGCTAGGCAAAGCACGCCTGGAAGACGTGCTCGCCTTTTCTACGCCTCGCTGCTAAACCATCGGCTCGCTACTAGGGGGCGCATCGCTATCATAAGTCAGTTTATCAATGTGGCCCAGCGCTTGCCCCATGCTGACCATGGCACCCGTAGGATAGTCGTCAAAGACAACCGGTTTAGTGAAGCACATTACTACCGTGGAGCCGAGTTTGAAGCGGCCCATTTCGGCGCCCTTTTCCAGCGTGATAGGTTGCCCAAACTGCATGCGCTGAGGCTGTTCTGCAAGCGGTGTTACCTGGCCTGACCAGACGGTCTCTATGGCCGCTACAATCATTGCACCTACTAACACCATTGCCATGGGGCCGTGCTCGGTATCAAAGATGCACACCAGGCGCTCGTTACGAGCAAACAGGCCCGGCACATAGTTGGCGGTTGCCTGGTTGACCGAGAAGAGTCGACCGGGTACGTAGATCATTTCTCTTAATGTACCGGTCACCGGCATATGTACGCGGTGATAGTCCCGTGGAGAGAGGTAGACAGTGGCAAAACTGCCGCCGAGAAACTCTTCCGCCAGGGCCGTGTCGCCGCCCAGCAGGGTCTGGGCAGAGTAGGTGTGGCCCTTGGCTTGCACCAGTTGGCCGGCCTGCAGGCGCCCGTATTGGGAGAGCGTGCCATCGGCAGGGCTCAATATTCCTTCGCCTAATGGGCGCGCATCGGCTTTTAACGCCCGGGTAAAGAAGTCATTGAACGTTGCATAGGCGCTAGGATCGGGTTCCAAGGCCTGGCTCATGTCGACATTAAAGCGTTTGATAAAGGCGTTAATCAGGGTGTTTTTTACCCAGCGGTTATCGCACTGGCCGAATTTACCCGTCAGGCGCGATAGCGCATGTTGGGGTAAGGGGTATTGAAGTAGCGAAAAGGCTTTTTGGGAAAGAGTCACAGTTATATTTTCACTTCTCTATCGGGGTGTCGTCGCGGTTGCCCCATTCGCCCCAGGAACCCGCGTAGCCACGTATATTAAAGCCTAGCGCCTTGCCCACCAGCCAGGTAAAGCTGCTGCGGTGGTGGCTCTGGCAATGGGTAGCGATTTCCATATCGGGGGTCAGGCCCAGGGCGCCAAGTTCGGTGATCAGCTCGGCGTAATCGCGAATGCGCAGTGCGCGCTGTCGGTCCATGGCGTGGAGCCAGTCCATATTAACGGCACCGGGAATGTGCCCCAGGTGCTTATTGTTGCCTCGGACGCCATCGTACTCATCTTTGGAGCGCGCATCCCACACCGCGAAGTGTTTATCGTCGAGCTTCCCTTTGATCTCTTCAAACGTGATCAAGGCATTGGGGTTGAGGATTTCAGCGTGATACTCACTTTGGGTGGGGGCGGTAGGCTCGGTGCTCTCTTCCAGGCCTGCATCGCGCCAGGCGTGTATGCCGCCATTCAAATAGGAGTAACGCGTATGGCCGATGAGCTCTAACGTCCATAAAAGACGTGCCGCCCAGCCACCGCCTTCGTCATCGTAGGCCACCACGTGGGTGTCGCGGGTTAGACCTAAGGCGCTGAACAGACGTGAAAGCGCCTCAACGCTAGGAACATCACTCGGCACCGGCCCTTCACCGCGCATTAAATAGCGAAAGTCGAGGAAGATGGCGCCGGGCACATGGCCCTGACGGTAGCTGTCGCCATTGACCGGCACCTCAATGATCAGCAGCTGTGGGTCATCTAAATGCGCCTGCAGCTGTTCCGGTTCAATAATCAGCGGTAAAAGGTTAGCTTCCGACGATTGGCTTTCAATACTCATGGGTAACTCCTATCAACGTTAGCTATCCAAACTATCAAGAATCCGTCGATAGCTGGCAAAGCGTGCTGGATGAATCTTGCCTGCCTCGACCGCTGCGAGTAAAGCGCAACCGGGCTCATTGCGGTGACGACAATCACGAAAACGGCAGTAACCAATATAGTCGTGAAACTCAATGAAACCGTCGGTGACTTCCTGCTCGTTGAGGTGCACCAAGCCAAACTCGCGAATACCCGGTGAGTCGATGACATCGCCATCGGCCACGTCAGCTCGGCTCATGGTATAGAGACGTGCCGTGGTGGTGGTATGAGTACCCTTGCGGGAGTCTTCCGAGAGCGCGCCAATACGCAGGTTTTCATCCGGTAGCAGCAGGTCGATTAGCGAGGATTTGCCCACGCCGCTTTGACCAACGAATACGGAGGTACGCCCTTCAAGCTGGCTGCGCAACTCATCCAGCCCGGTGTCTGTAGCAGTGGTAGTACGCACGACGGGATAGCCCAAATCGCGATAGCGCTCCAGCAGTTTACCGAGTTCGCCGCCATCTTCTGGTAGCAAGTCGGTTTTATTGAGTACCAGCACTGGCGCAATGCCGGTAGCCTCGGCGGCGACCAGGTAGCGGTCAATAAGGTTGGCGTGAGGAGCAGGCTCTACCGCAAACACGATCAACAGCTGATCAATATTGGCGGCCACCGGTTTGAGCAGGCCGCGAGCATCGGGGCGCTTCAGCACGCTGTCGCGCTCTTCCCTGGCCACCACCACGCCAGAGCCTTCTTGCCCGGCGCGCCATATCACGCGGTCGCCGGTAACCAGACCATCCAGATTGGCGCGTAAGTGACAGCGCACCGGTTCATTATCGCTATTGCGCACCTCTAGGGTGCGTCCAAAGTGAGCAACGACACGGCCCGGCTGTTCGGCGCCGTATTCGCCAGCGGCGAGTTTTTCAGCGTCTTGCACATCACGCTTTTCAGCACGCTGGGCACGTTCCGCCTGGACTTTCTCGACTCGCCACTGCTGCTGGCGACTTAATTTACGTTTGCTCATGACCACCTGATGATCGTTACAATAGACGCCATTGTACCTACCAAGTGGGCAAGCTGTCCTGTATAGCTGCTTGGTAGGCCTATTTAAGGCACACTGGCACGATATAAATGACCATTTAGGCAAAGGGATAACGGTAATGAGCAACGAAACGACGGATTCAGCGGCGCCACGTAATGATCTGCTGGTATGGATTGACCTAGAGATGACCGGTTTAGATCCAAATAAAGAGCGCATCATTGAAGTAGCCACACTCATTACTGATGCCGATCTGAATGTGGTAGCGGAAGGGCCGGTCATTGCGGTGAAACAGCCCGATAGCCTGCTGGCGCAGATGGACGATTGGAACCAGAAAACCCACGGCGAGTCGGGATTAGTCGCCCGGGTGAAAGCAAGCCAATTGGAAACTGCCGAAGCTGAGCAGCAAACGCTGGCGTTTCTGCAGCAGTACGCAGTGGCCGGATCGTCACCCATGTGTGGCAACAGCATCCACCAGGATCGGCGTTTTCTTGAGCGTGAAATGCCTGCGCTGCTCAACTTTTTCCACTACCGCAATCTTGATGTGTCTACCATAAAAGAAGTGGCCAAACGCTGGAATCCAGGCGCCTTGGCGGGCTTTAGTAAACAGAATGTTCACCTGGCGATGGATGATATTAAAGAGTCGATTGCTGAACTGGCTCACTACCGTAATACGTTTTTGCGCGTTGAGCAGCGCAGCGACGAAGAAGAGTAAAGCGGTTAAGACATATCGGTGGCAATGCGCCTGCCGCGCTTGAGGCGCTGTTCCTCAAGCGCCCAGGCGACGTGTTCACGCACCAGTTCGCTTGGGTAGGCTCGGCGCGCCCATAGCGCGGCTTCCACGGCCTCGCTCCAAGGGGCGTTTCCTAGGCCTACGGCGATATTGCGCAGCCAGCGCTCGTAGCCAATGCGCCGAATAGGGCTGCCAGCGGTTTTATCCAGGAACTCCGCCTCGCCCCAGGCAAACAGGCTGATTAGCGTAGCGCGATCTAAATCATGGCGCGGCGCAAAGTCATCTTCCTGGGTCATGCGGGTAAAGCGGGTAAAAGGGCATACCAGTTGGCAATCGTCGCAGCCGTAAATACGGTTGCCCATGGCGCGGCGAAACTCAACCGGTATGGCGCCGTGTAGTTCGATAGTGAGATACGAAATGCACTTGCGCGAGTCGACCACCTTATCATCAACAATAGCGCCGGTGGGGCAGGCGGTGCGGCAAGCGCTGCAGCTGCCGCAGTGCTCTTGCTCAAATGGCGCATCGATAGGTAGGGGAAGATCAGTATAGAGTTCGCCCAGAAAAAACAGCGAGCCCGCTTTGGGGTTAAGCAGCATGGCATTTTTGCCGAACCAGCCAAGCCCGGCTTTTTGGGCCAGCGCGCGCTCCATTACCGGTGCTGAGTCGACAAAAGCGCGGTAACCAAATTCGCCTACTTCTTGCTCAATATTTTTTGCTAATTGGGCTAACCGTTTACGCATTAGCTTGTGATAATCGCGCCCTAGGGCGTAACGCGATACATAGGCGCGGTTGGGCTGGCCCAGTACCTTGGTGCTTTCCACTTCAGCGGGCAGATAATCCATGCGTACGCTGATAATGCGCTGAGTGCCGGGTTCAAGCTCTGCGGGGCGAGTGCGCTTGCTGCCATGCTTGGCCATAAAGCCCATCTCGCCGTGGTAGTCATTTTCCAGCCACGCGTCGAGATGGCTTTCATGGGCCGACAATTCAGTGTCAGTAATGCCGACTTGCTGAAAGCCCAGCTCTCGCCCCCAGGTTTTAATCAGGTCGGCAAGGCGAGCAAGTTTTTGGTCAGTCATTGCACTATCAGAACGTGCAAAGGCAGTGGAATTAGACATAGTCAATCAACAGCAAGGCATTAAGCGCGCTATGCTAACGCATCAGCAGCCATCAAAACATGTGAAAGGAGAGATCGTGACGATCCCGAATACTTCCATGCTACGCCCTCTATATAAAGCCGCCCAGGTGCGCGAGCTCGACCGGCGCACCATTGCCGGTGGTATCGATGGTTTTGCATTGATGCAGCGCGCCGCCTCAAGCGCTTGGCACAGCTTTCGTTCACGCTGGCCTCAGGCGCGCAGCTTAACCGTCATGTGTGGAAGTGGTAATAACGGGGGTGACGGTCATGTGCTGGCAGCGCTGGCTATGCAGTCTGGCCTCAAAGTGCAGCGAGTGACGCTGAAGCCTCTTGATGAGCTAAGCGGAGACGCAGCCCGCGCTGCACAATTGGCAACCTCCGCGGGCGTAGGTTGCGAAGAGTGGGAAGCCAACACTGTATTGACGGGCGAAGTCATTATTGATGCCTTGTTAGGCACCGGTTTGACGGGCGAGGTAGAGGGCCGGTTTCGGCGTGCCATCGAAATGATCAATGCTGCTCAGAGGCCGGTACTGGCAATTGATATTCCCTCGGGATTGGTTGCTGATACCGGCGCCGCGCCAGGACTTGCCGTTAAGGCTGCCTGCACGGTGACCTTTATTGGCGATAAGATCGGTTTGCATACTGGTGATGCACCCGCTTATACCGGTGAGATCGACTTTCGCCCACTAGGTGTTAAAGCTCAGGCATATTTTGATATTCCAGCCACCGCTTGGCGGCTGGATGATTCGCTCTTAGCGGATGCCTTTGCTCCCCGGCTGCGCACGAGCCATAAAGGTTCGATGGGGCATGTACTGGTGATGGGCGGTGCTCCCGGCTTTGGCGGTGCGGCGCTACTGGCCAGCCAGGCCGCTGCGCGGATGGGGGCGGGTAAGGTGAGCTTGGCGACGGCCCCTGAGCATGTCGCCGCGAGTTTGGTACGCTGCCCGGAAGTAATGGTCCACAGCGTGCGCGGTGGCGCTGAAGCGGCTGAGCTACCTGCGATGGTCGATGTGGTCGTGGTAGGTCCGGGGCTTGGTCAGGCGGCCTGGGGGCAGGCCGTTTTACAGAGTGCTCTGCAGTCAGACGCGCCGTTGGTAGTAGATGCTGATGGGCTGAATCTTTTAGCACGCCAGTGGCCAGATGTTCGGCGCGATAATTGGATATTAACGCCGCATCCTGGTGAAGCAGCGCGGCTATTGGGCTGTTCCGTGGCGGATATTCAGGCCGATCGACCCGCCGCTGCCCAGGCACTGCAGCGGGCACGTGGCGGCGTGGTGGTTTTGAAAGGCGCTGGTAGCTTGATTGCTGGCCCCACTGGTTTAGTGGTGTGCCCCTACGGGAATCCAGGCATGGCTAGCGGTGGCATGGGCGATGTGCTCAGTGGCATGCTGGGTGCATTGATGGCGCAGCGCGGAGATGTGGAGTTCAGTGCGTGGCTAGCCACGATGGTGCACGCGTTAGCGGCTGATCGAGCAGCACAACAAGAAGGCGAGCGTGGCCTGCTGGCGAGTGATCTGGCATCCTATGCGCGAATATTGATTAATCCGTGAAGGCAGCCCACATGCAGGTGAAATTAGACAACGAAGAGGCTCAGGTCGCGTTTGGCGAAGCGCTAGGGCTGGTATTACAAGGTCGTGGGTTGATCTACCTGGAAGGTGAGTTAGGCGCCGGTAAGACCACGTTAACACGGGGTGTTCTACGGGCTTACGGCCATCAAGGGGCGGTGAAAAGCCCCACCTATACGCTGATAGAGCCCTACGAACTGGGTTCTCAGCGCGTGTATCATTTAGATCTGTATCGTTTGTCAGATCCAGAAGAGCTTGAGTTTATCGGCGGTCGCGATGTATTAGCCGACGATGCGCTGTGTATTATTGAGTGGCCCAGCCGCGGGGAAGGGTGGTTGCCAACGCCCGACCTTCGCCTTGTTTTGACAGTCGCTGCTCAAGGCCGTTTGGCCTCTTTAACGGCTTGCAGTGATTTGGGCTCGCGTATACTGGCATTGCTACAGCGCCAGGTCCGTGAAGCAAGCCAAGTCGGTGAAACAAGTGAGATCCGTGAAGAAAGTAAGATAAGCGACGATCAGTTGGAGAATGGTGTGATTCAATGGAAATGAAGGCCGCGGCGGCTCGTGTATTGCGTTTATTAGCCGTTAGTTTTTTTGCCCTTGTGGCGGTTGATGTGCAAGCGTCGAGCGTAGAAAGCATGCGCTTGTGGGCGGCGCCTGATCATGCGCGTCTGGTATTTGACCTGTCTGCGGCCACCAACGCCAATGTGTTTTCGTTGCAGAATCCTGCGCGTTTAGTGATTGATTTAGACGATACGCAAATGGACACCGACCCGAGCACGCTGCCGCTGCATGACAGTGCCATTACCTCAGTGCGAACTGGTAAGCGGGAGGGCGGCGGTTTACGCGTAGTGCTTGAGCTTAATCGAGCTATAGAGCCGCGCCATTTTACCCTGACGCCTAATGATCAGTATGGGCATCGCTTGGTAGTTGATCTCGAGTATCCGGGTGAAAGTGCCGTTGAGAATCCCATTGACCCTATCGAGGCGATGATTCGTGAGCAGGAGATTCAGGCGCAGCGTGCCTCGACTCAAGCTCAACTGCCTGGCAGTGTAGAGCCACCCCGTAATGAAGCGCCGGCGGCCGTGCAGGAAGCCAAGCCGCATCCGCGTAGAGATATTATTATTGCGGTTGATGCTGGGCACGGTGGGGAAGACCCAGGCGCCATTGGGCCTTCAGGCACGCGTGAAAAAGATGTGGTGCTGGAAATCGCCCGCCGTTTAGCCTCGGAGGTTAACGGCACCGAAGGTTTTAAAGCCGTGCTGGTTCGTGATGGCGACTATTATCTGGGGCTTCGTCAACGTACCGCCTTGGCTCGTGAGCAAAAAGCCGACTTTTTTGTCTCGGTGCACGCCGACGCCTTTACTAGCCCTCGCCCTCAAGGCAGCTCGGTTTATGCGCTCTCTCAACGTGGTGCTACCTCGGAAACCGCCCAGTGGCTGGCGGATAGTGAAAACCGTTCCGACTTGATCGGCGGCGTCGATGGTAGCTTGTCGCTGCGAGACAAAGACCAGGTGCTGCGTGGCGTACTTTTAGATCTCACCATGACCGCGACGTTGAATGATTCGCTCTCTATCGGCGGGCAAGTGCTGGAACAATTAGGACGAGTGAATCGGTTGCATAAATCACGAGTGGAACAGGCCGGGTTTATGGTACTGAAGTCTCCTGATATTCCTTCGCTATTGATTGAGGTGGGCTTTATATCCAACCCTGACGAAGAGCGTCGCCTGCGCGATCCGGTTCATCAGGGAGGGCTTTCCCAGGCTATTTTCAGTGGCTTGCGCGAGCACTTCCAGCGTTACCCGCCGCCCGCCAGTTTGCTTGCCTGGCAGCGCGATAATCAACGTAGTCCTGCGGGTAATGAATACCGTATCCAGTCGGGCGATACCCTGTCGGCGATTGCTGTACGTCACGGTGTGCCGGTTAATCAATTGAAGCAGGCCAATGATATTAATGGTGATGTGATACGGGTTGGCCAAGTGTTACAAATTCCCCGTTCATGAAAAATCGTTCTTGAGGTGTCGTGTTGACTGAGATGACCGCAGCTGAGCCGCGAATTCATGTGCTCGACCCACGTTTGGCCAATCAGATTGCCGCTGGCGAGGTGGTTGAGCGCCCCTCGTCGGTGACAAAAGAGCTGATTGAAAACGCCATTGATGCGGGTAGCCAGCGCATTGAAGTAGAAATTGAGCAGGGCGGAACGCGGCTTATTAAGGTGCGTGATGATGGCATTGGTATCGGCGAAGAGGATTTGCCGCTAGCTCTGGCGCGTCATGCCACCAGTAAGATTGGCAGCCTCGAAGACCTGGAAGGCGTTAGCTCGTTAGGTTTCAGGGGGGAGGCGCTGGCCTCGATCAGCTCTGTTTCCCGGCTTGAGCTGATCTCCAACGCTGAGGAAGACCCTCGTCATGGCTGGCGGGTGGTCGCGGAAGGGCGAGGAATGGATGCCCGAGTGACGCCTGCGCCGCACCCTCGAGGTACCAGCGTTGGCGTGCGCGATCTGTTTTTTAACACTCCCGCTCGTCGCAAGTTTCTACGTACCGAAAAGACCGAATTTGCGCATGTTGAAGAGGCGTTTCGCCGCCAGGCGCTATCGCGCTACGACATCGCCTGGGTATTGCGCCACAACCAAAAAGTGATTCATCAACTTCCTCCTGGACACTCGGCGGCAGCTCGCGAGCGGCGAATTGCCTCGCTGCTAGGTAAAAACTTTATTGAGCACGCCCGCTATATCGAACGCGAAGCGGGTGGTTTGCGACTAAGTGGTTGGGTGGGACTGCCGACTCACTCCCGCTCTCAGGCTGATCAACAATACTTTTTCGTTAATGGCCGAGTGGTGCGTGACCGCTTGGTGGCCCATGCGGTGCGTCAGGCGTATCGCGATGTGCTGTTTAACGGTCGGCATCCGGTGTTTGTGCTCTATCTGGAGCTTGATCCGGATGTAGTGGACGTCAATGTTCACCCTACCAAGCATGAAGTCCGTTTTCGCGACGGCCGTATGGTGCACGATTTTCTGTACTCCAGCCTGCATCACTGCTTGGCGTCCTCTAAGCCTGCAGAAAGCGGTGACGAAAATAGCGACGAAGAGGCGAATGGTGTCGTTGCTTCTCAGCAGCTAGAGCGTGGTCAGCCGCCCCAGGTAGGTGCGGAGGCATGTGAAAACGTCGAGCAGCCTCGCTGGCAGCAGCAGGGCATTGCGCTGACTCACTCTCCGGATCGCCATCCTGGTGCTGAGCGCGTACGCCGCTTTATGCAAGGGTATCAGGCGCTCCACCCCAATCACGAAGAGACGCTGTTAACGCCGCAGGTTGGCGTGGCGAGTGAAGGCGAATACGAAGTGCGGGAAGCGCCGCTGGCGATGCCTGATAACGACCCCACAGTGGCGCCGCCGCTTGGGTTTGCGCTGGGGCAGCTGCACGGTATTTATATTCTGGCCCAGAACGATCAGGGGTTGGTGGTGGTGGATATGCATGCCGCCCATGAGCGAATTGTCTATGAGCGTATGAAAACACAGCTAGCGGCTGCTAAAGGATTAGATGCCCAGCCGCTGCTAGTGCCGGTTTCTATCGCCGCTAGTCGGGCAGAAGTGGCGACGGCTGAGAGTGAGCAAGCGGCTATCGCCAAGCTGGGCATTGAGCTGGATGTTGCCGGACCGGAAACGCTGCTGGTGCGCCAGTTGCCAGCGTTGCTCTCCCAGGCGGACCCTGAGGCTTTAGTGCGACAAATGCTAGAGGAGTTGGCGCGCTATGGGCGCACTCATCAGGTCGAAGCGCGGCTGCATGAGCTACTCTCTACCATGGCGTGCCATGGCAGCGTGCGTGCTAATCGGCGGCTTACGATCGAAGAAATGAACGCGCTGCTGCGCGACATGGAGCGCACTGAGCGCAGTGATCAGTGCAATCATGGCCGGCCCACCTGGACGCAGATGGGGCTAAAAGCGCTTGATCGGCTGTTCTTAAGAGGCCAATAGCAGCACGATCGAAAATTTAATTTCTGATAAATATTGGAGCACTACCCGCGCATGGCTGATACGCGCCCTTGGGCAATTTTTTTGATGGGCCCGACAGCGGCCGGGAAAACCGATACCGCGATGGCGTTGCATGAGCGCTTAGGGCATGAACTGATCAGCGTTGATTCAGCTATGGTGTATCGCGGTATGGATATTGGTAGCGCCAAACCTAGTGCCGCTGAACTTGCTCGTGCACCCCATCACCTGATTGATATCCGCGACCCGGCTGAGCCCTATTCAGCGGCTGACTTCCGTGAAGATGCGATAAAACTGATGCGACAAATCAGCGCGGCGGGCCGGGTTCCTCTGTTGGTCGGCGGTACCATGCTTTATTACAAGCGGCTGATAGAGGGTGTGGCCAATTTGCCTTCTGCTGATCCGATCATTCGCCAACAACTTGAAACGCAATGGCAATATGAGGGACTGGAGTCGCTGCATAAACGGTTGGCCGAGGTGGATGCAGTTTCTGCTCAGCGTATCCATCCCAATGATCCTCAGCGCTTAATACGTGCGCTAGAAGTATATTATGCCAGCGGACGGCCAATGAGTGAGTTATGGGCGGAGCAACAGCCTGAAACCTTTCCATGGCGCGTGTTGTCGATAGCGTTGGCGCCTAGTGATCGTGCCCTTTTGCATCAACGTATCGCTAAGCGCTTTGAACTAATGATGGATGAGGGCTTGATAAATGAAGTCACTGCCCTCAAAAAGCGTAATGACTTACATTTAGGCCTACCGGCGATGAAGAGTGTTGGTTATCGTCAAGTGTGGGAGTACCTGGAAGGTGAGTATGATTACGCCACGCTTGTTGAGCGGGGCATAATCGCGACTCGCCAGCTCGCAAAGCGTCAGCTAACGTGGTTAAGAAGCTGGCCATCGCTTGAATGGGTAGATTCGCAGCGCCCTGACGCGCTTGATAAGGTGTTGAAACTCGTGCGTGAAAGCGGTGCTTAGCGTAAGATAGTTCTTCAAGATAGTAATTTAGTAAGCGTATGTTTTCGAATGGTCACTTGGCCTTTTCGGCAACATTAGGCCTTTCGGGCAAAAAGATTGCGGCGTAGCACTAGTAGGGCACGCCATTTGATAATTAACCCCAACGACAGTTTTAGGGAGAGCAACATGTCCAAAGGGCAGTCCCTTCAAGACCCGTACTTGAACATTCTGCGCAAAGAGCGCATTCCGGTCTCCATCTTTTTGGTCAACGGCATTAAGCTTCAGGGCCAGATCGAATCGTTTGACCAGTTTGTTATCTTGTTGCGCAATACCGTCAGTCAGATGGTTTATAAACACGCTATTTCTACGGTGGTTCCGTCTCGTAACGTACGCTTGCCTGCGCAAGACCCGGCAGAGCAAGACGCGGAGATTTAACACCGCTGGATAAGCAAGAGATTCCACGAGGTATTGATTGTTTTTCGAACGCCCAGACGCCGGTGAAACGGCAGTTCTTGTTCATGTCGATTTCCATGATGAGCAAAAACGTGAAGACCCGGGTGAGTTTCTAGAGCTCGTGCGCTCTGCGGGTGCAGAGCCTGCGACTCTACTCACTGCCAGCCGCCACCGGCCTGACTCACGCACATTTATTGGGTCAGGAAAGCTGGAAGAGTTGCGGGCACTGCTCGCGGCTCACGCGGCAGAATTGGTGATCTTCAACCACAGCTTAAGTCCCTCTCAAGAGCGCAATGTTGAGCAAGAGCTCAAGTGCCGAGTGCTTGACCGTACCGGTCTTATTCTCGATATTTTTGCGCAGCGGGCAAGAACGCATGAAGGTAAGCTGCAAGTAGAGCTTGCTCAACTTGAATATATGTCGACTCGCCTAGTGCGCGGGTGGACGCACCTTGAGCGCCAAAAAGGCGGGATTGGCCTGCGCGGCCCGGGTGAAACTCAGCTTGAAACTGACCGACGCCTGCTGCGTGGACGGATTAAATCGATTCACAAGCGGCTGGATAAAGTGCGTAGCCAGCGCGACCAGAATCGTCGCGCCCGTGCTCGCGCTGAAATCCACAGTGTATCGCTGGTGGGCTATACCAACGCGGGTAAATCGACGTTATTCAACGCGTTAACTAACTCTGATGTTTACGCCGCTGATCAGCTGTTTGCCACACTAGACCCAACGCTGCGGCGGCTTGAAATTGAAGACGTCGGGCCTGTGGTAATGGCGGACACCGTCGGGTTTATCCGTCATTTACCGCACAAGTTGGTCGAGGCGTTTCAAGCGACGCTTCAAGAGGCTTCAGAAGCGTCGCTGCTGGTACACGTGATTGATGCAGCAGATCCTGACCGCGAATTAAATGTGGAGCAGGTGGAGCTAGTGCTAAAAGAGATTGGTGCAGATGATGTGCCAGTGCTCAAAGTCATGAATAAAATTGATAAGCTCGACAGCGCGCCGCGTATTGAACGTGATGGTCATGGTGTGCCAGAGGTGGTTTGGCTCTCAGCGCAGCAGGGCCAGGGGCTTGAATTACTTCATGAAGCACTGACCGAACGCTTAGCAAACGATGTGATTGGCTTCTCGCTGACACTTAACCCTGAGCAAGGTAAGCTGCGTGCTGGTCTTCACGAACTAAATGCAGTTCGTGAGGAAGCTTTTGATGAGCAGGGGCATTCGGTGCTAGATGTGCGTTTGCCGCGGCGCGATTTTAATCAGTTGATGGCTCAATTAGGCGAGCGTGCCAATACTTATTTACCGGTAGCGTTACAAGAATCCGATGAGTGGTAGGCTACTCATTACGAATCTTAAAGCACTGCTTGTATTCTGCTTTGTATAAAAATGGTACAAGGTTTATAGAGCAATAATATCAAAACGCGATGCTATCGTTTAAAACGCTGGCATTTGCGTTAGCGAATACCTTAGTGGAGACGAAGTATGGCCTGGAATGAGCCTGGTGGTGGCAACCAGCACGACCCTTGGAGTAGTGGCGGCCGACGCGGTGGAAATGATAATGATGGAAACCGTGGCAGTAATAATGGTGGCAACAACGGCAATAAAGGAGGCGGTAACCAAGGTCCTCCTGATCTGGATGAAGCGCTGAAAAAATTTCAGGATAAGCTCAACAGTATGCTGGGTGGCGGTAAAAAAGGCGGCAGTAAAAAAAGCGATGGTGGTGGCGGTAGCGGTAAAAGCCGTAATCCTTTCGCTTTGCCTGGCTTACTGATTATTGTTGCGCTGGCGATTTGGGCTGCGATGGGCTTTTACTTAGTCGATCAATCCGAGCGTGGTGTTGTGCTTCGTTTTGGCGAGTTCCAGGGCATTGTAGAACCCGGCCTGCAGTGGAATCCGCCGTTGATTGATGATGTGCGGATGGTGAATGTGACGCGCGTGCGGTCATTGACTCAAACGCAGTCCATGCTGACCCGCGACGAAAACATCGTTGAAGTGGAAATTTCAGCACAGTACCAAGTCGCTAATCCCCGTGATTTCGTTCTAAACGTACGTGATCCCGCTATCTCTATTGAGAATGCGTTGGACTCGGCGCTGCGTCACGTGGTTGGCGGTACTGATATGATCGATATCCTGACCTCGGGTCGTGAGATTCTGGGTAGCTCTGTTTCTAGTCGTCTCCAGTCCTATCTCGATAACTATGGTGCTGGTATTCGATTACAAACCATCAACATTGAGTCGACGTCTGCGCCTGCGCCGGTAATTGATGCCTTTGATGACGTTATCCGTGCCCGTGAAGATCGCCAGCGTACGATCAACGAAGGTATGGCTTACGCCAATGCGATTATCCCGGCTGCCCAGGGTCAGGCCCAGCGTGTGGTTGAACAGGGCCAGGGTTACCGTGAGTCGGTGGTTGCTGAAGCACAGGGTCAAGCCAACCGCTTTAACTCGCTACTCTCCGAGTACGGTAATGCGCCGGATATCATGCGCGAGCGTATGTATCTAGACACTATGGAAGATGTGTTTAGTAATTCGCCGAAAGTGCTGCTGGATGTGAGCGAAAACGCCCCCTTAATGTATCTCCCGCTGGATCAAATGCGCGGCGGTACTAGTGGTAATCGCAGCAATTCATCGTCTGGCAATAGCGAGAATAGCAGTGATGAGCAGTTGGACGCGGATGTGCTTGAGCGGCTACGCAGTACCCAGAGTAGCTCATCAACGAATACCAATAGTAGTAACTCCATCCGCAGGGAGGGCCGGTAAATGATTAATAATCGATCCCTGCTGATTGTTGGTGGTCTGGCTGCCGTGGCGTGGCTGGCGAGCAACACTCTGTACGTGGTAGACGAAACTGAACGTGCCGTTAAGCTGCGTTTTGGTGAAGTCATCGAAGAGAATATTCAGCCTGGTTTGCACGCAAAAGTGCCGATCGCGCAAACGATTCGTAAGTTTGATACGCGTTTGCTGACGCTGGATACCGATACTAGCCGTTATCTGACGCTTGAGCAGAAAGCGGTAATCGTTGACTCCTACGTTAAGTGGCAAGTTATTAACCCAACGCGCTACTACGAGGCGACCGCTGGCGATGAGTTGATGGCTATTCGCCTGATTCAACCGCGCGTGGATGAAAGCCTGCGTAATGAATTTGGTCGTTTGAATCTTCAGGAAATCATCGCTGAACGACGTGATGACCTGATGACCGGCCCCACCGCCGAGCTCGATGAGCTAATGCGTGAAGAGCTAGGTGTGGCTATCCGCGATATTCGTATTAAGCGGATCGACCTGCCTGAAGACGTCTCGGCAGCTGTTTTTGACCGTATGCGCTCCGAGCGTGAGCGTGAAGCTCGCGAGTGGCGTGCTCAAGGTCAGGAAGAGGCTGAGCGTATTCGGGCCAACGCAGATCGTCGCCGCCAGGTGTTGCTTGCTCAAGCCAATGAGCGCTCCGAAACACTGCGTGGTGAAGGTGATGCCCAGGCTGCTGCGATCTTCTCTGAGGCGTATGGCCAGAATCAGGAGTTCTTCTCCTTCTGGCGCAGCCTAGAAGCTTATCGCGAAAGCTTTGCTGACGATGGCAATCTGATGGTGCTGGAGCCGAATAGCGATTTCTTCCGCTATTTGCGTAACCCAGAGCCGGAAGGTAGCGACAGCGAGTAAGTCGCTTTTGGCCGGTGCACCTCGTCTCGTCATTCCTAGGGCTTGGCGGGGTTTATCCGGCCAATAAACGTGATAGAATTTATCAACCGGGCGTCGCCCGGTTTTTTTGTGGCCCTCATTTAACGCTGGCGTCGGCAATCATATTGCTTCGTTACTGCTTGAGTTTGTTGGGCCTTCATCGTCTTGCAGGATTGTTCACATGACCATCGCTGACCGCTGGCTACTGCCCGACGGCATGGATGAGGTGCTTCCGCCTCAGGCAAGCCGCATGGAAGAGCTGCGCCGCGCGCTGCTCGATCTTTACCATTGCTGGGGCTATGACCAAGTAATGCCGCCGCCGGTGGAGTTTCTGGACTCCTTGTTAACAGGTACGGGTACAGATCTCGATCTGCAGACCTTTAAGCTGACCGACCAGCTAACCGGCCGCATGATGGGTGCCTCCGCTGACGTAACGCCGCAAGTGGCGCGTATGGATGCCCATTCGCTTAAGCGACAGGGCCCAGTGCGCCTTTGTTATTGCACCAACGTATTGCGTGCAAAGGCGGATCAGCACCAAGGCGGGCGTAGCCCCGTGCAGGTAGGCGCTGAACTGTTTGGCCATGCCGGGCTTGAGGCTGACAGTGAAATTATTCACTTGGCGCTGGCCAGTATGAAAGCGGCCGGCGCTCAGGAGATCCACTTAGCGCTTGGGCACATCGGTATTTACCGCAGCCTAGTTGAAGCAGCAGCGCTCAGTGATGAGCAGGAAAGCGCGCTATTTGAAGCGCTGGCGCTAAAATCACCTACGCAATTAGCACAGCTTGTAGACGCTAGTGTTAGTGACCCGGCATTAGCGGATATGCTGTTGGCGCTTGGTGAGCTGCATGGCGGAGCGGATATTTTAAGCCAGGCGCGCGAGCGTTTTGCGGGCGCTCCTGCCTCAGTCACGGCGGCATTGGATCAGTTGGATGCGCTCTATCAAGGCGTATTGGCGCGCTTTGATGTGTCGCTCTACTTTGACTTGGCTGAGTTGCGTGGCTATCAATACCATACCGGTATGATGTTTGCCGCCTACGTGCCGGGCTATGGGCATGCGCTTGCTAAAGGCGGGCGTTATGACGATACAGGGCGTGCCTTTGGTCGTGCTCGCCCCGCTACCGGTTTCTCGATGGATCTTAAACAACTGGCGTCGTTGGCGCTGGCTGCCCCGAGTCGCGGTAGTATTTGGGCACCCGCCCAGCAGGAGGAGTCGCTCAACGCTGCCATTGTTGCACTGCGTGAGCAAGGGGAACGCGTGATTCAAGCGCTGCCTGGGCAGCGTACTGGGCCGGCGGAGCATGAATGTGACCGCCGTCTTGAGCTTATCAATGGTCGTTGGCAGCCAACGGCCCTGACACAAGAGACGAGTGCATCATAATGGGTAAGAATGTCGTAGTGCTGGGCACCCAATGGGGTGACGAGGGCAAAGGTAAGATTGTTGACCTGTTGACTGAATCAGCATCCGCCGTGGTGCGTTTCCAAGGTGGTCACAATGCTGGCCATACGCTGGTCATCGACGGTGAAAAAACCGTTCTTCACCTGATTCCTTCCGGCGTTTTGCGTCCAGGCAAAACCTGCGTGATTGGTAATGGCGTGGTGCTTTCACCTGAAGCGCTGATCAAAGAGATCCGTGAGCTGGAAGCCAAAGGCGTACCGGTACGTGAGCGCCTGCGTCTTTCACCCGCTTGTCCGCTGATCCTGCCTTACCATGTGCGCCTGGATCAGGCCCGTGAAAAGGCCCGGGGCATCGCTAAAATTGGCACCACCGGCCGTGGCATTGGTCCCGCTTACGAAGATAAAGTGGCCCGCCGTGGCCTGCGCTTAGGCGATATGCTTCATCGCGAGCGCTTTGCTTCCAAGCTGGGCGAAGTGCTCGACTACCACAACTTCGTGTTGGTGAATTACCACGGCGAACCGGCGGTCGACTTCCAGGAAGTGCTGGATACTGCAATGCAGATGGCTGAAGAGCTGCGCCCAATGGTCTGCGACACTGTCAGCATGGTGCACGACCTCCGTAAAGCTGGTGAGAACATCCTGTTTGAAGGTGCTCAAGGCTCGCTGCTGGATATCGACCACGGTACCTACCCGTACGTAACCAGCTCAAACACCACTGCAGGTGGCACGGCCACAGGCTCTGGCGTCGGCCCGCTTTATTTGGATTACGTGCTGGGCATTACTAAGGCATATACCACTCGCGTTGGCTCAGGCCCATTCCCCACTGAGCTATTTGACGTTGATGGCCGCCACCTTGCCGAGCGTGGTCATGAGTTTGGTGCCACGACTGGCCGTGCACGCCGCTGCGGTTGGTTTGACGCCGTGGCCCTGCGTCACGCGGTGCAGATCAACTCGGTCTCCGGCATCTGCCTGACCAAGCTGGATGTACTGGATGGGTTGGAAAATATCCGCGTCTGCGTTGGCTATCGCAGTAAAGATGGCGACGTATTGGATAACCCTGTGGATTCAGAAGGCTACGAAGCCGTCGAACCGCTTTATCAGGATTTACCTGGCTGGAAAGAGTCCACGTTGGGCGCTAAACAGGTCGAAGATTTGCCTGCCAATGCCCGCGCCTACATCAGCTTCCTTGAAGAGCAGGTGGGTACAAGTATCGATATCATTTCTACTGGTCCAGACCGTATGGAAACCATCGTGCTGCGTAACCCGTTCGATAGTTAATAACGGTTCAAGCTGGCTATTGATGAGCAGATGAGCAAAAGGGGCAACGGAGTTGCCCCTTTTCTGTATGTATCAGCTTATATTTAAAAGTCGATGCCACGGCGCGCTTGTAAGCCGTTATTGAAGGCATGACGAACCTCCTGCATTTCGGTCACCGTATCGGCCATGGCGACTAGCTCGCGATGGGCATTTCTTCCCGTAATAATCACCGTCTGTTCCGTCGGGCGTTTCTCCAGCGCTTGTTTAACGGTTTCAATGTCCAAGTAACCAAACTTGAGCATATAGGTAATCTCATCAAGCACCACCAGATAGATCTCTGGGTCCGCTAACATACGCTCGGCGTCTTTCCATACTGCGTGGCACGCCTCTGTGTCCGCTTGGCGATTCTGGGTGTCCCAGGTAAAGCCGGTGGCCATTATCGCTACCTCAAGATTGGTATCTTCCTCCAATCGGTTACGTTCGCCGCACTCCCAGAGACCTTTAATAAACTGCACCACGCCAACTTTATAGCCATAACCCAAGGCACGGGTGACCGTCCCCCAGGCTGCGGTGGTTTTGCCTTTGCCGTTACCGGTGTTAACAATGATTAGGCCGCGCTGCTCGTCGGCACTGGCGACTTTCTCATCTACGCGTGCTTTCAACTTCTGCATGGAGGCTTTATGGCGGATCTCGCGGTCACTCATGATGTCTCCTGGGGGGTAACGTTTTTTAAGATGGCAAGAAGGTTATCGCGCTAGCCTAAGTCATCTAACAGGGGTTGAACATCTTTTTGAAGAGCTTAATGGATAACTTTTGTATAGATTTAGGTGGGCAATAATCAAGTTTTGGTTCAATAAAACATGCTTCAAAACCGAAAAGGACAAGAGATAAACAACAGAATTGGCCCCTAGGGGGCTGGCTGCTCTAGAATAGGTGGTCATGTCTTGTCAGGAATTACATCATGCCTTCATTTGATATTGTCTCAGAGTTCGATAAGCACGAAGGTGCTAACGCCGTTGATCAAGCCAACCGCGAAGTGCAGTCGCGTTTTGATTTTAAAGGCGTCGACGCCAGCTTCACTTTGGAAGGCGATAAAGTGCAGCTAGAGGCGGAAGTTGATTTCCAGCTTAAGCAAATGCTTGATGTGCTGCGAGCCCGTCTTATCGCCCGTGGCATTGATGCCCGCTGTATGGACGTTCAAGACCCGGTGCTTTCCGGTGTAAAAGCCCGCCAGGAAGTTGCTTTAAAGGAAGGGCTTGATGCGGCGGAAGCCAAAGATGTGGTTAAGCGCATCAAAGCCAGTAAGCTCAAAGTACAGGCACAAATTCAGGGTGAGAAGGTGCGGGTAACGGGTAAAAAGCGCGACGATTTACAAGCTGTTATGGCGTTGCTGCGGGGCGAAGAGGGGCCGGATTTGCCGCTCCAGTTTGATAACTTCCGCGACTAACTAGCAGGGCAGCGCCACTCGCCGCCGTCACCTGGTATTAACTATATAAATATTCGTTTTATACAGGAGTCACGCATTATGTCTGATCCGCAGCCGGTTTATTTAAGCGACTACCAGCCACCCGCTTACCGGGTAACTCATACCGAGCTGACGTTTGATCTTGACCCCGCCGCGACCCGTGTGAAAGCGCGACTGTTGATAGAGCGACATGCGAAGGCTGACGCGAATGCGCCGCTGGTGTTAAACGGCGAACATTTAAAGCTCATCTCCCTGTCGATCGATGCAACGCCGCTGAATGAATCCGCGTATCAAGTAGATGCAGAGACCCTAAGTATTGCCAATGTTCCAGAGCGGTTTGTGTTGGAGAGTGAGGTAGAGATCGCACCGCAAGAGAACACGGCGTTAGAAGGGCTTTATCAGTCCAACGGCATGTACTGTACTCAGTGCGAAGCCGAGGGTTTTCGACGTATTACCTTTTACCCCGACCGCCCAGATGTCATGGCGACCTTCAAGGTCACGGTGATCGGCGATCAGCAGCGTGAACCAGTATTACTGGCTAACGGTAACCCGTTAGAGCGCGGCGAGCTGGAAGGTGGTCGTCATTTCGTCACCTGGGAAGATCCGCATCCCAAACCCTGTTACCTATTCGCTCTAGTGGCAGGCAACCTGCATCGCGTAGAAGACCACTTCACCACCATGAGCGGTCGCGAGGTCACGCTGCAAATTTGGGTGGAGCAAGAGAACCTGGATAAGACCGAACATGCTATGGCCTCGTTGAAAAGGGCCATGGAGTGGGATGAGCAGGCTTATGGTCGTGAGTACGACCTGGATCTATTTATGATCGTGGCCGTCAATGATTTCAATATGGGGGCGATGGAGAATAAAGGCCTTAATATCTTTAACTCCGCCGCGGTGCTGACGCATCCCCATACCGCTACCGATACCGCCTTTCAGAATGTTGAAGGCATCGTCGCCCACGAATACTTTCATAACTGGTCAGGCAATCGTGTCACCTGTCGCGACTGGTTCCAGCTTTCGCTGAAAGAGGGCTTTACGGTCTTCCGTGATCAGTGCTTCTCGGCGGATACCAATTCAGCACCGGTTAAGCGCATCCAGGATGTCTCCTTTTTCCGCACGGCACAGTTTGCCGAAGATGCTGGTCCTACGGCGCATCCGATTCGCCCTGACCACTTTATTGAAATTACCAACTTCTACACCCTGACGATTTATGAGAAGGGGGCAGAAGTCGTACGCATGCTGCGTAATTTAGTGGGGGAAGAAAATTTCCGTCGCGGCTCAAACCTTTACTTTGAGCGATTCGATGGCCAAGCGGTGACGATTGAAGACTTTGTAGGCTGCATGGCGGAAACCTCCGGCGAGGATTTAAGCCAGTTTATGCGTTGGTACTCCCAGGCAGGTACGCCGGATATTGATGCTCACGGCGAGTATGACTATGTGCATGGCGAATATCATTTAACGTTGCGTCAGCGCACGCCCGCGACACCAGGCCAGCCGGATAAACTGCCGCTGCATATTCCAGTACGTATGGGGTTAGTCGGTACAAAATCAGGTCAAGACCTAACGTTAACCCTCAACGGCGAAAAAATAGGCAAAGATGCCGTTATTCACCTTCGTGATGATGAGCAGACCTTTGTCTTTACTGATGTCGCTGAAGCGCCGGTGCCGTCTTTACTACGTGAATTTTCAGCGCCCGTTAAGTTGCACTTCCCCTATTCACGAGAAGATCTTGCCTTTCTGTTGACCCATGACAGCGATGGCTTCAACCGCTGGGATGCTGGCCAGCGCTTGGCGCTGTTGGCGTTGGATGACCTAATTGCTGCTCACCGCAATAGTGTCGAGAAGGTGATGGACAGCCGTGTTGTTGATGCCTTTAAAACACTTCTGAACGGCCCAATGAGCGATAAGGCGGTATTAGCTGAAATGCTGACACTTCCTTCAGAAGCGTATATAGCGGAGCAGCAGCCAATTGTGGATGTCGACGCCATTCATGCGGCACGTGAATTTGTGCGCCAGTCGTTAGCCGTTGCTCTGCGCGATGAATTTATTGCCATCTACGAAGCCAATGTGACGGAAGAGACTTACGCGCCAACGCCAGAGCAAATTGCCCAGCGAAGCCTTAAAAACGTGGCGCTCTCCTATCTCATGTCGATCGAGGATGAGCAGGGCTTAGCGCTGTGCGAAAAGCAATTTGCCGCCGACCACAATATGACCGATGTACGTCAGGCTCTCACTTTACTGGTGCACAGCGATCGCGATGATTTGGCCTCACCAGCATTGAAATCATTTGGCGAAAAATGGGCGCATGACCCCTTAGTGATGGATCAGTGGTTCACCATTCAGGTCTCACGCCCGCAGGGAGATGTGCTTGAGCGCGTGAAGTACTTGATGCAACACCCCGCTTTTTCACTTAAGAATCCCAACAAAGTGCGTGCCCTCATTGGGGCGTTTGCCCAGAACCGAGTCAATTTCCACCGCTTAGATGGTCAGGGCTACCAGCTGTTGGCCGATGTGGTGATTGAACTCAACCAGCTGAATCCAGAAATTGCCGCGCGGCTTATCACGCCGCTAACGCGATGGCAGCGTTTTGATGAAACCCGCCAAGTATTAATGCGGTCTCAGCTAGAACGTATTAGGCAACAGCCGCTGTCTTCAAATGTGTATGAGGTGGTCGAGAAAGCATTGGCATAGGTACAGGCATGGTGGGCAAAAGCAGTTAACCAAGGAAAGGAACAACAACGGTGACAGATTCGCAGCAACACTATTTACTTATTATTAATGGTAAATCTGCCGGTAACCCGGCATTGCGTGAGGCAGTCAATGAACAACGCCAAGCAGGGATGCAAATTACTGTTCGAGCTACCTGGGAAGGGGGCGACGCTGCTGATATTGCTGAGCTATCTGACACCATGGGTATTACGCATGTGATTGCCTGCGGTGGCGATGGCACGGTTAGCGAAGTCATGAACGGGTTGATGCGTTTGCCCCATGACCGTCGGCCGGTATTAGGTATCGTGCCATTGGGCAGTGCTAATGATTTTGCCACCTCAGTTGGTTTGCCATTAGAGCCAGGCCCTGCTTTAGCCGCCGCAAGAGCGCTAAGTGCTTACCCCATTGATGTTGTACGTGTGACAGCTGGTGCGGGTGGTGAGTCCGCAACCAGCTACTATATCAATATGACGACCGGGGGATTTGGCGCTGAAATTACCTCATCAACGCCGAAAACCCTAAAGAGGCTATTGGGAGGCGGCGCGTATTCATTGATGGGCGCGCTCAAAGCATGGCGACACCGCAGCTATCGCGGCACGCTACATTGGGATGAAAAAGAGGAGAGTGCATCGCTACTGTTGCTAGCACTAGGCAATGGCCGCCAATCAGGCGGAGGGCAGGTGCTGGGGCCACGGGCCAAGCTTGATGATGGTCGTCTGGATGTGCTTCTGGTCAAGGACTTTAGTTCGGTGACAGAGCTGAGCAAGTTGATTAGCGAGCTGCAAAGCTTTCCCTCTGAGGGGCGATTTGTGCGCTATTTCACCACGACTCAACTAACGCTGACGACACAGGCGGGTGATCCGCCCTGGCCATTAACGCTGGATGGTGAGGCGCGCTGTTATGACCATTTCTGTGCCGAAGTAGTACCTCTAGCGTTGCGTGTGCTGTTACCAGAGGAGTGCCCCTTACTCTCTTCCAGCAACCGGCCTTAACTGGTTTCACTCAGATTTTAAACGTTATAAAGGAGAAGTATCTAATGGCCAATCGCGTGTGGATACCTGTAGTTGCCGCAATGGCTCTACTGCTGAGTGCCTGCGGTGACTCCCAGGAAGATCCCACCGTAACACCAGATGATAATTCTGAGGTGACGGATGATGAAGCAGTGCGCGAAGAGGAGTCGCCAGCAGCGGCTGAAAACGCGGCAGAAATGTCTAGCCCCGAAGAAGTAGAGGATGATATCGAGGCACAGCAAGCCGCTGAAGAACTTGAGCAAGCGGAAACTCTACGTGAAGGTAGTGACAGCCAAAATGGTGATAGTTCTGCTGATGCTGCGACGGTAGAGGCCGAAGAAGATACGCTGGCAGCCGACCCTGATGATGTGCTCGATGAGGAAAGCGCAATGCCGGGAGAAGCAACCCGTTCTGATGTCGATGAGATGATTGCCGAAACTGAACGCCGCTTTGAAGAAGCGGAAAAGCGACTTGAAGAGCAGTTTCAAGAAGTAGAGCAGCAGGCACCCACGTTAGAGCCAATGGAAAATGAAGATTTCTCGTCTAGCTGGGATGAAGATAGCAGCTTGCCAGAGCGAACGCCGTTGGAAGATAACCGCGAAGCTACCGACGTTGAGGCTTTGATCGAGGATACAGAGCGTCGCTTTGAAGAAGCGCAGCAGCGTCTTGAAGAGCAGTTTCAGGAATTGGAGAGTCGAGAGGCCGAGACTGGCCCAGCGATCGAGTCAGACGCGAGTGATAGTGATATAGGCGCTAGTGAGATGGATGAGCTTGATACCAGTGCAGATAGCCAAGCAGCTAACCGTAATCGTGAGGAATAAACAGTTGTGGCTAAGCTGAGCCTTAAAAATCAGCCATAAAAAAGGCCCGCGTTAGCGGGCCTTTGTCCATCCGGTAGCAATTAAGCTGGGCGGATGTTGGAAGCCTGAAGGCCTTTTTTACCCTGAGTCACTTCAAAGCTGACTTTTTGACCGTCTTGCAGGGTCTTGAAGCCTTCAGCTTGAATTTCGGAGAAGTGGGCGAACAGATCGTCTCCGCCGTCATCAGGAGAGATGAAGCCGAAGCCTTTAGTATCGTTGAACCACTTAACTGTGCCAGTTGCCATTTTCTATTTCCTTAACATGCTTAATATTCAAACGGGCAACTCAATTGTCCACCCGCTACAATTACTCTAGATGCAAACGCGGCTGTCGTCCAGCCACATACCTAAGATTTTTTATTTCTTTGCGAGCAAGCACAAATGATGCAGTTGGGTTTTGTTGATGCGCAGTTTATTTCCTTCCTGGTGGCTATCACGCTGCTTACGATTAGCCCTGGCGTCGACACGCTGCTAGTCATCCGTAACACGGCTCGTGGAGGCATTCGCGATGGTGTGACTACCAGTGTAGCTATCTGCTGTGGGCTGTTTATCCATGCCACTATCTCTGCGTTAGGCATCTCGCTTATTCTGCTGCAATCGGCCTGGGCATTTCATATGTTGAAGCTGGTAGGGGCGGGATACTTGATTTGGCTGGGGATCACCAGTTTATTGGCAGCGAGGCGAGGGCAGCCGCTGCCCGTTAATGGCGTACTAAAAGATACGCCTGCTGTTTCTCGCTGGCAGCCAGTCAAAGAGGGCTTTTTGTCCAATGTGTTGAACCCCAAAACGGTGGTCTTCTACATGGCGTTTTTGCCTCAGTTTATCGCCCCCGGCGATCCTGCTTTGCTGAAATCCCTTTGGCTGGCTGGCGTGCATTTCATTATCGCCAATATTTGGCAGATCAGCGTGGTAATGATGGTGGGGAGTGCCGGTAAGTGGCTCGCCAACGCGCGTTTTGCGCAAACCTTGAACGCCGCTACGGGAACCGTGTTGGTTATCTTTGGTATCCGGCTTGCACTCACTCAGCGCCCGGTTTAGACCGGGCGCCAAGGCTAGTGGGTAGCTAGCCTAACGACGGGCGAGCAACGCCCGGTCGTAGCGTACCTGCTGTTCGTTATCGCTCAGCAGCGAAACGCCTTCGCTGTTGCCACCGTTAGCAAGGCTTTCAAAAATCACACGATAGCTCAGGACGGCTTGTACGTAGTCGCGGGTTTCGCGGAAGGGGATGCTTTCCACAAATAGGTCAAACGCCTCCACGCCATCACCTAGCCATTGGTCAACTCGACCAGGGCCAGCGTTATAAGCCGCAGCGGCTGCTAAGCGATTGCCCTGGTAGCGTTGCAGCTTGTCACGCAAGTAGGTGCTTCCCAAACGGATATTTAGCTCTGGGTCCAGCACGCCGTAGGGGCCTGGATCGTTAATGCCCAGCTCGCGGCTGACTTGGCTAGCAGTGCCTGGCATTAGTTGCATTAAGCCTCGCGCGCCTGCAGGCGAAAGGGCGTTTGGATTATAAGCACTTTCGCGGCGGGTAATGGCCATCAGTAGGTAGGGATCAACGCCGGTGAGCCGGCCCCAGTGCTGAAAGCTATCGTGGTAGGCCTGGGGAAAACGCCAATCCAAGGCGTCCCACATCTCGGCTGCAATGGTGGTTTGCACCAAGCGAGCATGCCACTGCTGCTGGGCAGCATAATCGGCTAATGCGCGTGCCTGCTGTGGAGAGCCAGTTTGTACCGCATGCAGCCACTCGCTATTGGCAAGCCCATCTTCACCAATACGAAGCAATGCCTCGGTACGCTGAACGGCAGGTAGTTGCGCTATACGCTGCCGCGACGCGTCGTCAAAATGATTGCGTTCCATATTTAACTGATAGGGCTGTCCGAGTTTTTCGGCGGCTGCAAAGCCGTAAAAACTGCGATCTGTCGCCGCGCGTTGGTAACGTTCCTGGGCGGCTGTATGGTTGCCAAGCTGGGCGTTGGCACGGCCCAGCCAGTACTGCCAGCGACTGTTTTCCTGTTGGTCTACCGGCATTTCGGTAACCCAGTGAAGCACGCCGTTCCAGTCACGGTTAGCCAATGCATGGCGAACACGCAGCTCTAAGACACGCTCGCTCTCAAGGGTTGGTAGTACGCTGTCGACCCAGCTAAGTGTACCCGGCACATCGCGGACCAAAGCGTAAAAAGCCAGCTCTTCCTCAATGGCTGCACGGTCGCTGGGCAGCAGGTTTAGGCGTGGTGATAGCGCTTGCCAAGCAGCAAACGCTGCGGGGGTATCTTCTCGTGTAAATCGCTGCATGGCCGCCTGATAAAAGCTAGCGGTAGCCGCACACTCCGGGCCTAGGCACGAAGGCGCCTGAGTGATTGCGTGACTGCTGGTGGTGACACTGTCGATGGTGTCCAGCGCGGTTTGCCACTGGCCATTTAATAGCCCGCCCAGATAATTTGAAAGGCGCGTTTCTCCGGCTTGCCAAGCCAACATTTTGCGTTCCCAGATGGCCGCGGCATCAATAGTGCCGTTAGCGCGCAGGCGGTTAAACAATGGATCGCAAGCCTCAGGCTGTGAACTGCCCGTACGCCACAGTTTAAGGCCTGCTTCGCTGGCCTGCTGGGGCTGAGTAGCCAGTAGCGCCGTGTAGTAATAGCATTGCCGCGCTGTACCTGCTGGCTCGCCATCAGCGACCGCTAGTAAGTCGTTGTAACGTCCTGCATGGCCATACTTAGCAATCGCTTGGCCACGCATCCAGACCGCTAGTGGTGAATCAGCATACTGGTTGATAAAACCTTGCACGCTGTCAGGCGATAGATGGGGCAGTTGCCCCCTCAGCCGGTGATATTCCACATAGCCTTTTAAGGGATGGCTTTCTATTGAGCGGCTATCAACCTGCTCCCACTGCTGCTCTCTTGCGGCAGCGAGGGCATCGCGTAACTCACTGTCTGAGGCGGCCCACGAAAACGCGGGTAGCCCCACCAGCAGGGTTGTGCATAGTGCGCGAGCGGTATGGCGAAATGGTGAAGCCAACATGGTGCTCTCTCTCTATCAATTTAACTCTGTTTAAGCTCGGTGGAGGTAGTCCACAGGTATTATCGAGCAACCGCTATACTGAACGAATGTAAATAACCATGATCTGACTGCCCAGATACTAGGAGGATTTAATTACGATGGCCCCATTATCCACTTGGTGGTTCCTGCGTCGACTCAAATCCCGCGTTTGGGCGGCAAAACGTATTGTGCGTGCGCTAAAACTGTTTGTACCAATGTCACGTGACGTGATCCGTGGTGATTTTCGCCCCATCCCCTGGTCGGCATTTGGCATGATGGCATTAGCCTTGGGTTACTTGGTACTGCCGTTTGATCTGATACCCGATTTTCTCATGCTGATCGGTGTGGTGGACGATGTGCTGATTGTCGGCTGGTTGCTCAACCGGATCGACCAGCGCTTAGAGGGCTATCGTGCTTGGAAATACGGTGACCCCGACCTAACGCCTTCTTAAGCTCTGCTGTTTCTTACCCTCAGCTGCTTGAAAAAGCGCTGCTTATCCCCATATTTGATCCACGAAACCTTTTTATGCTCCTGCTGAATAGCGCAGGGGCAATTGACCAACGTGATCCAGAAGGGATAAGCGCATGACTACTGCTACCCACGAACAAGCGACTGATAAGTCGGCTAACCACGAAGAAACGCTAGGCTTTCAGACGGAAGTTAAGCAACTGCTGAATTTGATGATCCACTCTCTGTACTCTAACCGGGAGATTTTCTTACGCGAGCTTATCTCAAATGGCGCCGACGCCTGCGATAAGCTTCGCTACGCGGCCCTTGATAACGATGCGCTCTATGAAGGCGACAGTGAGTTGCGTATCGAAATCGAGCACGACCACGAAGCCAACACTATCACCCTGCGTGATAACGGTGTAGGCATGAATCGCGAAGATGTGATTGCTAACTTAGGCACCATCGCGCGTTCAGGTACCGCTGAATTTCTCAAGCAACTTTCCGGTGAGCAGCAGAAAGACGCCAAGTTGATTGGTCAGTTCGGCGTTGGTTTCTACTCTGGCTTTATTGTTGCTGATGAAATCGCGGTGCGTACCCGTAAAGCAGGTACCGATGCCAGCGCAGGTGTCGAGTGGCGTTCCAAAGGGGAAGGCGAGTTTACCGTTGCTGATATCGAGCGAGCCCAGCACGGGACCGAAATTACCCTGCACCTGAAAGAGGATGCCAAAGAGTTCGCCGATGATTACCGGCTACAAAGTCTGGTACGTAAATATTCGGATCATATCGAAGTGCCCGTGCGTATGCCGAAGACTGAAACGGCGAAGGACGACGAAGGCAACAGCATTGAGGGTAGTGAAGTAACGACCTGGGAAACCATTAATGAGGCCACGGCGTTATGGTCGCGTCCTAAGAGCGAGGTTTCCGACGATGAGTACAAGGCGTTCTACAAGCACGTTGCCCACGATTTTTCCGACCCGCTGACCTGGAGTCACAATAAAGTCGAAGGCAAGCTTGAATATACCAGCCTGCTGTATGTGCCAGGGCGTGCCCCGTTTGATATGTTCGACCGTGATGGGGCACGAGGGGTGAAACTCTACGTTCAGCGTGTCTTTATCATGGACGATGCTGAACAGTTCCTACCGCTTTATCTGCGCTTTATCAAAGGTGTGCTGGATACCCGCGAGCTGTCGCTCAACGTTTCTCGTGAATTGCTCCAGCAAGACCCCAATGTCGATAAAATCAAGTCGGCGCTTACCAAGCGTGGCTTGGACATGCTCAAGAAACTCGCCAAGGACAAAGAGCAGTATCAAACCTTCTGGAATACCTTTGGTAGCGTATTGAAAGAAGGGCCGGGCGAAGATCCGTCTAACCGTGAAAAAATCGCTGGTTTGTTGCGCTTTGCTTCAACCCACACCGATACCGCTACCCAGGAACATGCGCTGGCTGATTATGTGGAGCGCATGAAAGAAGGCCAGAAGAAGATTTATTACGTGGTGGCGGATAGCTTTAATGCAGCGAAAAATAGCCCGCATCTGGAAATCTTCCGTAAAAAAGGCATCGAAGTACTGCTGTTGTCGGATCGTATTGATGATTGGTTGATGAGCCATCTGACTGAGTTCGATGGCAACACCTTTGCCGATGTCGCTAAGGGCGAGCTTGATCTTGGTGATGTAGAAGATGAAGCAGAGAAGAAAGCCCAGGAAGAGACCGCTAAAGCGAAAGAGGATCTGGTTAAGCGCGTCAAAGAAGCGCTAGGCGACGGCGTGCAGGAAGTGAAAATCACGCATCGCCTGACCGACTCGCCCGCCTGTGTAGTGTTACCTGAGCATGAGATGGGCTATCAGATGCGCCGCATTATGGAAGCGGCAGGGCAGCCGCTGCCCGAGGTGAAGCCTATTCTTGAGCTGAACCCCAGCCATGCGCTAGTGGCCCGCTTGGAAGGGGCTGAAGGTGATTTGTTCACGCAGCTTTCCTACATCCTGCTGGATCAAGCCATCATTGCTGAAGGCGGTCATTTGGATGATCCTGCCGCCTACGTGAAACGCCTTAACAGTGTGCTGACCGCCTAGAAGGTTCTTACACCAAGGCGCTATGGCTTAGGCGTTAGTAACTAACGCTCATATTTATCAGCGCCCAAAACGGCCCGTTTGGTTACCCAAGCGGGCCGTCTGTTTTAGTAGGCTAGTTTTGATAAAGTGGGCGTGTACGTTCTGCGAGACTTATTAGGACACCATCATGGCTGAGCAGCAAATTAAGGTCGCCGTACTCGGAGGCGGTAGTTTCGGTACGGCATTAGCAAGTATTGCCGCCGATAATGGCGCCCACGTCCGTCAGTGGATGCGTGACGAAACGCTGGTCGCGCAAATAAATAACGAACACCGTAACGGGCGCTATCTGCCGCATTACGCAATGAATCCAGCCGTAGAAGCCTCAACCGATATGCAGGCTGTATTAGCTGATGCCTCCCTGGTACTGATTGCGATTCCCTCAAAGGCCTTTCGCAGCGTGGTGCAAGCAGCAAAAGCGTGGCTGAGGCCTGAGCAAATTCTGGTAAGTACCACCAAAGGGATTGAGCAGGACGGCTTCTTGCTCATGAGCCAGGTGCTTGAACAGGAGACAGGCTTTAGCCACATTGGTGTGATTGCAGGGCCTAACTTGGCATCTGAAATTGCCGATAAACAGTTAACCGCTACGGTCATTGCTAGCGCTGACCCGTTAACCCGCACGCGGGTTCAGCAAGCGCTGGGCTGCCGTTATTTCCGCGTTTACGCCAGCGATGATCGCCACGGTGTTGAGTTAGGTGGCGCACTAAAAAATATTTACGCCATTGCGGCGGGCATGGCGGCGGCGCTGGGTATGGGTGAAAACACCCGCAGTATGTTGATGACCCGCGCGCTGGCTGAAATGAGCCGCTTTGCGGTTGCCCAGGGCGCTAACCCGATGACTTTTTTAGGCTTGGCAGGCGTAGGAGACTTGATCGTTACCTGCTCGTCTAATTTATCGCGTAACTACCGGGTTGGCTATGCCATGGGAGAGGGGCGGACGCTTGAAGAAGCCGTTGATGCACTTGGCCAAGTGGCGGAAGGCGTTAATACAGTGAAGCTGGTATGCGCCAAAGCGAGCGAGATGGGTGTTTATATGCCGTTGGCGGAAGGGCTTCATCACGTACTGTTTGACGGCGTGCCTGCTCAAGAGATGGCGCGCACCCTGATGATGGGCGAGCAGAGTAGTGATGTAGAGTTTATTCTGCCCCGTGAGGCTGTTCAGCAGGCTCATCGCGACCAAGCCCATCATGACCAGGCTCCTCCCTCTCAAAAAAACGGAGGCTCGAATGCCTGATATGTTGATCATGCGCCATGGCGAGGCTGGGCCAGGGTATCCCGATCACGCGCGCCGCTTAACATCGCGCGGTGAGCGTGAGGTCGAAAAAATGGCGCGCTGGCTGGCCGAGCGTGTGGCTGCTGGTGAATTGCCAATGCCAACGCTTTATGCCAGCCCCTACGCACGAGCGCAGCAAACCGCGCAAGCGCTGTGCGACGCGCTGGGTACTCCCCTTGAGACGCTAGATTTTATCACCCCAGAGGACTCACCCAGCGCTGTGAGCGACTGGCTGCTTGAACAGCCTGAGGGCACGCCGATTATGCTGGTGAGTCATATGCCGCTGGTGGGCGATTTGGCGGGGCTGTTGGTCGAGGGGAGTCCAGCCCAAGGCATTGGTTTTCCTACCGCCGCCATCGCTGAGTTTGAAGCCGAGGTCTGGGCGGCAGGCTGCGCGCAGCTGAAGCGTTTTACCCAGCCCAGCCAGCTTTGATGGCCATAAAGACCAAAAAGCGGCTGCCGGGGCAGCCGCTAGTTGTTCGAAAATTTCAGTTCCGAATCAACTCGTAGCGGGGGTCTTTCGCCAAGGATGGCGAAAGTAGCGCCCAGGGAGGGGTTTACAGCGCCCCCGCCAAGAGTTGTTCGGATTGTCCAAAACTGCCGTTACAACAGCGCGTCGAGCTTCTCTTTTAGCAAGCCATTCACCTGCTGCGGGTTGGCGGTGCCACGCGATGCTTTCATTACCTGACCGACAAAGTAGCCGATCATCTTGCCGCGTTTTTCCGGCTCCGAATCACGATACTGGGCAACCTGGGCGGGACTGTCGGCGATCACTTGATCAATCATCGCTTCAATCGCGCCGGTATCCGTTACTTGTTTGAGCCCTTTGGCATCAATAATATCGTCGGCGGATTCGCCCTGGCCATTCCACAGCGCCTGAAAAACCTCTTTTGCCGCTTTACCGTTGATGGTGTTGTCCAGCACGCGACTGATCAGCTGGCCTAGCTGGCGCGCCGAAATCGGGCTGTTGGCAATGCTTAGGTTTTCGCGATTAAGGGCGCCGGAAAGCTCACCCTGTACCCAGTTAGCCGACTGCTTAGCGTCGCCGCACTCGTTATGCACGGCCTCAAAGAACTCGGCCATATCGCGGCTGGCTGAAATGACATTGGCGTCATAGGCAGATAGCCCCAGCTCGTTTTGGAACCGTTCGCGCTTATCGGCAGGCAGTTCAGGCAACTGGCTGCGTAAGTGATCCAAGTAGGCTTGATCAAGAACTACTGGCAGCAGGTCGGGGCAGGGGAAGTAGCGATAGTCGTTGGCTTCTTCCTTGGTACGCATGCTGCGGGTTTCATCGCGATCCGGGTCGAATAGGCGCGTTTCTTGAACCACGCTGCCGCCATCTTCGATCAACTCAATTTGACGCTCAACTTCAAATGCAATCGCACGTTCGACGAAGCGGAAAGAGTTAACGTTTTTAATCTCTGCGCGCGTACCAAAGGCCTCCTGACCCGTGGGACGCACTGAAACGTTAACGTCGCAGCGCATGGAGCCTTCCGCCATGTTGCCGTCAGAAATGCCCAGGTAGGTGACGATCGAGTGAATCGCCTTGAGATACGCCGCGGCCTCTTTCGCGCTACGCATATCGGGCTCTGAAACGATTTCCAGCAGCGGTGTGCCAGCCCGGTTCAGGTCAATCCCGGTCATACCATGAAAATCTTCATGCAGCGACTTGCCAGCATCCTCTTCAAGGTGAGCATGGTGAATGCGGATACACTTGGTGCTGCCATCTTCCAGGGTAATCTCAATGTCGCCAGGCCCCACGATGGGGTGATACATCTGACTAGTCTGATAGCCCTTGGGCAGGTCGGGGTAAAAGTAATTCTTACGGTCAAACACCGACACTTCAGCGATATCCGCATGCACCGCCAAGCCGAACTGAACGGCCATCGCCACCGCCTGTTCATTAAGCACCGGCAATGTGCCGGGCAGGCCTAAATCGACCGCGCACGCTTGGGTGTTGGGCTCAGCGCCAAACGCCGTTGAGGCACCGGAGAAAATTTTTGAACGCGTTGCGAGCTGAACGTGGACTTCAAGCCCAATCACGGTTTCCCATTGCATTAGGCGTACTCCTCGGCAAAGGCAGGACGTTGTAGGTGCCAATCGGTCGCTTGTTGAAACTGGTGAGCGACATTTAGCAACTGCGCTTCGGCGAAGTGGGTGCCGAGAATTTGCAGGCCCACCGGCCGACCATTGGAAAAGCCAGCCGGTACGCTGATGCCGGGGATGCCCGCCAGGTTAACCGCGATGGTGTAGATGTCCTGTAAGTACATTGATACGGGATCTTTTTTAGCGCCTAGGTCGAAAGCAGGCGTGGGGGAGGCCGGTCCCATCAGCACATCCACATCTTCAAAGGCGTCTAGGAAGTCCTGGCGGATCAGGCGACGTACTTTTTGAGCCTTGGTGTAGTAGGCGTCAAAGAAACCTTCCGACAGCGTATGAGTGCCGATCAGGATGCGCCGCTTGACCTCTTCACCGAAGCCCTCAGCCCGTGAGCGGGTATACAGATCAATCAAATCGCTGGGATTGTCGCAGCGATAACCAAAGCGCACACCGTCGTAGCGTGACAGGTTCGAAGAGGCTTCGGCGGGGGCGATAACATAGTAAGCCGGAATCGCATAGTGGGTGTGCGGTAGGCTGACTTCGCGCACGGTCGCGCCCAGAGATTCGTACACTTTCACTGCTTCGCGTACGGCCTTTTCAACATCGGGATCTAAGCCATCGCCAAAATACTCTTTAGGCAGGCCAATCTTTAAGCCTGAGAGCGGAGCATTAAGGCTTTCCACATAGTCCGGCACGCCGCGGGTGACGCTGGTGGAGTCGCGTCCATCGTGACCGGCAATAACGCCCAACAGGTGTGCGCAATCTTCGGCGCTACGTGCCATGGGGCCTGCCTGATCAAGACTTGAAGCGTAGGCAATAATGCCAAAGCGAGATACACGGCCATAAGTGGGCTTCAAACCAGTGATGCCGCAAAACGCCGCCGGTTGGCGGATGGAGCCGCCGGTATCGGTGCCCATGGCGGCAGGCACCAAGCCAGCCGCGACCGCTGCGGCACTGCCGCCGGAGCTGCCGCCCGGTACTGCGTTCAAATCCCAAGGGTTTTTAACCGGACCGTAGTAGCTGTTTTCGTTGGAAGAGCCCATGGCGAACTCATCCATATTGGTTTTGCCCAGACTAATCGTGCCCGCTGCGTTCAGCTTTTCAACGACGGTGGCATTGTAGGGGGCGATAAAGCTATCCAGCATTTTTGAGCCGCAGCTGGTTTTTACATCGCGAGTACAAAAAATATCTTTAAGCGCCAGGGGGATGCCCGCCAGCGTGCCAGCGGTGCCCGCCGCCCGCGCGTTATCAGCAACTTCGGCTTGCTTCAGCGCTTGCTCAGCGGTCACGCTGATAAAACTGTTCAGTTTGCCGTCAGCTTTTTCAATGCGCTGCAAATAGTGAGCGGTCAGCTCTCGGCTTGAGAACTCGCCGCTTTTTAAGGCAGCAGCGAGTTGCGTTAATGTTTTCTCATACATGACCCGGAAGCTCCGTTCAGGGGCGAAAAAAAGAGGCGGTGTGGTTGGCTCGGGTTAGCTCGACGACGCGGTTATTCAACGACGCGAGGCACCAGATACAAGCCGTTTTCCACTGCCGGAGCACAGCGCTGAAAGGTATCACGCTGGTTAGATTCGGTGACTTCATCGGCGCGCAGTCGCTGAGTCGCATCTAACGGATGAGCGAGCGGCTTAACACCTTCAGTATCAAGGCTTTGTAGCTGATCGACCATGTCCAGAATCCGGCTTAGGTCTTCTACAAAGCCGCTGGCTTGGTCATCGCTGACGGCGAGTCGGGCCAAGTGAGCGGCCCGGCGCACATGAGATTCTTCAAGCGCCATGATCGATATTCCTCGTAAACGTAATTGAACAATATCCGCTTTAAGCGGTATACATACCGATATCAAAAAAACGTCTTGTGTAGCAGACGTGGAAAATAGCCGCAAAAGGTACCACATATTGGCCTTAACGGGCAGTATTAGGCACGACTCGTGCTTGCTGCCAGGGGGTTGCGGTGATACCGTTTGCATCCGCACAGGGTTCCCGGTCTGCACTAGGTAACAACATCCATGTTTAAACGTTTAAGGGGGCTGTTTTCCAGCGATCTATCGATTGATCTGGGTACAGCCAACACACTGATTTATGTACGCGGTCGCGGCATCGTGCTTGATGAGCCGTCCGTGGTTGCTATCCGCCAGTCAGGCAATATGCGTAGCGTCGCGGCAGTCGGTACTGATGCCAAGCGAATGCTGGGGCGTACGCCTGGCAACATTACGGCAATTCGGCCGATGAAAGATGGTGTCATTGCCGACTTCACCGTCACCGAGCAGATGCTTCAGCACTTTATCCGTAAAGTTCACCAAAGCACTTTCCTAACCCCCAGCCCACGAGTGCTGGTGTGCGTTCCTTGCATGTCAACGCAAGTCGAGCGTCGGGCGATTCGCGAGTCAGCGGAAGGTGCTGGTGCTCGCGAGGTGTTCTTGATTGAAGAGCCCATGGCAGCGGCTATTGGTGCGGGTCTTCCGGTTGATGAAGCGCAAGGGTCGATGGTGGTCGATATCGGTGGTGGTACCACTGAAATCGCGATTATTTCTCTCAATGGCGTGGTCTATTCCGAGTCTATCCGGGTGGGCGGCGACCGCTTTGATGAAGCGATCACTGCTTACGTGCGTCGTCACTACGGCAGCTTGATTGGTGAAGCGACGGCTGAGCGCATCAAAGAAGAGATCGGCTGCGCCTACCCAGGTGGCGAGCTACGTGAAATTGATGTGCGTGGCCGTAATCTGGCTGAAGGTATCCCGCGCAGCTTTACGCTCAATTCCCACGAAATCCTGGAAGCATTGCAGGAAACGCTGGGTTCCATTGTAGCAGCGATCAAAAGCGCGCTTGAACAATCTCCCCCTGAATTGGCGTCCGATATCGCCGAGCGTGGCTTGGTGTTAACGGGTGGCGGTGCTTTGTTGCGCGATTTGGATAAGCTCATTGCTGAAGAGACAGGTTTGCCGGTGATTGTGGCTGAAGATCCGTTGACCTGTGTTGCTCGTGGCGGTGGTAAAGCGCTGGAAATGATTGATCAGCACACCTTTGAGTTGCTGTCGAGCGACTAATCGCAGCGGTTAATTGCGGGGGATTGCCTATTAAGCCGCTGTTTTCGCACGGGCCACTGCCGGGCTATCGGCTGTTTTTTTGCGTATTGGCTGCCAGTGCTTTGATGTTTGTCGACCAGCGTTTCACGCGTATGGAACAAGTGCGTGCGCAACTGTCGACAGTTGTTGCCCCTATCCAATGGGTGGTTAGCGTGCCTAGTGACCTGTTGAATTGGGGGTCGCTGGCACTTTCTGATCAACAGGCCCTGGTGGATGAAAACCGTCGCCTGCGTGAGCAGATTCTTACCCTTTCCCATCGTGGTCAGCGAATGGCGAATTTAACAGCGGAAAACAGCGAGCTGCGCGAATTGCTAAGGGCCGCTGAACGTCGTGAGATTCCCTATATCACGGCGGAGCTTTTATCGCTGGATAATGACCCTTTTAGTCATCAAATGGTAGTCAATCGTGGGCACCGTAACGGCGCCTACGTGGGGCAGCCGGTTATCGACGCCTCTGGCTTGGTGGGCCAAATTACTGCTGTCTCTGCCTATTCCAGTCGCGTTTTGCTATTAGCGGATGCCAGTCATGCCTTGCCGGTCCAGCTAAACCGTAATGGGTTACGCTTTATTGTTCAGGGGGCCGGGCGTTACAGCAGTGTTAATGTGATGCATGTCCCCGATACAGCGGATATTCGTGAGGGTGACTTGCTAACCACTTCAGGGTTAGCGGGGCGTTTCCCGCCGGGGTATCCCGTCGCACGCGTAACAGAGGTTTTCCACGACCCTGGTAAGCCCTTTGCGCGTGTAACGGCCGAGCCCATGGCGCAGTTACAACGCTCGCGCCACTTTTTGCTGCTTTTCCCGCCTCCGCGTGTGGAAGTGGAAGAGCATGCGTGGGATGAAACGCTGGATATCTCGGCAGAGGCGTTACGCTCCTCGCTACGGCTTGCTAATCCCGATCAAGAGGTGCCCTGATGGCGCGTGCACCGGTTGTGCCTATTTTAGCTATTTGGCTAAGCCTGCTATTGGCGTTATGTTTGCAAGTCATGCCGCTGGCCGATGGCTGGCAGGTATATCGGCCTGAATGGCTGGGGCTTATGCTAATTTACTGGTGTATGCGAGCTCCCGACAGAGTCGGCGTTTTTCATGGCTTTGTACTAGGCATTTTGATGGATTTAATCGAAGGCACCGCGCTTGGGCAGCATGCTCTCATCTATTCGCTCTTAGCGTTCCTTTGTGCATTGGTGTACCCACGCTTCCGGGCTTATTCACTGGTACAACAGTCGGCTCTCGTGTTGGTGTTGCTCGGCTTAGTGCAGCTCGTCGCGCAGTGGCTGCGCACCATCGTGGGTGATTTTTCAATTCACCTGGCCTTTTTAATTCCCTCGCTGATCAGTGCATTTTTATGGCCGTGGTTGTCTACCATGTTCCAAGCATTCGAGCGCCGGTTGGCCGCTTCATGACCGCACCTGTTTTATGCTTAGCGTCTGCCTCACCACGCCGTCGGGCCTTGCTGGAATCTATTGGTGTGTCGGTCACGGTTAACCCCTGTGATATTGATGAGACACCACTGGTTGGTGAGTCGGCCCAAGCGTATGTACAGCGCTTAGCGATTGCCAAAGCCAAGGCGGCAGCCCCCCTAACTGACTTACCTACGTTAGGTTCAGATACCGCTGTCGTCGTTGATGGGCGAATTCTAGGTAAACCGGTGGATGCCGAGCAGGGGGCTGATATGCTGCGGCTGCTTTCCGGGAGGCAGCATGAAGTGCTGACCGCCGTGGCGGTGAGTGGGCCTGAAGGTATGCTCTCCTGCTGCGTGATCACCCAGGTGACCATGCGAGAAATAGAAGCACATGAGATTGCTGCCTACTGGCGTACCGGCGAGCCCGCTGATAAGGCAGGTGGGTACGCCATACAGGGATTAGCAGCGATCTTTGTAAAACAGATTCATGGCAGTCATTCGGCGGTGGTAGGGCTACCACTGTTTGAGACGGCACACTTGCTACGTCGACAGGGAGTCCCCATCTGGCAGCGCGTTTAACTCCCCTTGGATGAGAGCGCCGCCTAGATCGCTGGCAAGGAATACGTCAACCAACAAGGAATTTTGCATGAGCGGTGAAGTTCTCATCAATTTAACGCCAATGGAAACCCGCGTCGCGCTGGTTGAAAATGGTGTTTTGCAAGAGGCACTGATCGAGCGTTCCCGTCGGCGTGGTATCGTGGGCAATATCTACAAAGGCAAAGTAGTGCGTGTGCTGCCTGGAATGCAGGCTGCTTTTGTTGATATTGGCTTAGAGCGGGCGGCGTTTATTCATGCCCATGAAGTAATGCCGCCAGGTACGCCTCCAGATGAGCAGCAAACTATCGGTCAGTTGCTTCACGAGGGGCAGGCGCTGGTGGTACAGGCCACTAAAGATCCTATTGGTAGCAAAGGGGCGCGCTTAACCACGCACCTTTCGATCCCTTCCCGTTATTTGGTCTACATGCCGGACTCGCCGCACCATGGCGTATCGCAGCGCATTGAAGATGAGCGTGAACGCGAGCGCTTAAAGGCACTGCTGGATAGCAGCGTAGCAGAGCAAACGCTGGAAGTGACGGGTGGCTTTATTGTTCGCACCGCCGCTGAAGGGGTGGGCGATGAAGAACTGAAAGGCGATATGTATTTCTTGCTGCGTCTATGGCGCAAGGTAAGTGAGCGTAAAGTTACCGCGACGCCACAAAGCGTGATTTATGATGATTTACCGCTCTTTATGCGTACGCTACGCGACGTTATGCGCGACGATATCGAAAAAGTGCGTATCGACTCACGAGAAAACTTCGTCAAGCTGGTAGAGTTTGCTGAAGAGTTTATGCCTGCTGCGGTTGAGCGTATTGAGTACTACCCCGGCGAGCGCCCCATCTTTGATCTCTACAGCGTCGAAGATGAGATCCAGAAAGCGTTAGGCCGTAAGGTACAGCTCAAGTCTGGTGGCTATTTGGTCATTGACCCCACTGAGGCCATGACCACCATTGATGTGAATACCGGTGGTTATGTGGGGCACCGCAATCTTGAAGAGACCATTTTCAAGACCAATCTTGAAGCAGCGACGGCGATTGCCCGCCAGCTTCGGCTGCGTAATCTGGGCGGCATTATCATTATCGACTTTATCGATATGATTGATGTTGAGCATCAGCGGCAGGTATTGCGGGTGCTGGAAAAAGCCTTAGAGCGCGATCACGCCAAAACCAAGTGTACCGGCGTCACCGAACTAGGCCTTGTTCAGCTTACTCGTAAGCGTACCCGGGAAAGTTTGGAGCAGACGCTCTGTGAAGCCTGCCCCACTTGCAGTGGCCGTGGAACGCTGAAAACCCCGGAAACGGTCTGCTATGAAATCTTTCGCGAGATTCTCCGAGAGGAGCGCGCCTACAGTGCCGAAACTTACATGGTGCTTGCCTCGCAGTCAGTCGTTGATCGTCTATTAGATGAGGAGTCAGCTGCGGTAGCAGACCTGGAGACATTTATTAATAAAACGATCCGCTTCCAGGTTGAACAGCACTACTCCCAAGAGCAGTACGATATCGTACTGATGTAATCATGCAGACTAGTTCGCTGGTGCGTTGGAGTTTACTGATAGCGGCTTGGCTGCTGGGTAGCGCCGCTGTGTTGCTGCTACTGCTTCGCTTGGCTTTTAGTCAATCCGACGCTCTTACCCCCCGCATTGAAGCGCTGCTTGAAGCGCGTATTGGCGTGCCGGTTACTATTGAGCGGTTATCGCTTTCCTTCGCCCGGAGCGACCTGCTGTTACGCCTTGATGGGTTGAACGCAGAAACGCCTGATGGCCAAGCACTGTTTTCCCTGGACCATGCGGGGCTGCGTTTGGATACCTGGGCGTCGCTTGTCAATATGGCGCCGATTTTTAGCGACGCACGCATAAGCGGAACCGAGTTTCATCTCTATCAAGGCACGGGAGCCTCTTGGCAATGGCCTGAGCCGGCCGAGTTGCCGCTATTAATGGCGGCTGAACCGGAGGTCGATCTGGCCGCTATTGATGACTGGGCTGAACTCATATTGCGCCAGCGTCTATGGGTAGATGACACCCGCGTGGTGCTGCATGGTAGACACGATACCGTGATGTTGCATGCCGAGACGCTGCTGCTGACTGGCGATGAACGGCGCACACGGCTGGAAGGCGCGATCAATATTGCAGAATCCCTCCAGCAGGCGCGCAAGGTTGCCCTTCCCGCGGCTGAAATTAAGGTTGAGATGCAGCCCGGTCAACATGGCTTGAGCGACTTTTCTGCAGCACTGCAGCTGGATATTCAGCTTGACCAATTGGTAGTGTTGGCCGCTATGTTCCGTCCTGATCATGCCGCCTATTTAGAGCAGGCTGGGGGGAGTGCGCGGTTATGGGGCCGCTGGAGCGCTGGACGTCTTGAGGAAGCCCGTGTTGCCGTCAATGTGCCCCAGTTAACCCTTCGCCATAATGTTCAATACGCGGTGCTAAGGGATATTGCAGCGAATGGCTTATGGCAGCGTGACGGCGACGGGGGCGAGGCCTGGCTAAGTGGTGACGCCGAGAGCGTCGAGTGGGCGCAACCCCCCGGGGGCAGCGTTGGTCCGGCCTTGCCGCGATACTGGCACGCCACCCATCAACCAGGGATGTGGGAAGTTCGCACCAGTGCCTTTGAACTCGCCTCGCTGACAGCCTGGCGCGATTATGTATTGCTACCTGAGTCAGTAACGCGAGTATTGCAAACCCTTGCCCCCCGCGGGCAAGTGCAGGGGTTGCACGTTGGGCAGCAAGATGGTCGCTGGGGAGTCAATGCGGCCCTAACCGGTGTCGAGGTCTCGCCTTGGCAGCAGGCCCCAGGCGGTGGCCCGTTGGATGCCTGGGTGCAGGCGCGGGATTTTCGTGGCCGTGTACTGTTTAGCAGCGACGGCGACAGTACCCTCTATTTCCCCGAGTTTTTTGCCGCTCCCATGCAGTTAAGACGTGCCGAAGGAGAAGTAGAGTGGGTATACGATGGTCCCAATACCATGGTGAGTGGCAAGAACCTCAGCGTTGACTGGGATGGCGCTCAGGTGTCGGGTGGTTTTGGTTTAGTCACCGGTAATCAGCGCGGCCATTTTGGCTTAGATCTAGATTTTAGTGAGGTGGACGCGCTAGACAGACCACTGGCTCAATGGCTGCCGCTTAGCGTGATGGATGAAGGGCTACGCGATTGGCTGCTCAACGATATCGGTGGCTATGTCACCGAGGGGTCGTTACAGCTAAGCCAGCCCTTAGGAGAAACGGTAACCGTTGAGGATTTTACCGCCACACTTGCGCTGGCAATTACACAAGGCCATTTGCCGATTGCGCCAGGCTGGCCACGCCTTGATGACGTTGAGGGTCGTCTGAAATGGCAAAATAAGGTGTTAAAGGCTGAAGTTGAACATGCTCAAAGCCATGGTGTTACTGCTTCAGAGGGTGAAGTGGTGATGGAGAATGAGATACTTAATCTATCGGGCCAGTTGAAGGCGGATGGTTCGGCGTTAACGACCTTTTTACAGGCGATGCCCGATATTGATCTTTCCCCACTGAGTGATCTGCGCGTAACGGGCGATGTTAATGGCGATATTGCCTTGTCGCTACCGCTGGAAACGCCTGATGCGCTGCAACTGGAAATTAACGCCTTGCCACGCTTCTCCGAAGTGGTTTACCAGCCGCTGGGTTTACGGCTTCAGTCGGTCCAGGGTGACCTCGCTTGGCTGCAGGACGGAGAGAGCAGCGGGCTGGTGGGTGACGCCAGTGGCCAATTGCTAGGCGGACAAATAGCCGCAGATATCCACACCCAAAACGACAGAATACAGCTGCAGGGTAATGTAGCGACCTCTGCACTTTTTGAGCTTGCTGGGTTAAATGACAGCCAAGGGCGCCTGCCGTTAGAAGGGCAGCTACAGTGGCAAGGCAATGTCAGCTTAATGCCCACGCCAACCCTGCGCCTGGAAAGCCGTTTACTCGGTGTCACCAGTCATTTACCGGCACCCTTTGCCAAGTCGGCCCAGCAGCCATGGCCCTGGAGCGTGACGGCTGACATTGAAGCTGGACAGATCGAAAGCCGTTTGGCTGATATTGCTTCCGCGCGACTTCAGCAGCGCAATGGCTCTATTGCTGGGTCGCTATATCTAGGCAATGAGGCAACGCGCACGCACACTTGGCCTACGCAGGCCGGGTTAAGCATTGATGCCGATGTGCCGCGTATTGACCCGCTGGCTTGGCAGCAGGCGATTGCACCGTTAATGGCAAAAGGCGCATCTACGCCCAGCAGTGGCAACGGTCAGGTGCCCTTAACAGTAGCGTTAACGACACCCTGCGTGGTTTATCAAGATGAGTGTTTAGGCAGCCTTAGTGCCACCGGTGGTATGAACGGTGACCTCATTGATATGGATTTAAGCGGTAATCTTGTGACCGGGCGTTTGCAGTATAATGTGCAATCGCCGCAGCCTTTGGATATGACGATTGAAGCGTTGTCGCTTGATCGTTTGCTGGTGTTAGCTAACAAGCAACATGATAGTGATTCGCCTACGCCAGACTCCTGGATGCAAGCGGTTAAAACCCAGCGCGAGGCGCCAGCCGCCATTCCCGATTGGCTGGCCGATGTGCCTAATGGGCGATTACGGTTAGCCGAAATTTCCATGGGGCCCCGCCGTTTCGGTCCGTTGACCGCCTACTGGAAAACCGATGGAGAGCGCTTTTCGCTCACTCCGGTTGGTTTGACCCTGGGCCAGCTCTCCGCACGAGGCGAGCTGCACTGGGAGGGTAACGCCGCATCCAGCCACACCCGTGCGGACATCTCAATTCAAGGTGGGGATATCGGCACCGCCCTTGAGCGCCTAGACCAGCCTGTGGCCATGCGCAGCCGCAGCACCGATGTGGTGGCCTCGCTGGATTGGCCGGGCGCCCCCTGGCAACTGGCGTTAAGGCATGCCGATGGCTATATCAGCACTGACATTCGTGACGGCAGCTTTGTCACCCTGGAATCGGCACCGGCGCGGTTAATCGGCTTGCTCAATTTCGATAACATCTTACGACGGCTGCGCTTGGATTTTTCTGACGTTACCGGCCAAGGCACTGCATTTGACCGTGTCAACGGTACCGCCGATGTAACCGGTGGACTGCTAACACTTCGCGGCCCATTGCAAATTGACGCCCCGGCCACCACCCTAACGTTGACAGGCAACGTCGACCTTGTAACGCGTGAACTTGACCAGCGGCTTGGCGTCACACTGCCAGTGACGCAAAGTTTGCCGATTGCGGCCATTGCCGTTGGTGCGCCCATCGTCGGCGGCGCGCTATTCCTCGCCGATCAACTGTTTGGCGATGCCCTAGATCGCGCCACAACGCTTCATTATCGCGTGCGAGGCCCTTGGACCTCGCCGCAGGTTACTTTAGAAGGCCCCCAATGACCGCATATAAAAGTGATGTAGATACCGCTGCAGCCATCCTGTTGACTCCCGGAGGATTGGATTTAGACGCTCTGGAAACAGGGCTAGGCTACGCCATGGGCGCGGGTATTGACTACGCCGACCTTTATTTTCAGCGGACTTGGCAAGAGGGCTGGGTGCTGGAAGATAGCGAGGTAAAAGAGGCCAGTTATAATATCGATGGCGGTGTCGGCGTGCGTTCGCTGGCGGGTGAGAAGACCGGTTTTGCCTACTCCAACCAAATTACCGCTGATGCATTGATGGATACCGGTCGCACCGCGGCTGGCATTGTGCGCAGTGGTAAGCGCTTGCCTGGGCAGCTGGTTAGTCCAGTGTCCGCCATGTCGCGCTATGCAGGGATTGATCCCTTGGCCGGCCTGAGTGCTGAAGAAAAAGTCGCCATGCTGAAACAGGCTGACCGTGTGGCGCGTGCTGCCGATCCCAGTATTAGCCAGGTAAGTGCCTCCTTATCGGGCACTTATGAAGTGGTGTTGGTACGGGCTAGTGATGGCACGTTGGCGGCCGATATCCGCCCGCTGGTGCGCTTCAATGTCAGCGTGATTGCAGTTAAGAATGGGCGTCGCGAACGCGGCAGCGCCGGTGGTGGCGGTCGTTACTCCATGGCTAAACTGCGCGATGATCAAGTGGCGGAGCATTACGCCAAAGAGGCGGTGCGTCAGGCATTGGTCAACCTGGAAGCCATCGATGCACCCGCAGGGCAAATGCCTGTGGTGTTGGCATCCGGCTGGCCGGGGATCTTGCTGCATGAAGCGGTAGGGCACGGCCTGGAAGGTGATTTCAATCGTAAAGGCAGTTCCGCCTTTGCCGGCAAGATGGGCGAGCGCGTGGCCGCTAAAGGCGTCACCATTGTCGATGATGCGACGATATCGGATAGCCGTGGCTCAATGAGCGTGGATGACGAAGGGACACCGGGTCAGTATACGCCGCTTATTGAAGACGGCATTTTAACGGGCTATATGCAGGATAAGCTCAATGCCCGATTAATGGGCATGGCGCCCACAGGAAACGCGCGACGTGAATCTTTCGCCCACTTGCCGATGCCACGCATGACCAATACAGTCATGCTGGCTGGTCAGGATGAGCCTAGCGATATTATCAAAAGCGTAAAGCGCGGTATTTACGCGGTCAGCTTTGGCGGCGGCCAGGTGGATATTACCTCGGGTAAATTCGTGTTCTCCGCCAGCGAAGCCTACCTCATTGAAGATGGCAAAGTAACGGCGCCGGTGAAAGGAGCCACGTTAATTGGTAACGGCCCAGAAGCGATGCAGCGGGTATCCATGATTGGTCATGATATGGCGTTGGATACTGGTATCGGCGTGTGCGGTAAAGAGGGGCAGGGCGTGCCGGTCGGTGTCGGCCAGCCTACCCTCAAATTGGATGAGCTGACCGTTGGCGGCACGCAGTCTTAAAAAAGTTTTTTTAAAGCGCTAAGGTTTCGCGAAGGTGTTTGAAGAGCTTACGCGAGCTGGTCGGTGGTTTGCCCTGCTCGCGTTCCCGCTGGGCGTTGCGAATTAATTGACGCAGCGTTTGGCGGTCCGCATCGGGATGCTCCTCCATGAACAGGTCAACAGCATCATCGCCTTCGTCAATTAAGCGTTCACGCCATTTTTCGAGACGGTGAAACGCGTGGTCGCGCTGTTCCTGCTCTTGATCAATGGAGTCGAACACGCCTTGGATGGCGGCGAGGTCCTCTTTACGGATAAGTTTGCCGACGTACTGCATATGGCGGCGGCGGCCTTCATGAGAACGAATGCGCGAGGTTTCCTCGATAGCGCGCAGCATATCGTCAGAAAGGGGAAAGCGGGCGCGCTCTGCCGGTCGCATGGCGATTAACGTTTCCCCAAGTGCCTGTAAGGCATGCATTTCGCGTTTGAGTTGCGACTTGCTTGGGCGTTCTTCCTGCTCTTCTACTTCAACGGGGTCGGGACGTTGCTTACGCATAGTGTGGCTCACAGATAAAATTCGTTGCGGCATTATACCAGCTGCGAGTACAACATTGATTCGCCGAAGACATTCTCTTGGAGACATTCGGTTGAGAAAGGAGGCCATATGGCACAGGCATTTGATGCATCCGCGCAGCAGTCGTTACTGACCGCGCGGGCCGAAGAGGCGCTAGCGCTGGCAAAGCGCTTGGGCGCGGATGCTGCCGAAGTAGGCGCAAGCGTCGATCAGGGAATAGGTGTGAGCGTACGCCAGGGCGAAGTTGAAACGGTTGAGTTATCCCGTGATCAGGGCATCGCCGTGACGCTTTACGTAGGCCAGCGTAAAGGTAGTGCCTCATCAACGGATGCTAGCAGTGCCTCGATCCAGGCTGCGGTAGAAAAAGCGCTGGCGATTGCCCGCTATACCGGAGAAGATCCGGCCGCCGGGTTGGCCGATGCATCGTTGATGGCCACCGAGTTACCCGATCTGGAAGTGCATTACCCCTGGGCACTCACAACCGATGAGGCGATCGAGCTAGCGCTTGCTTGCGAGCAGGCGGGGCGTGATGTTGACGGTATCTCTCAGTCGGATGGCGCATCACTTTCGAGTGGCGAAGGCGTGCGCGTTTATGCTAATAGCCACGGCTTTTTAGGCACCCAAAAGGGCAGTAGTCACTCTCTTTCATGCATGCTGATTGCACAGGATGCGAGCGGTATGCAGCGCGACTACGACTACACTTCTGCACGCGATCCCAAGGCACTGCGCGACCCCGCCGAGGTGGGCCGTGAGGCCGCCGAGCGTACGCTGCGCAGGCTCGGCGCAAAACGTCCGCCCACGGGTACCTTTCCAGTGCTATTTGACCCGTCGCTGTCCAGTGGCTTGATTGGTCATTTACTGAGTGGTTTAGCCGGTGGTGCTTTATATCGCCAAGCCTCGTTTCTGTGTGATCGGCTTGGCACGCCGCTGTTTCCCGATTGGTTCAGCCTTGAAGAACGTCCAATGGAAATCGGTGCCACAGCGAGTTCGCCGTTTGATGGCGAGGGCGTGCAAACCCGTAATAATCGTTTTATCGATCAGGGTAGCATTGCCAGCTATATGCTCTCTTCCTACAGCGCTCGTCGGCTGGGTATGCAAACCACGGGTAATGCCGGTGGGGCACGAAATGTGCGTTTGGTGGCACCACTGCAATCCCGTGACAGTCTATTAAAAGAGATGGGCCGGGGTATTTGGGTAACCGAGCTGATGGGGCAGGGCGTTAACGGCGTGACCGGTGATTACTCACGTGGCGCTGCAGGGTTTTGGGTAGAGGATGGAAAAGTACAGTACCCGATCGAGGAGTTTACGATCGCTGGGAACCTGGAGCGGATGTTTGCCGGGTTAGTGGGGATTGGCGATGACACCGATACCCGTGGCAGTGTTCACACGGGTAGTTGGTTAATTGATGCCATGACCGTAGCGGGAGATTAAAAGCTACTGATCTTCCTCAAAACGAGCATCGAACAGCGCTTGAATAGCATCAAGCGCCTGTTCGGCGTCATCGCCTTCAGCGTTGATGGTTAGCTCGGTACCGCAAGGGGCCGCGAGCATCAGCAGTGACATGATGTTGGCGGCGTCAGCGACCTGTTGCTGTTTTTGAACACGTATTGTCGCCGTGAACTGTTGGCCGCATTTTACCAGTTTGGTCGCCGCGCGTGCATGCAGGCCGCGTTGATTGGTAAGTGTGAGAATTCTTTCTGGCACCCTGGTTCCTTTTCGCCGAGTGGTGTCATTAATGGATAGAAGCGCTTAAGACGTTGCTTGCTGCTCGTCGGTTTGGGATGTGCTGGCGGGCGGAGCAGCTAGCTGTTCATTTAATGTGTACTGCAAGCCTAACTCGCGATGACGTAATTGAATTTCGCCCATACTGTGTACTAATCGCTCTGCTAGCTGTTCGACCATATAGACCGAGCGGTGTTGCCCACCGGTACAGCCAATCGCGATAGTCATGTAGCTACGCTGGCTATCTTGGTAAGCGGGCAGCCAGCGCTCAAGCCAAGCCTGAATATCGTTAGTCATGGCGTCTACGATGGGATAACCGCTTAAGAAGGCCACTATGTTCGCATCGCGGCCTGTGAATTGGCGTAGCGTTGGGTCCCAATATGGGTTTGGCAGGCAGCGCACGTCGAAAACCAAATCAGCATCCAACGGTACACCGCGCTTATAACCAAACGACTCAAGCGTCAGCGTGAGCTTGTCGCGCCGCTGATGGGCGACTTGGTCGGTAATGCGACGACGCAAATCGTGAACTGATAGCCTCGAGGTATCGATCAATAAATCGGCTAGATCACGAATGTCGAGCAGCGTTTCTTCTTCTTTATTGATAGCCTCTTCAAGCGTCATTTCGCTATCGCGCGTCAGCGGGTGCCGCCGCCGTGTTGCGGAGTAACGCTCAAGTAGGATGCGCGCATCAGTGGTCAGATAGATCACTTGAAAATCAATTTTACGTTGCCGCAAATCCTCTAATAAAGAGGGCAGTCGTGCCAGGGCGCCAGGCAAGTTACGGGCATCAATACTGACCGCCAAATGGGCGCGGTCGCCCTGGTCGCGTAATTCGTCCACCAACGACCCCAGCAACATGGCAGGGAGGTTATCAATCGCATAGTAGCCAAGATCTTCAAGCGCTTGTAAGGCGATAGATTTACCTGACCCGGAGCGGCCGCTAATGATCACCAGTTGCATAGAGTCTCGCTTTGCTTAGATCAAGCTGCATTGGGGGTGGTGGGCGAAGCATCAACTTAGCGTGTAAAATACCATTAGTTGGCTTTCACAACTTAAATTGGCGTTAACGACTTAGGACGTTGAATGCTCACGCATTTTGGCGGTAATAAGCTCAAGCAGCTCGCGCTGACTGCCTGCCTTGCGCAGCTGGTGGCGAGTATCCGCATCATTCATGATGGTCGCTACCTGGCCGAGTAGGGATAGGTGCGTGTCGTCTGCCTCTTCGGGTACAAGTAGGACAAACACCAGATCAACTGGGTCGCCATCAATGGCGTCGAAATCAATCGCTTCTGACAGTTTTAAAAAACCAGCGATAGGCGCCGAACAGTGCGGGCTGCGTGCGTGTGGGATAGCCACGCCATTGCCGATACCGGTGCTGCCTAAGCGTTCTCGACCGATTAACCGGCTAAACACTTCTTGGCTGTCCAGGCTGGGCGTATTTTGTGCGATAAAGGTGCTGAAAAATTCCAGCACCCTTTTTTTGCTGCCCCCGGGGACGTCAAAGAGAACTCGTTCCGGGGGGAGTATGGTTTCCAACGTCATTGAATTAACGCACGCCTGCGCCTTGGGCGCGAGCTTGTGCTTTTTCCTTATGTTTAACGAGTTGCCGATCAATTTTGTCCGCTAATGCGTCAATAGCGGCGTACATATCACTGTCTAGGGCTTCCGCATGTAAATCAGCACCTGCTGCGTGCAGCGTACAGGCGGCCTGCTGGCGCTCTTTCTCCACAGATAAGGTGACTTGCACCGTGGTTATGTTGTCGTAATGGCGCTCTACACGTTCAAGCTTTTCGTTGACATAGTCACGCAAGGCGTCAGTCAGTTCTACGTGATGACCAGTGATATTAACTTGCATTGACGTACTCCTTATCCATCGGACTGTACTTCGATTGTAACCCTTTTTGCCGCGTTGCAAAGCCCTTGTCGAGAGTTTCCCTAAAACGTTGATTTGTGCTAGCGCAAACGACGTCGCTCGCTAGAGGAGGGAATGCCCATGGCTTCACGGTATTTAGCCACCGTTCGACGCGCTACTTGAATTCCCCCCTCCCCTAATAGCGTGACTAAGCGGCTATCAGAAAGCGGCTTGCCTGGCGGCTCCTCTTGAACCAATTTCTTCAGCCGAGCGCGGATAGCGGTGCTTGAATGGCTGTCACCATCCTGGCCGCTGACTTGGCTTGAGAAAAAGTATTTGAGTTCAAATACGCCGCGAGGCGTATGAATAAATTTCTGAGTGGTTACCCGGGAAATAGTCGATTCGTGCATTTCCACGGCCTCGGCGATATCGGCCAATATGAGCGGCTTCATGGCTTCTTCGCCGTGTTCTAAAAAGCCAATTTGCCGGGTGATAATCTCGCGGCCAACGCGCAGTAGCGTATCGTTGCGGCTAGAGAGGCTCTTGATCAGCCAGCGTGCTTCCTGCAGGTGTTCTTTTAAAAACTGATTGTCCTGACTTTTATCCGCACGCTTTATTAAGCTTGCGTAGTCGGGCTGAATGCGAAGCCTTGGCAATGCCTCAGGATTGAGCTCTAAGTGCCAGCCTTCGTGGTCATGGCGTACGACCAGGTCGGGCGTTACATAACTATCATCGGTATCGCCATAGGCGCTGCCTGGGCGTGGATCAAGGCTACGAATGAGGAGAATGACATCAGCCAGCTGGTTATCATCGAGTCCCAGACGGCGTTTAAGTAAGCGCATGTCATCTTTGCCTAGTGCTTCCAGAAACTGCCGTACTAAGCGGCGGGCAGGAACCAGCAACGGCGTATCTTCGGGAAGAATGGCCAGCTGCAGCATCAGGCACTCACGCAGGTCGCGGGCGAATATCCCTGTTGGCTCAAATTGCTGAAGCTTAAGCAGAATAGTTTCTACTTCGCGCTGGCTAAGCCCATCGACACCTTGGGCGCGAAGCCCTTCACGGATATCGTTGAGCGGCTGAGTTAAATAGCCATTAGCATCTAGCGCGTCGATAAGACTTTCTGCGACAAGTTGCTCTCGCGCGCCAAAATCAGTCATGGCGAGCTGCCACAGCAAGTGCCCATGAAGACTCTGGCCAGCCGCTTGGCGCTCAAAATCAGGTCCTTCGCTGCTGGAGCCACCGTGACTGCCTATATCTTGGTAGGTGTCAGACCAATCACTATCTACCGAGAGCTCGGTGGGAATGCTCTCTGACCACTCTTCCTCTTTGGGCTCGCTGGCAGCCTGTTCGCCAAATTCATCCTCTTGTTCCAGCATGGGGTTGGCATCTAGGGCCTGCTGAATTTCTTGACGTAAGTCCAGCGTTGATAGCTGTAACAGAGCAATGGCCTGCTGCAGCTGAGGTGTCATGGTCAGCTGTGTGCCCATGCGCAGTTGAAGAGAAGCTTTCATGACCATCTGAGAACCACTCGTTAATCAGAATGCTCCACCCTAGTGTGAGTAGGTCTCCGGTGCAAGTGCAATAAGCATGCCATTGGTAGTAAAGTTGTTGTAGAGCGCTAATTAGAAGTGAAAAATAAGCTAGAGGCGGAAATCAGCGCCTAGATAAACCTCCCTCACTTTCTGGTTAGTGAGTATCGAGGCTGGAGAGCCGCTGGCGATGATTTGACCATCGCCCACGATGTAGGCGATATCACAAATATCCAGGGTTTCGCGAACGTTGTGGTCGGTGATCAGTACGCCGATGTGGCGCTGCTTTAATGCCCGAATAATGGTTTTGATCTCGCCCACCGAAATGGGGTCTACGCCAGCAAAGGGCTCGTCCAGCAGAATGAATGCGGGTTCTGTCGCCAGTGAGCGAGCAATCTCCACACGCCTGCGTTCACCGCCTGAAAGGCTCATGCCCAGGTTGTCGCGAATATGGGTAATGTGAAAATCTTCAAGTAGCGCTTCCAGGCGCTGCTCGCGGTCGCTACGGCTGAGTTCTTTGCGTGTTTCGAGTATCGCCATAATATTATCGGCAACCGATAATTTACGAAAAATAGACGCTTCTTGCGGAAGGTAGCCGATACCCGCCGCAGCGCGTTCATGCATTGGCGCGCGGGTTAGATCTACATCGTCGATACCCACTTTGCCAGCATCGGATTTCACCAGCCCCACAATCATATAAAACGAGGTGGTTTTGCCCGCGCCGTTAGGGCCCAGTAAGCCCACGATGCTGCCTTGGGAGATCTCTAAATTGATGTCTTTTACGACTCGACGTCGCTTATAGCTTTTGGCCAAGTGATGGGCATATAGGGTTTTGATTGGCGCAGTGTCTGTAGTTGCCAAGGCTTGGCTCCCTATTGTTCAGGCTGAAGGGTCATACGTATGCGCTGGGGCTCGCTGCCGTCAACGTCAGAGCGTGCTTGAATCACTTCACGGTCAATAAAATACTCAAGGCGCCCGCCGGTGAACGTATCCTCGAGCTGGATCAGCTCGGCTTGGTCAATCAGCTCTACGCGGCGCTCAGCGACGTGATAAATAATCCGTCGCGCCCAGCCTTCAGTGGGGCCATCTTGGCCTTCAACTTGATGACGCAGGTAGGCGCGTTCGCCGGTGGATGTCGCTTTCGATAGTTCGCCAGCCTCGTTGCGTTCGATCTCTACCCGTTCGCCTCGCAACTGCATTTCGCCTTGGCGAATATCTACATCCCCGGTGTAAACGGCGGTGCCTGCCCGCTGGTCCAGATCTAAGCGGTCGGCTTCTACTTCTACAGGGGCTTGTTGTGACGTTTGGGCCATTGCCGATAACGGCATCGTGAGGGCAAAAAGAGTGGTGGAGAAAAGGGCTGTATAAATAATGGCTTTCATGGCGGCTCCTCTTAAGGTTGCGTGGCCGGGGGGTGTGTGCCGCGCACATTATCATTTAGGCGGACCTGGCTGGTGTTAAGCCACGCGTCCATACGTGAAGCGCTCATTTGCTGGGGTGGTTGCTGCAGTAATACCGGTGTTTCACTCCAAGCATGTTGATTAAGGCCATCATAATGCAATAGCTCGGTATCAAGCTGCCAGCCTTCATCCGGGGCGATCAGTCTGGCCGAGCCAGACATCAGCAGGGCCTGTGTAACAGTGTTGAGCGTGCCTACTTCGGCGCTAGCCAGCCACTGACGATTCTCACTATCATACAGTACCGCTTGTGGTTCTTCCGTCCAGGTTTCGCTTCGCTGCGGCGTATGAATAAGCCGCGGCGTTTTTAGCGACTGCATAACGTTGCCGTTATCGCCGAACAGGGTGATTTCAGCATTTTCCAGTACGTGGCCTGGCTCTTGAGCCTGCGCGTCGGGATCGATGCTAATGTCTTGAGGCCCGCGGGGGTCAAGCCATACCAATAAAGCCCCTAAGGCAATCACCAGTCCGGCTAACCAGATGCGTACTTTAAAGCGTTTAACCATTTAATTGCGGCCGTGCAGGTAGGTGTCGAGCACCGCGCTCCAGTGCCCTTGAGCTTCAAGCAGCGTATCGCAGATTTCGCGGACGGCACCGTGGCCACCTAGACGTTCCGTGGTCCAGTCGGCGTGGGTATGCATGTAATCTGGCGCATTAGGGACGGTAATGCCGACGCCGCAACGCTTAATAGCGGCCAAGTCAGGTAGGTCGTCACCACAGTAGGCCACCTGCTCTAACTCTATATCGAGACGCTGGCAAAGCCCGCGCAGGATGGCAAGCTTGTCTTCACAGCCTTGATGGACCAGGTCGATGCCCAGTGATGCGGCGCGCTGGCTCACCATGGGAGAGTCGCGGCCCGTCACCAGCGCTACATGTATACCCACTCGCTTGAGAAGCTTCAGCCCATGACCATCCTGAGTATGAAATGCTTTGATTTCGATACCGTCAGCCTGGAAGTAGAGGCGGCCGTCGGTCAGTACGCCGTCAACATCCAACGCTAATAGGCGCACGCGGCGGAGTCGATCAAGTAGCGCATTAGGTAAGGTCATAGAACCTCCTTATCATTAAATTCGTAAAGCGGGTCGGTAATATTGCTGAATGACGCCGCTGTCTTAAATAACGCCGCTGGCAAGCAGGTCATGCATATGTAGCGCCCCGATAGGACGCTGTTGTTCATCAACCACTGCTAGCGCCGTAATGCGGCTCTCTTCCATGATGCGTACCGCTTCCGCCGCCAGGATATCGGGGCCGATGCGCTTGCCCGGCCGGGTCATTACATCGTCAACGATGACATCGCGCAGGTTGTGAAACTGGTCGAGCGTGCGTCGAAGGTCACCGTCAGTGTATACCCCGGCCAGGCGGCCATCGCTATCTACCACGCAGGTAAAGCCTAGCCCTTGACGGGTGATTTCCAATAACGCGTCGCGCAGCGGGCTTCCCAGGGGGACTTGGGGCAGTCGCTCACCGTCGTGCATAAGATCTCTAACGCGCAGCAGCAAGCGTTTGCCTAAGCTGCCACCAGGGTGGGAAAGGGCAAAATCTTCAGCGGTAAAGCCGCGCGCTTCCAGCAGCGCCACAGCCAGAGCGTCGCCCAGGGCGAGCGCCGCCGTGGTGGAGCTGGTGGGGGCCAGGTCGAGCGGGCATGCCTCACGCTCTACGCCGCTGTTCAGGTGCGCATCAGCGTGTTTAGCCAGCGTGGAGTTGGGGCGGCCTGTCATACTGACTAGCGGCGTACCCAGGCGTTTAAGCAGCGGTAAGAGCGCAGTGACTTCGGCGGTTTCACCCGAGTTAGACAGCGCCAATACCACATCGGAACGGGTGATCATGCCTAAATCGCCGTGGCTGGCTTCACCAGGGTGAACGAAAAAAGCTGGTGTGCCTGTGCTGGCAAGTGTGGCCGCCAGCTTACCAGCGATATGCCCCGACTTGCCCATGCCGGTCACCACCACGCGGCCTTGGCAGGCGAGAATTAGCTCGCAGGCACGGTCAAAACTTTCGTCTAGTTTGGCTTGAAGGCCGCCAATGGCTGCCTGCTCAATTTGCAGCGTACGCAATGCACTTTCGCGTAGTAGGCTGGGTGGAGCGAGAGGCTGGCGCATAGCGTTTTCTCTTAATCCTTGAACATATAAAAAGTAGTAACCACCAAGAATAACATCTTGGCACCCTTTATAGGCAGTCGTTGAGATAGTAGTTGGAGACGTTAGCCCGGGTGCGTTTTGACGATAAGGCGGCCTGCTACCGGTTCGCTATCAATAAATGGGTAGGCCAGTAGAAACACTCAAGCGTGCCGACGTGTTTTGTAGCGTTATAGTACAATGTTTGATAATGTTTTAGAAACACTGTTTTATAATCGCGATAGCCGCAAGTAGGGTATGATGGCTAACCCAAGTGCGCCTCGTTAAGAGTCAACTGATCCATGATAGATGCTCCATTTATTGAAATTGAAGACCTCCATTTTTCACGTGGCGATCACGAGATTTTTCGCGGCATAAATATGACGATTCCTCGCGGCAAAGTAACCGCGATTATGGGGCCAAGCGGTACTGGTAAAACCACACTGCTTAAGCTAATCGGCGGGCAGTTGACCCCTGAGCGTGGGCGGATAGTGATTGATGGGCAAGATGTTCATCGGCTATCTCGTAAGGCGCTATTTACGTTACGTAAGAGAATGGGAATGCTATTTCAAAGTGGCGCGCTGTTTTCCGATTTAGATGTATTCGAAAACGTTGCCTTTCCGTTACGCGTACATACTGATTTGCCCGATACCATGGTGCGCGACCTAGTGCTACTTAAGCTTCAGGCGGTCGGGCTGCGCGGTGCGCGTCACTTGACGCCCGCAGAACTGTCGGGAGGCATGGCGCGTCGGGTCGCACTGGCTCGCGCCGTGGCGCTGGATCCGGAGTTGATCCTGTATGACGAACCTTTCGTTGGTCAGGATCCCATCTCTATGGGCGTTTTAGTGCAGCTTATCAAGCGCCTTAACCAAGCGCTGCAACTCACCTCTGTGGTGGTATCTCACGATATTAAAGAAACTCTGAGCATTGCAGACTATCTCTATTTAATTGCTGATGGTCAGGTGGTTGCCCATGGTACGCCGCAAACCTTAGATACGAATCAAGACCCCAGGGTTAGCCAGTTTATTCATGGCGAGCCCGATGGCCCAGTGCCGTTTCACTATCCCGCTGAGGCGTTTTATCGCGATATTTTGGGCGAGCCCCCGATGACAAAGACAGGCTAATGGCTTCAATGCAGGGTAAATACAGGGCAAGGACAAATGCAGTCAAAATTTTCTAACGGTACCGCGCGTATTACCCGATTGGGGCGTCGAGGGTGCGATTTAATGGAAGCATTAGGCCGTGCGGGGGTGTTTCTCTTCCAATCAGCTGTCGGTGTGCCATCCCGTGCGGGTTGGCGCTTATGGTTGCATCAGATGCATTTTGTCGGTGTGCTTTCGCTCGCCATCGTGTTGGTGTCTGGGCTGTTTATCGGCATGGTGCTGGCACTGCAGGGCTATACCATTCTGGTCGATTTCGGCGCTGAACAGGCGCTTGGGCAGATGGTGGCGCTGTCATTGCTGCGTGAGCTTGCGCCTGTGGTGGCCGCGCTGCTGTTTGCTGGCCGTGCGGGCTCGGCATTGACTGCTGAGATTGGCTTGATGAAAGCCACCGAGCAGCTCACCAGTATGGAGATGATCGGTGTTGATCCGCTGCGCCGGGTGGTCGCTCCGCGGCTATGGGCGGGCTTTGTGTCGCTACCCATTCTAACCGTAGGTTTTAGTGTGGTGGGTATCTGGGGTGGCTACTTGGTGGGCGTAGAGTGGTTGGGTGTTTTTGAGGGCTCCTACTGGAGCAACATGCAGGCCAATGTGGCTTTTGTCAGTGATATTGGCAATGGCATGATCAAAAGCGCTGTGTTTGCGCTGGTGGTGACCTGGATTGCTGTCTTTCAGGGCTACGACCTGGTGCCGACCTCAGAAGGCATCTCTCGTGCTACCACACGCACGGTAGTGTATTCGTCGCTTGCAGTTCTGGGGCTTGATTTTGTGTTGACTGCCGTCATGTTTGGCGGCCTTTAATGGGTGGAGCAGTTTCATGAGACGCAGTAAAACCATGGAGTTCGGTGTTGGCCTGTTTATGATTGCTGGCATTTTGGGACTTGTATTCCTCGGCTTGCGTGTTAGTGGACTGACACTCTCCGCACCCGCTCAGTCGTTTCAGTTGGAGGCCAATTTTGCCAATATTGGCAGCTTAAAACCTCGCGCCCGGGTCACTATGGCGGGGGTGACGGTGGGGCGCGTTGAATCTATTGAGTTGGATACGCAGTGGTTCGATGCACGGGTGGTGCTAAGCCTGGACAGCGAGCTGGAAGGCCAGCTCTCCAGAGACACGATAGCGTCTATTCTTACTGCTGGCTTATTAGGTGAGCAGTATATCGGCCTTAGCGTAGGCGGTGACCCTGAGGTGTTGGAGGAGGGTGACACGATTCGTGATACCCAGTCGGCGCTGGTGTTGGAAGAACTTATCCAGCAATTTGTGTCCAACATGGCAAGTAATTAATGTTTCAAATAATGAGACACGAACCCAGTGCGTTAACGGGTCGGGAGATAATGGTTATGAAAGGAGTAAACGGGATGGTAAGTCGTTGGTTGCTGGTGGGTATGATCATGGTGGGGTTAGTGGTGCCGTTACAGGCCCTAGCACAGAGCCAGTCCCCTGAAGCATTGGTTCGCGATAATGTTGAATCACTAATGGAAGACCTTGAGGGTCGTAAAGATTATTACGCTAATAATCTTGGTGAGCTTGAGGCATTAGTGGATAGAAATCTCGATCAAGTGGCTGATTTTCGCTATATCGGTGCCAGTGTGATGGGTAACTATTTCCGTAACGCCACCCCAGAGCAGCGCAGCCGTTTTGCCGATGTGTTTCGTCAAACATTGATTGATACCTATACCCGTGGACTGGTGACATTTGATTATGACGAGCTGCGAGTGCTGGATGCCCAGCAAGCACAGCGCTATGACGATCAAGCCAGTGTCGCGATGGAAGTGGTGGCGAATAACGGGCAAGTATATCCCGTGAGCTATAGCTTAAGGCTTTCTAATGGCGAGTGGCGGGTGGTCAATGTGATCGTAAATGGCATTAACCTGGGCTTGACGTTCCGCAATCAGTTCGACCAAGCCATGCGTGATAATAATCGCGATTATGATGTTGTCATCGACGGTTGGTCGCCTGAGGTGGGTGTTGAAGAGCTTGAGCAGGGGGGCGATGCGTGACAACCCTTTTTTCACGCCCCGGTGTCACGGTGGATGCTGAAGACGCTACCTTGCAGGTAGTCGGTGATGTGGATGTGACGTTGGCGGCCGATTTGGCCGCCAGCGGCGTTACGTGGCTCAAGCAAGCCGAGTTAACTTCACTAACACTGGATTTTAGCCGCGTTGAAAAAGCCAGCAGTGCTGCCATCAGCGTGCTGTTTGAATGGTTGCGCACGTGTCGGCAGCGTGAAATCCAGGTTCAGGCTATCCGCTTTTCAGCCCCTCTACGCCGACTGGCCTCATTAGCCGAACTGGATGCATTAATTGATCATCCATCAGCGACCTTGGCTGTTTAAAGCTACGCCATCGCCAAGCGCGTTGCTTTTCTTTATTATGTCGACCCAATTACGTTTATTAATATCGACGACCCCAAAGGAGTTTTTTGCGCCATGCAACCCAACGAGGTAAAAGCACTGCTTGAATCCCGTATAGACGGATGTCAGTTCCATATTCAGGGTGAAGGCTGTAATTTTCAGGTGATTGCGGTTGGCGATGCCTTTGAAGGTCTCTCTCCAGTCAAACGTCAGCAGCTCGTCTACGCTGCTCTCAGTGATGAGATCGCCTCTGGCGCGCTCCACGCCATTAGTATCAAAACGTTTACTCCGGCGCAGTGGCAAACTGCACCGGAAAACGTCCAGTAACGGTCGCTCCATGGATAAATTAATCATTACCGGCAATGGTTCGGTAGACGGTGAAGTGTGGGTGAGCGGTGCCAAAAATGCAGCGTTACCCATCTTGTGTGCCAGCCTGTTGGCCGACGGCCCCGTAGTGATTGGTAATTTGCCGCACCTGCAGGATATTACCACCACCTTAGAGCTGCTTGGTCGTATGGGGGTTGAGCCGGTAATGGGTGAGAAGCTGAGTATCCAGTTAGATGGTTCTCAGGTGACCCAATGCCACGCACCTTATGAGCTGGTTAAAAAGATGCGTGCTTCCATCTTGGTGTTAGGGCCACTGCTTGCCCACTTCGGTAAAGCCGATGTGTCGCTGCCAGGTGGCTGCGCGATTGGTTCGCGCCCGGTGGATTTGCACATTCGTGGTTTGGAGGCCATGGGTGCTGAGATTCGCGTTGAAGCGGGCTACATCCGTGCGCGGGTCGATGGCCGCCTGAAAGGCGCGACGATTTACTTTGATACCGTGACAGTAACCGGTACCGAAAACCTATTGATGGCGGCGACGTTGGCCGATGGCAAAACCGTTCTAGAGAACGCTGCCCGCGAGCCAGAAATCGTCGACTTGGCAGAGTGTTTGATCAAGATGGGCGCTAAAATCAGCGGCCAAGGTACTGACACTATTACCATTGAGGGCGTTGAGAAACTTCACGGCTGCGAACACGATGTCATGCCCGACCGTATTGAAACGGGCACGTTTCTGGTAGCCGCTGCCATGACAGGTGGGCGAGTGAAGGTAAAGCGCACCCGGGCGGATATCCTGGATGCGGTCATCGCCAAGTTGGAAGAGGCGGGTGCTGAGATTACCAGCGGTGACGATTGGATTGCTCTGGATATGCACGGCAAACGCCCAAAGGCGGTGAATATTCGCACGGCGCCATATCCTGCGTTTCCAACCGATATGCAGGCGCAGTTCGTAGCTATGAACGCAGTGGCCGTGGGGCACTCTCGAGTGGTCGAAACGATCTTCGAGAACCGCTTTATGCACGTTCAAGAGCTTAATCGCATGGGCGCCAATATAGTGCTGGAAGGTAATGCCGCATTAATAGAAGGAGTCGAGAAGCTTTCCGGCGCGCCTGTCATGGCGACCGATCTACGCGCTTCCGCTTCGCTGGTGATTGCAGCGATGATGGCCGAAGGCGAAACCCTGGTCGATCGTATCTATCACATTGACCGTGGCTACGAGTGCATCGAAGAAAAATTGCAGTTACTAGGCGCGCGCATTCGCCGTATTCCTGGCTAAACTATGCGACCAAACTCGCTTGCTACTAATTCTGCATGCTACTGGCGCTGCATGCTATTAACCACTGGCCTAAACGATGAGTAAGCAACTGATTTTAGCCCTCTCGAAGGGCCGCATTCTGGAAGAAACGCTGCCACTGCTGGCCGATGCGGGCATCACGCCCGTCGAGGATCTGAGCAAAAGCCGTAAGCTGCTGTTTGACACCAACTTGCCAGACGTCAAGCTGGTGATTATCCGCGCAACCGACGTGCCCACCTACGTTCAGTTGGGTGCCGCGGATGTCGGTATCGCTGGGAAAGATGTACTGCTTGAGCACGGCGCTGAAGGGTTATACGAGCCGCTGGATTTGGAGATTGCTCGCTGTAAGTTGATGACGGCGGGCGTTACTGGCCAGTTGCCTGCGCGTGCCCGGCGCCGGGTAGCCACTAAGTTTGTGAATGTGGCCCGTCGCTATTACGCCGAGCAGGGCATTCAAGCCGAAGTGATCAAGCTTTATGGCGCCATGGAGCTTGCGCCCCTGATGAACCTAGCGGACGAAATTGTCGATATCGTTGATACCGGCAATACATTGCGGGCGAATGGTATGGAGCCGCGTGAGCTAATCGCCCATATCAGCACCCGACTAGTAGTGAATAAGGCGGCCATGACCATGAAGCATGAGCGGATTAAGCCGTTACTGGCTCGCCTAGACAGCGCGGTCAAAAAGCGTCAGGCACAGCTTGCCGAATGACATGAGGTGACCCATGAGCGAACCCAATAGCAAACAACGTAATGCCACCATTTCACGCCTGTCGACAAGCGATGCAGACTTTAACCATCAGCTTGATGCGCTGTTAGATTGGGAGGGGGTGTCAGACAAAGCAGTTCAGGCACGCGTAGAAGAAATTCTTGCCAGTGTTAAACAGCGAGGCGACGCCGCAGTAATTGAAGCTACCAACCGCTTTGATCGGCTTTCTGTTAGCTCAATGGACGAATTGCAACTCACACCTGAGCAGTTGAAGCAGGCGTTTGATCACCTGCCTTCTGAACAGCGTGAGGCGCTATCCAGTGCCGCCGAGCGCATTAAGCAGTATCACGAGCGCCAAAAGCCCAGCTCCTGGCAATACGAAGAGGCTGACGGCACGGTGCTGGGGCAGAAAGTCTCACCACTGGATCGCGCCGGTATCTATGTGCCGGGTGGAAAGGCGGCTTACCCCTCTTCGGTGCTGATGAATGCGATTCCTGCCCATGTGGCCGGTGTACGTGAGATCGTCATGGTAGTACCTACGCCGGATGGCGTGCTCAATGAGTTGGTGCTGGCGGCGGCCCATCTGGCCGGGGTCGACTATGTGTTCACAATTGGTGGGGCTCAGGCGGTGGCTGCGCTTGCTTATGGCACAGAAACAGTGCCTCGCGTCGACAAGATAGTGGGCCCAGGCAATATTTATGTAGCCACGGCTAAGCGCGCGGTGTTTGGTCAGGTGGGGATCGATATGATTGCCGGCCCTTCGGAAATCATGGTGGTGTCCGATGGGCTGACTGATCCTGATTGGTTGGCAATGGATCTGTTCTCCCAGGCCGAACACGACGAAGATGCTCAGGCGATCTTGGTGAGCTGGGATAAAGCGCACTTAGCTGCCGTTGAGGCCGCGATTGAGCGCCTGCTGCCGACTTTAGAGCGCGAAGAGATTGTGCGTGAATCGCTGCGCCGACGTGGAGCGCTAGTACACTGTCAGGACGCCCAAGAAGCGATTACGCTAATTAACCGGATCGCCCCTGAGCATCTGGAGCTTTCGGTGGCTGAGCCAGGCACTTGGTTGGACGATATTCGTCACGCCGGGGCGATCTTTATGGGACGTTACACTGCCGAAGCGCTGGGAGATTATTGCGCGGGCCCCAATCACGTGCTGCCTACCTCTGGAACGGCACGTTTTTCGTCACCGCTGGGTGTCTATGATTTCCAGAAGCGCTCTTCGATTATTCACTGCTCGGCAGGCGGTGCGTCTGAGCTGGGTAAAATTGCCTCGGTATTGGCGCGGGGCGAGTCATTAACCGCCCACGCCCGCTCAGCTGAGTACCGTATTCGCGATTGATGCCCCCTAGCACCTTGTCAACGCGCTCAAGCTGTTACCGCTATGAGTCGCGTTGGCCGGGCACCTCTTCATTAATCGGAATAGCGGGAAGCGGGCGTTCGCCTACTTCCAGTGTCATTTCCATACGCTCACCGCTGCGCACAATGGTTAATGGTAGCGACGTGCCGGGCGGTATTGAGGCGATCTCGCTCATCGTGGAGCGAGCATCCAGAATGGGCTCTCCGTCCACGGCGAGTAGTACATCGCCAGGCTCTAGGCCTGCTAGCGCAGCCGGGCCGCCGCTGACGACACCGGCAACAATAACGCCTTGAGGTGTTTGCAGCCCAAAGGAGGCCGCTAGCTCACGTGACAGCGCTTGTGCCTCTATACCCAGCCAGCCACGAATCACACGCCCTTGCGTAACCAGTTCATCTAGGATGCTGTGGGCAAGGTTGGCGGGGATCGCAAACCCAATACCCTGGGAGCCACCTGAACGTGAGAAAATGGCGGTATTAATACCCACCATGGCACCGTTAGGGTTGACCAGCGCGCCGCCAGAATTGCCTGGATTGATCGCAGCATCTGTCTGAATAAAATCTTCATAGGCGTTGAGCCCTAGATGATTACGCCCCGTGGCGCTAATAATGCCCATGGTGACGGTTTGGCCGACCCCAAAAGGGTTACCAATGGCCAGCGCTACGTCGCCCACTGCTACATCGGCAGAATCGGTCAGTTCAATAACCGGCAAGTCGTCCAAATTAATGCGCAGCACGGCTAAATCACTTTCAGGGTCGGTGCCAATCACTTCGGCCAACGTTTCGCGCCCATCACGTAACGCCACCTGAATTTCGTCGGCGCCATTGATAACGTGGTGATTGGTTAATACGTAGCCGTCTTCACTCACAATAACCCCAGAGCCTAGGCTGGAAAGCATCCGCTGGTGAGTCGTCGCATCGTCGCCCTGGCTATCAAAAAATTGCTGGAAGAAGGGGTCCGACATCAGTGGGTGCTGATCGCGTTCCACAATACGTGATGAATAAATGTTAACCACGGCCGGCGCTGCTTGTTCGACTGCTCGTGAATAGCTCACCGGGCCCTTATTGCGGGATAGAGGTGCAGCTTGGTGTATTTCTGGAGCTGGGCGATTAGGGTTGGGTTCCACTGCCGCTGGGACCGTAGAGATCACCGGGGCCGGAGATTGAGGCGCCTGTGGCGGTGAATCACGAAATGGGTTGGGAAGTTGCTCGGGGAGCGCAAACAGAATCACCACAGCGAGCAGTACGCCAGTAACAACAGGCCATAGGTAAGGCAGCACATAGCGTCGCATGTAATAAATTCCTTAACGAGTCAGTCTCACTGTTCGCGATAAAAAGCCGCGAGTTTTACAATGTTTTAATGGTAACACTTTCTTAGCAAGTTCCTCACGGGTGCAGTTAAATCAATAAAAGGACGCAATATGATTCATCGTGACCAATTAGTGGCAGCCTGTGACCATCAGCTGCGCGCTGCTCAGTTTAAAGATTATACGATTAATGGTTTGCAAGTGGCGGGTAGTGAGCACGTTAAACGCGTTATGACGGGAGTGACAGCCTGTCAGGCTTTGCTGGACGAAGCCGTTGCTTGGCAGGCGGATATGGTGTTGGTCCATCATGGCTATTTCTGGAAAAACGAACCCGTTGCGATCACCGGTATGAAGCAGAAGCGGATTAAAACACTGCTTGATAACGATATCAGCCTGCTGGCGTACCACCTACCGTTGGATGCTCACGCCGAAATGGGCAATAACGCCGAATTGGCCAGGCGCCTAGGCTGGAAAGTGGAGGGGTGTATTGATGGCGAGCTAGGAGAAGGGCTTTTATGGTCAGGACGTTTAGCGCAGCCACTTTCTGTACAGGATCTCGCAGCGCAAGTTGCGCACACCCTTCAGCGTGAGCCTTTGGTCATTGAAGCCCCGCAGGTGGGTGATATTGAGCGCATTGCCTGGTGCACCGGTGGGGCGCAAGACATGATTACGGCAGCCTTTGAAGCGGGGGCGCAGGTTTTCGTGTCGGGTGAAATATCAGAGCGAACCACCCACTTGGCGCGCGAAATGGGAATCCATTACATCGCTGCTGGCCATCACGCTACCGAGCGTTATGGAATCCAGGCCATGGGTGAGTGGTTAAGCGATGAGTATGATGTTGAGCATCGCTTTGTGGATATTGATAATCCTGCTTAACACATTAAGCGCCCCGAAAGATCGTTGACGAGAATCGGGGCAGCTTACTGTGGTTTGGTTACTTAATAGCGAGGTGGTTGAGGCGTTGCCACCTCATTACTTTTCAAGCCAAAATCCTCAGATAGCGTGCCGCCTTTACCGTCGGCATAGTCGCGCGGGGTAGCGGGAGCCGCTGTATCAGCCTGTGCCTGCTGTTCAGAGGTGGAATTGATGCCAGAAAGATCAAGGCTTGGCTGAATCGCTGCATCGCGAATATCCCATTCCTCAGCGTCCTCTTTTAGCTGAAGTTCTAGTTGGTTGGCTTCATCGCGAATATTGCTGAGTCGCTGATAGATCCCGGTCAAATGGCTGCCCACGCTGTTCTTCATTTCAGCGATTTGATGTTCGCGTTCGAGTAGCTTTTGACGCATGGAAGCAGCCTCACGCTGGCTTTTGCTGAAGAGGCGGTAACTGCCCAATCCAACGATTAAGCCGACGATAAAACCGATAATGGCAAAGGTTAATGGTGAGCTTGCGTCCACAGTGTTCTCCCTGGCGCCTTGAATATAACCGCAGACTGCATTAGCCAGCAGCTTTTGAATTAAACAGGCTGCCATTATAGGCGTCAGTCTGCCAGTTGGGTCAATCCACTCATGCGCTTAGACGTCTCTACGGGTATAATCGCAGCCTTCTTAGGGTTGCCAGTCATTGTGCTGGCTGCTGCCTTACATGCTGTGGGAGGCGATTGCATGTCATCAACATCTGCGGATAGGGCAATGTCCAAAACACGCCCAGCATCGCCTATTGAGCGCTACCGCGCGGATTTAGAGCGTGAGGATTTTCAATATGATGCGGCGCAGGAATCAGCAGTAAAACATTTGCAGCGGCTTTATGATGAGCTTGTAGCTGCACCTACGACCGTGCCAAAAACCTTGATTGCCCATAAGGGCTTGAAAGCCAAAATGGCCGGCTTAATGGGTAAAAAATCTTCTTCTGCCGATAAACCGGTCTTGCCTCAGGTAAAAGGGCTCTATTTTTGGGGAGGGGTAGGGCGTGGTAAAACCTATTTAGTGGACACGTTTTACGAATCCCTTCCTTTTCCTGACAAAATGCGTACCCATTTCCATCGCTTTATGCAGCGCGTCCATAATGAGCTGACACACTACAAGGGTGAAAAAAATCCCCTCACGCTGATAGCGGGTAAATTTGCCACTGAGGCGCGTGTGATTTGCTTTGATGAATTTTTCGTCAAAGATATTACCGATGCTATGATACTTGCCAACCTGCTGGAGGCGCTTTTTGAGCGCGGGGTGGTGCTGGTGGCAACCTCAAATATCGTGCCTGATGACCTGTATAAAGAGGGTCTGCAGCGGGCCCGTTTTCTGCCTGCCATTGAGCTTGTCAACCGGCATTGCAGCGTGGTGAACGTCGATTCAGGCGTTGATTATCGTCTGCGCGCACTTGAGCGGGCTGCTATTTTTCACTCACCGCTGGAAGAAGCGGCTGAGCATGAACTTTCGCGTAGCTTTCGTGAAATAGCGGGGCAGGCGGGCGAAGTAGATGCGTCGCTAGAAATTAACCATCGTGTGCTCAAAGCCCGCCGTTTGCATGATGATATTGCTTGGTTTGAATTTCTTGAGTTGTGTGACGGTCCGCGTAGTCAAAATGACTATATTGAGCTGGCCCGTGAGTTTCACACCGTGTTGGTCTCCAATGTAATGCGAATGGATGCCAAAAAAGACGATCAGGCGCGACGTTTCATCAATATGGTCGATGAATTTTATGACCGCGGTGTGAAGCTGCTAATGTCGGCAGAAGTGCCGATTGAGCAACTTTACAGCGATGGCAAGCTGACGTTTGAGTTCCAGCGTACGCTTTCCCGGCTACAGGAAATGCAGTCAAAAGAATACTTGGCGTTGGCGCATAAACCCTAGAAGGCAAAGAGTCTATCGGGCAAGTAAAAAAGTCACGATACGGCTTAACTTGTCGCTGTCCTTACTGTAGAATGCCGCCTCGCTACATGTTGCTTGCGTAAGCTGGCAACCAAAAAGAATAGGGATGGTGCTTCGCCGTATAGCGGTGTGAGTCACCCAATACATTTAATCTGGTGATTTTATCCATGAAGACGTTCAGTGCTAAGCCGCAGTCCGTCCAGCGCGACTGGTATGTTGTCGACGCTAAGGACAAAACGCTCGGTCGCCTGGCAACCGAGATTGCTCGTCGCCTACGCGGCAAGCATAAGCCCGAATTTACCCCTCACGTTGATACTGGCGACTACATCGTTGTTATCAACGCAGAGAAAGTCCATGTGACCGGCAACAAGGCGAAGGCTAAAACCTACTACCGCCACACTGGTTACCCGGGCGGTCTGCGCTCTATGACATTCGACAAGATGCTTGATCATGCGCCTGAGCGCATCATTGAGTCTGCCGTTAAAGGCATGTTGCCGAAAGGTCCTTTGGGTCGCGCCATGTACACTAAGTTAAAAGTGTACGCCGGTGCCGAGCATCCGCATGCTGCCCAACAGCCGCTTGAACTAGACATCTGAGGAAATCTTCGCCATGACACAGCAGTATTACGGTACCGGGCGCCGCAAGACTTCCACCGCTCGCGTGTTTATGAAGCCAGGCTCTGGCAAAATTACTGTCAATAACCAAGACCTAGACCTTTACTTTGGTCGCGTTACTGGTCGTATGGTTGTTCGTCAGCCGCTTGAGTTGACCGAAACGCTAAGTCAGTTTGACATCTTCGTGACTGTCGCTGGCGGCGGTGGTTCATCTCAAGCAGGTGCTATTCGTCACGGCATTACACGTGCCCTGATGAACTACAATGAAGACCTGCGTCCTTCGCTACGTGCCGCTGGCTACGTAACGCGTGATGCACGTCAAGTTGAACGTAAGAAAGTCGGCCTGCGCAAAGCACGTCGTCGTCCGCAGTTCTCTAAGCGTTAATTCTTTACGCTATGCGGCAAAACGCCCAGGTCATCGACCTGGGCGTTTTTTATTGAAATATCATAAAATTATATTGCTCGTACCACTATGGTCACGGGCGGTTGTTCTTGTGCATAGCGCTTTGTTTTTTTACCATAGAGCGTATTTGATATTCGTCGCCGCAAGACGCCTTTGCGGCGAAGCGGGTAAGCTGATGGGAGAAACCTGAAATGGCAGATAACGGCGTAAACAAAGGCCGACGCCGTTTCCTCGTAGGCGCCACCTCCGTTGTGGGTGCGGTAGGTGCTGTCGGGGTTGCGGTACCCTTTGTGGCTTCTTGGCAGCCTAGTGCCAGGGCAAGAGCGGCGGGTGCTCCTGTTCAAGCGGATATATCGAGGCTTGAACCAGGACAGCGTATGACCGTTGAGTGGCGTGGTCGTCCTATATGGATTATCAATCGTACACCAGAGATGATTGAGCGCACTGAATCGCTGGGTAGTGACCAGTTAGCTGATCCTGATTCGGAAGTGCCGCAACAACCTGCGTACATTGATGGTGGGTTGCGGTCGATTCGACCTGAGATTGGGGTGCTGATTGGTATCTGTACGCACTTAGGTTGCTCGCCACTTTTTCGCCCTGAGCCTGATGCAGAGGGCGTAGGCGTCGATAATTGGCCGGGTGGTTTCTTCTGTCCTTGCCATGGTTCTCGCTTTGACTTAGCTGGTCGTGTGTTCAGTAACGTTCCTGCGCCGACTAACCTCGAGGTTCCACCCTACCGCTTTGAGAATGACGACATCATTGTCATCGGCGAAGATGAGGAGAGTGCCTAATGGGTAACCCGAATAAAGCCAAAGCGGAAAAGGGCGTCATGCGGTGGGTAGATGATCGCTTTCCTGCGACTCAAATGTGGCAAGAGCATCTATCTAAATATTACGCGCCAAAAAACTTCAACTTCTGGTACTTCTTTGGCTCGTTAGCGCTGCTGGCGCTAGTTAACCAAATCCTAACCGGGGTTTGGCTGACGATGAGCTTTAATCCCTCGGCTGAAGGTGCGTTCGATTCTGTCGAATACATCATGCGCGATGTGGAGTGGGGCTGGTTGATTCGCTATATGCACACCACCGGCGCCTCTGCTTTCTTCCTCGTTGTTTACCTGCATATGTTCCGTGGCCTGTTATACGGTTCTTACAAAGCCCCCCGCGAGTTAGTGTGGGTCTTTGGCATGACGATTTACCTGGTGCTAATGGCGGAAGCCTTTATGGGCTACCTGCTTCCTTGGGGCCAAATGTCCTATTGGGGCGCGCAGGTTATCATTTCGCTATTCTCTGCCATTCCCGCTATTGGCCCTGATTTAGCGCAGTGGGTGCGCGGTGACTTCCTGATCTCAGGGATTACCCTTAACCGTTTCTTTGCGCTGCACGTGGTGGCCCTGCCCATCGTTATTTTGGCGCTTGTAGTGCTGCATATCATTGCCCTGCATGAAGTCGGTTCAAATAACCCCGACGGTATTGATATCAAGCAGAAGAAGGATGAGGCCGGTGTTCCGTTGGACGGGATTCCTTTCCATCCCTACTACACGGTTAAAGACTTGGTAGGTGTTGCGGTATTCCTGTTTGTTTTCTGTGTGGTGGTGTTCTACTTCCCAGAAGGCGGAGGTTACTTCATTGAACGGCCTAACTTTGATCAGGCTAACCCACTGCAAACACCTGATTACATTGCGCCCGTTTGGTACATGACGCCGTTCTACGCCATTCTTCGCGCTATAACTTTCTCGGTGTTTGGCTTAGACGCCAAGTTCCTGGGCGTTATCTTTATGGGCGCGGCGATTGCCATATTGTTTGTGCTGCCTTGGTTGGATCGTAGTCCGGTGCGCTCTATGCGTTATAAAGGCTGGATGTCGAAAGTGATGTTGCTGCTGTTTGCCATCAGCTTCGTTATTCTCGGTGTTTTAGGTGTGTTGCCATCAACGACAGGGCGAACCATTCTGGCGCAAACATGCACCGTGATTTATTTCGCCTTCTTTGTCTTGATGCCTGTCTACACCAAGCTTGAGAAGACTAAACCCGTTCCAGAAAGGGTGACTGGCTAATGAAAAAGCATCTATTAGGACTCCTTTTCGCCTTAGTGCCAGTAACCGCGATGGCTGCAGGGGGTGCAAGTGTGCCTCATTCGATGGAGCCTGATCTTCACGATCAAGCCTCGCTGCAAAACGGCATGAAGCTCTACGTTAACTACTGCATGGGTTGCCACTCGCTTCAGTACCAGCGTTTTGCCCGTGCGGCTGACGACTTGGGGATGCCTCAGGATTTGGTGGAAGAGAATCTGATTTTTTCACCTGAGTTGGCCTATAACGATCAAATGCACATTGCTATGGACAGTGGCGATGCAGAGGGTTGGTTTGGTGCGCCGCCGCCTGATCTGTCGCTGAAAACACGTGTGCGAGGAACCGATTGGATCTACTCCTATCTGCTCGGTTTTTATAAAGATCCCAGCCGTCCAACCGGCGTCAACAACACGGTATTCGATTTGGTAGCAATGCCTAACGTGTTGGAGCCTCTGCAGGGCGTGCAAGAGCTGGTGTGCGCTGAAACGGATCATCCGGTAGAAGGGCAAGAGCCGGATGCGCTATCAGGTAAGTATCAGTCTTGTGACGTGCTGCAAGTCACAGAGCCTGGTGAGCTCGAGCCTGCTGAGTTTGAGGAAGCGGTGTATGATCTTACTAACTTCCTGGCTTATGTAGGCGAGCCCTCCAAGCTCCAGGCCCAGGCACTGGCGCCTAAGGTGCTGATCTTTATTTTCATTTTTGGTGTGATTGCTTACCTGCTCAAGCGTGAGTATTGGCGAGATATCCACTAATTAGTAGTAGCTGATCGTCAGTAGGGCGCACGGCGTGAGCTGTGCGCCTTTTTCTTGTCAGCTTGACAATAAAGCAAAGCAAGCTAGCTTCCCCTAAGGGTGTGCTGGCGTGTTATTATCCAAGATTGTTTTGAAGTGAGGATGCTTTCATGGGTGTTGTGGCCAAGCGGTCGTCGATGATCTTTTACTCAGGTGGTGATGATCATTTCAGTCATCGTGTGCGCATTGTGCTGGCCGAGAAGGGGGTCGCCGTTGATATCGTCGATGTTCTCGACGAAAAACCACCAGAAGAGCTGGCAGACCTCAATCCGTACAACAGTGTACCGACACTGTTAGATCGTGACCTGGTGCTTTATGAGTCCAAAGTCATGATGGAGTATCTGGATGAGCGTTTCCCGCATCCTCCGTTATTGCCTGTTTACCCAGTGGCTCGGGCGCAAAGTCGTCTATGGATGCACCGCATTGAGCGTGAGTGGTGTCCAATGGTTGATCAGATTCGCAGCGGTGGAAAGAAAGAAGCGGATAAAGCGCGTAAAGAGCTACGCGAAAGCTTAATTGGTATATCACCAATTTTTGAAGATATGCCGTATTTCATGAGCGAAGAGTTTACGCTAGTGGATTGCTGTTTGGCGCCTGTGTTGTGGCGTTTGCCGGATCTCAATATTGAACTGCCTGAAAAGCAGGTTAAGCCGTTGCTGGCATATATGTCACGTGTATTTGAGCGTGAAGCGTTTAAGGCATCTTTAAGTGAGCGTGAAAAAGAGATGCGCGCTTGAATTCATTCGGCTCCCGTTCGCTTGTTAGAGGCAGGGAGCCTTACTTGTAAGGAGGAGGGAGTCTAGATGAAATCGAGTCGCCCCTATCTCGCCAGAGCGCTTTATGAGTGGCTGCTGGATAATGAGCTAACGCCTTATCTGGTGGTGGATGCTACTTTGCCAGGCGTCGAGGTGCCTCGCCAGTTTGTTCAGAATGGCCAGATCGTTTTGAACGTGGCACCTACTGCCGTGCGCGATCTTTTTATGGAGAATCAGGCAATAGGCTTTAATGCCCGCTTTGGTGGGCAGCCGATGCAGGTGATGATTCCGACGTCGGCTTTGATTGCTATCTATGCCCGGGAAAATGGCGCTGGAATGGTTTTTGGCCATGAGCCTGAGCTGGGTGAAGACGCCGAATCTTTTGGGGATATTGAGGACGACGAGAAAGCCTCTGGTAAGCCTGAGCTTTCAGTCACTGAGCCAGTTCATGATGAACATGGCGATCCCAAAACTTCAGCCGAAACCTCTGATAAAGCTTCTAAAGCTAAGAAAAAACCAACGCTACGGGTTGTTAAATAACGTGAGTTAAATAACGCCAGTGGAGTGGATTAAAAAGCCTCGCTTTTATCAAGCGAGGCTTTTTTATGCGAGTTGGCAATAAAAGTACGTACAGATTAGTCGATGTAGTCAAACACCTTGACGATTCGTTGTACGCCGCCAACTGCGGAGGCTGCATTGACGATGCGGTCGGCTTCTGCGCGCGTCACGGTACCCATCAGGTAAACGCTGGCGTTTTCTGTAGTCACTTTTAGTTTAGAGGAATCAATGTGGTCATTAGTTGCCAGGTGGCTGATGACGTTGGTGGTTAGCCATGTGTCCGTCAGGCGCTGGCTGGCCGGTAAGCGAGCGGCAATGGTGAGTTCGTTATGAACTTCATTGACCCCGCGTAAGCTGCTGGTGACTTCGCCCGCCATCGCGCGTAACTCTTCACTAGGCACTTGTCCCACCAATAGCACCACACCGTTATAGGCATGGGCGCGGATACGAGCGTCGCCGAGTCGCGCATCGGCACGCTCAAGTGCGTCGTCAACTTCACGCTCTATGGTGGCATCAATGGCTTCAACGTCGTCGCTACGTTGGGCATAGTTTGACTGATTGGAAGCGGAGTTATTGGCACAGCCGCTGATAAACATTACCGCGCAAAGCGCAGCAGCGATAAAACCGCGAGAGGAGAGGTGCTGGGGCATCGGTATGACTCCTTGGTGCTAGCTAGCTGTTAAAAATTTATCAAAGTCCGTTTATGTTAACGCTATAAACAAGGACTGCTGGTGTTTAAGCGCTGCCAAACAGTTGTTCGTCGATAAGGTCGCATAGGCAGTGAATGACCAAAAGATGAACCTCTTGGATGCGCGCCGTCGAGGTGGCAGGAACGCGGATTTCACAATCATCCTGGCCTAGCAGCGAGGCCATATCGCCGCCATCGCGACCGGTAAGAGCGACAACGGTCATATCACGATCATGCGCCGCCTGGATAGCTTGCACAATATTGCCTGAATTGCCGCTAGTTGAGATAGCCAGCAGCACGTCTCCCGGTTGGCCCAGTGCCCGGATCTGCTTTGAAAATACCTCATTATAGCTATAGTCGTTAGCGATAGACGTTAGCGTGGATGTGTCGGTGGTAAGCGCTAACGCAGGCAGGCTTGGCCGTTCGCGTTCGAAACGGTTGAGCAGTTCAGAGGAGAAGTGCTGGCTGTCGCCTGCACTGCCGCCATTGCCGCAGCTAAGTATTTTTCCTTCGCTAACAAGGCACTGCACCATCATTTGGCTTGCCACTTCAATAAAGGGCGGAAGCACTTCGCTGGCATACGTTTTAGTGTCGATGCTGGCGTTAAAGTGGCCGAGTATCCGAGATTGAAAGTCCATCAGGGCTTCCTGGTTAAATTAAAGTGTAAAGACCGTTTTTAAAGACAGTCAAAAGGCATCAAAAGCAGCTTTCACCCAGTGAAACTCAAGATCGGGGGGCTTGCCGGTAATCGCCAGGATATCAAAGCGGGATGGCGATGAAAGTCCACCGCGAGCGATATATAACCTAGCTGCACGAACCAATCGCTGCTGTTTCTGGTGGGTGACCGTTTCTAGAGGATGTCCATAGCGCGTCGTCGTGCGATGTTTAACTTCGACAAAGACGAGAATATCGCCATCTCGCATTACCAAGTCAAGCTCACCCCCTTTCACGTGATGATTTTGCGTGACGAGGGTGAGTCCCTGTTGGCGCAGCCATTGAGCAGCTATCTGCTCAATGGCTGCGCCGCGGGCACGAGCGGTATGGGCGTTATTCGTCACTGACGTTACGGTTAGGGATCAAAATAGGCGATGGAACACCGTTTTGGAATTTTGCCCAAGGCAGCTCACGGTAAATGCGGCCGTCGTCGTTTAAGTAAAGCATGCCGGTACTGCCGTTCAAGCCGTTGAGCTCGTTAAGATTTGAGAAGCGAATTGCCAGCTCGTAAGCATCAACACCCATGGCCATTAGGCGGAACATAGACGCATCCGATTCATCGCGTAGGCTCTGATAGGTGGATGCAAAAGGAAGCGCTTCTTCACCACCAACCGCAGCATCGGGGATTTGCCAGGGGATATCCATAAACATGACATCGTTTAAATCTTGATCAAGGCGCGTTTGCAAGCGGCCTTCATGTAAATGCGATGTGGCATAAATTGGCAGATCGGGGGCGTAATAATAGTCCATGGTGGGCGGCACTTGGCGCGCATATTCCGGTAACGCGAGTAGGAAAAGTGCGTCAATATTGTTTAGGCGGGCGCGTTCGCCGCTGACATTGAGAGCGGTTTGTACCGCATTAGAGACTGAGCTATCAGGGTTATAGCGTACGGCGTTGGCAACTTCACCGCCTTGGCTATGCCACTCATTCCAAAAGGCTTCACCTACGCGGCGCCCCCAATCGTTATCAGGCACCATCATGGACATTTGGCGGTGGCCATCCTGCCACGCACGGCGAGCCGCTTGGCGTGCTTCATCTTCAGCGGAGAGGCCGTACTGGAATAGCCGCTGTGCTTGGTTGTTATCGCCACTGCCATAGTTGAGCGCCAGCGTAGGAAGGGGAACACTATCGCGTTGCTCTAGCTGGGTGACTTGGCTTTTATCTAATGGGCCAATCATTAGTTGCGCGTTCATTTGCTGGGCGCGGTCATAGAGCTCATCAAGTGAGTAGCGCGACGCGTCGAGAAAGCTGAGTTCGGTATTGCCCCCTTTAACATCATGGTGCTGACGCATGGCGGTAGCGATGGTGTTAGCGACGCTGCTAAGTGGGCCAGATTCGGGCAGTGCAACCACGATACGGCGTATTGCCTGACCTTCAAGCTCAGGCAGTGCGACCGTTACCGCGCCAGGTTGGTCAAGCGCTTCACGAGCCCAGCGCTGACGCTCTGCAAGCCTCTCTTGCTGGCTAGCCTGCATTGGTAGTTCGTCGTCGAGTACTTGTGTGGCGCGTAACACGGCGCGTGGTTCGTCCAGTGCGCGGGCAAGTTCGGAAAATAGCAACGCCCAGCGCACACGATCAGGCTCTGATAGCAGGCTTTCATCGATTCCGTCGGCGGTTTCAAAGGCTCTGTCGCGCTCACCCTGCCTCGCCAGAATGTTGGCTGCTTCCAGGCGCGTTTTAGCTGCTTGTTCGGGTGCCTGCTGTTCCGCTTGGTTGAGTAATTGACCTGGGTCTTCAACAGGCACGCGGTCTACCACGCTTGGCGACTGCATCGCACAGCCAGCAACGAGAAATGCCACAAGGGCAGCGGCGAGTAAGCCACGTAATGACTGTTTCATGTATCCTTCCTTAAGTTTCCATTTGCGCTGTCGCTGCTTGCCAGCGTTTGCCGAGGCTACGGCACAAGCATAGCGCACCGATAGAGCAAGCCATCAACGAATTGAGAGTCAACAATGCCAGACCATAATCCGGGTACATTGTACGTGGTTGCCACGCCAATTGGGAATTTGGACGACTTAACCGCACGTGCCGCTCGGGTATTAGGGCAAGTCGCGCGGGTTGCAGCTGAAGATACCCGCCATAGCGGCCGCCTGTTGGCGCACTTAGGCTTGAATAAGCCGATGGTCTCCTTACACGAACACAATGAAGCGCGTCGTGTGGATACCTTGGATAGCTATCTCGCCGCAGGAGAAGATATTGCCTTAATCAGCGATGCAGGAACACCGTTGATTAGCGATCCAGGTTTTGTGTTGGTTCGGGAGCTGCGGGCGCGAAACCGCCATATCGTGCCGATTCCTGGCCCCTGTGCGCTGATCACCGCGCTGTCAGGAGCCGGGCTGCCCACCGACCGATTCGTATTTGCTGGCTTTTTGCCCGCTAAGCCAGGTGCTCGACGTCAAGCACTAGAAGGCTGGAAAACCCGTGAAGAGACGTTGGTGTTTTACGAGTCGCCTCACCGTATTGTGCACACCCTTGAGGCGCTGCAGGAGCAAATGGCCGGGCGGGATGTGGTATTAGCGCGTGAGCTAACCAAAACTTTTGAGACGTTTTTGCACGGAACGCCTGAGAGTTTGCTTGAGCAGTTGGCGGCTGACCCTAATCAAGCTCGCGGCGAATTCGTCATTATTGTGGCTGGCGCTCCGCCGGTTGAGCAGAGTGAACATCAGAATATATCAGCGGAGGCCTTGCTAGAGGCACTGCTGGCAGAGGGCGTGGGCGTTAAGCAGGGCGCTGCGATTGCCTCGCGAATGCTCGGTGGGCGTAAGCAAGCTTGGTACGCTCGTTTGCAAGCAATTAAAGGCGAGCATTGAGGCAAGTCGAGGGCGCTGGTATGCTTGCCGCCGGAGTTGGCCAGACAGTCGCCGCTAATACCCCTTAAAAGGTGTTGGGGGAGGAAAGTCCGGGCTCCATAGGGCAGAGTGCCAGGTAACGCCTGGGCGGTGTGAGCCGACGGAAAGTGCAGCAGAGAGTAGACCGCCTAAGCCCCTGAAATAAACCTCTGGGGCCGGTAAGGGTGAAAGGGTGCGGTAAGAGCGCACCGCGCGCCTGGTAACAGTGCGTGGCATGGTAAACCCCACTCGGAGCAAGACCAAATAGGGACCCAATGGCGTGGCCCGCGCTGGGTCCGGGTAGGTTGCTTGAGCGCTGTGGTAACGCAGCGCCTAGAGGAATGGCTGTCCACGACAGAACCCGGCTTATCGGCCGACTCCCCCATTTCCACATCAGGGCGTGCATGCACGCTCTTTATTACGTTGTCTCTAACATCTTGTGTGAGAAAAAAATGCCTTCTCCTGACGCTGAACAGGTTGCTTCCCGCTTTCGCCATACCAGCGTACTACTGGAAGGTGCTATTGATGCCCTGGTGCATGACGATCAAGGCGTTTATTTAGACGGTACTTTCGGGAGAGGCGGTCACTCAAGGGTAATTCTTGACCGTCTGAGCGAGCAAGGTCAGCTGCTCGCCATGGATCGCGACCCCCAAGCCATTGCCGCAGCGGCTGACATTGATGATTCGCGTTTCCAGATTACCCAGCGTGAGTTTGCCCAGCTTGCCGAGTTTGCTCGTGAGCAAGGCGTGTTCGGTAAGCTTTCAGGGGTGCTGCTTGATGTAGGCGTTTCCTCCCCTCAGCTTGATGATCCCGAGCGCGGTTTTAGTTTTATGCGTGATGGCCCGCTGGATATGCGCATGGATCCTACCCAGGGACAAAGTGTTGCTGAATTCTTGGCGCGTGCCAGTGAAGCTGATATTGCCTACGTGTTTAAAACCTATGGTGAAGAGCGTTATGCCAAGCGTTTAGCCCGGGCGGTGGTCACTCGTCGAGTCGAGAAGCCATTCACCCATACGGTGGATTTGGCTGAAGTACTTAAAGTTGCTCACCCCGCCTGGGAAAAAGGGCGTCACCCAGCCACCAAAGCGTTCCAAGGGCTGCGTATATTCGTCAACGGTGAGCTTGAGCAGTTAGACAGTGCGCTTGATGCGGCGCTTGAGGCGCTTGCCCCCGGCGGTCACTTAGTGGTGATCAGTTTTCACTCGCTGGAAGATCGCCGCGTGAAGCGTTTTATCCGTCATCATGTGCGCGGTGACACTGACCTTCCGCGTGGGGTGCCTATTCGCGACGATCAAATGAATCGGCGTCTTGAGGCGTTAGGCAAAGGCGTGCGGCCAAGTGAGGAAGAAGTGGATGCTAATCCTCGCGCACGAAGTGCCGTCATGCGGGCTGCACGCAAACGGATGTAATCACGGATGTAATCATGAGCATGGATCGGATTGAGCAGTGGGCAACCACGCTACGCACCGAATGGCCTTTCAAGCTACGTCTGCGCGCCTGGCCAGTGGTTATTAGCCTGTTATTTTTACTCTGCATGGCCTCTGGGTTAGCTGTTGTCATTACTACGCATATGACGCGGGTGCAATTTGCTCAGCTGCAACAGCTAGAGCAAGAAGAGAACCAACTGCAAACAGAGTGGGGGCAGCTGCTGCTTGAAGAGGGCGCATGGTCAACGCCCGCCCGCATTGAGCAAATTGCCACCGAGCGCCTGGGCATGCGAATCCCCGATGTCCATGATGTTGAGGTGATTAGGCCATGAGAAGCGAGCGTCGCGGAGGCACCTCTCGTCAGGCCCCGATTGCACCTCCTCTTGGAGGCGGCCGGTTCGTATTTATTTTATTGGCGATTGGTTTGGCATCCGCTATTTTAATCGGCCGCATTACGCTGCTTCAGGTTATTGACCGTCCGTTTCTGCAAAGCCAGGGGGATGCACGGACCCTCCGCCATGAAGCGATTCCCGCCCACCGCGGCATGATTACCGATCGTAATGGAGAGCCACTGGCTATTTCTACGCCGGTCGTCACACTCTGGGCGAATCCCCAGGAGTTGCCCGAGGATGCCATACAGCGCGTTATGCTAGCCCAGGCGTTAGGGATGACGCTGGATGACTTTGAGTCGCGTGTAGCACGCTTTAGCGAGCGTGAATTTATGTATTTACGCCGCCAAATGACACCCGCCGCGGCCCAGCAGATCCTTAACCTACGAACCCCCGGTGTTTATCCCCAGCGTGAATACAAGCGCTACTATCCTGCTGGCGAAGTGGCGGCGCAATTATTGGGCGTCACCAATGTTGATGACATTGGACAAGAAGGTTTAGAGCTCTCCTATCAGCCCTATTTGGCTGGCCACCCTGGACAGCGACGGGTAATTAAAGATCGCCGTGGGCGTCTGGTGCGTGAGCTTGGCGTGATTAACGAAGCCCAGCCGGGTGGCGAGCTCACTTTGGCTATCGATCAACGTATTCAGTATATGGCGTACCGTGAGCTGCGTGCGGCAGTCGCTGAGAATGAGGCTGATGGTGGCGTACTGGTAATGATGGATGCGCGCACGGGGGAGGTGCTGGCAATGGCGAACTTGCCCTCCTATAACCCTAATAACCGGGCAGGACTCGATCCGCGTGGGTTGCGTAACCAAGCACTGGTGGATGTATTTGAGCCTGGTTCGGTCATGAAGCCGCTGGCCATGGCGGCTATTTTGGAGAGCGGGGTGGTTGACCGCGATGTCATAGTGGATACATCACCCGGTTGGATGCGGCTGGATCAATTTACGATTCGCGATTTCCGTAACTATGGCGAGTTGGATCTGGCCGGTATCCTGGAGAAGTCATCGAATATCGGTATGTCACGCTTAGCACTGCAACTGAGCGATACTGCCCTTTGGGAAAAATATAACCAGTTAGGGTTAGGGCAAGCGCCCGGCACAGGCTTTCCTGGTGAGTCGACGGGTAGTTTGCCCGCACCGGTGCGCTGGTCGCGCAGTGAGCGAGCGGCGCTCTCTTATGGCTATGGACTCTCTGTTTCCGCGGTGCAGCTAGCGAGTGCTTACACAGCGTTAGCTAATGATGGTGTTCGTTTGCAGCCCTCTCTTTTACGCCTTTCTGAACCCCCTCAGGGCATTCCTGCTATATCGCCTACGGTTGCGAATGATCTGCTCAATATTTTGGAAACCTCGGTAGCCGCTTATACCGGTGGTCGGCGAGCCCGTGTGGAAGGTTATCGCGTGGGAGGGAAAACGGGCACCGTGCGTAAGACCGGACAGCAAGGCTATACCACCGATGCTTATCGCAGTGTGTTTGCAGGGATTGCGCCTATTTCTGATCCGCGTATCGTCACTGTAGTCATGATTGATCACCCCAAGGCCGGCGAATTTTATGGTGGTGCTGTCGCCGCCCCGGTTTTTTCCAGCGTAACGGGTAATGCTTTGCGCTTGTTGGATGTTCCGCCGGATCACGATGCCGAGTAGTTTTTCTAAGGAGTTTGCATGACGCTGAGTTCAGTCGATGTGGTGTCGGCGCTTGCGCACGTATGGCCTAATTCACCACTGCCCGCCGACCTGCCTGAGCTGCCGGATCTAGTACGCATAGAAATGGATTCCCGCAAGCTACAAACGGGCGATGTTTTTGTGGCAGTACCGGGCAGCCAGCGTGATGGTCGCGATTTTATCGAGCAAGCGCTCGAGGCGGGTGCTGTGCTTGTGTTAGCGCAAGGCGAGCCCGGTCAGGTGTTGCTTGAAGGCCGCGTGCTGAAACTGCCGCATCTTTCGGTGCGCTTGGGTGAGTTAGGGCGCGCCATGTTTAAAGTGCCTAATGATCTTGAAGTGATTGGCGTGACCGGTACCAACGGTAAAAGCTCCGTCACTCACTATATCGCTGCACTTAGCGAGACATTAGGAACGCCCACCGGATTGATTGGTACGTTGGGTGTAGGGCGCCCCGGTGAGTTGCGCGATGGCGGCTTAACCACGCCTGGCGCCTTAACGCTGCAGGCGACATTGGGTGAGCTTGCCAGCCAGGGTGTGCGGCGTGTGGCGCTTGAGGCCTCTTCCCATGCGCTGGATCAGTACCGCTTGGAAGCGGTAAACGTAAGCGTAGGCGTGTTTACCAATCTGACTCGCGACCATTTGGACTACCACGGCAGTATGGCCGCCTATGCGGCATCCAAAGCGAAGCTTTTCCGGCGCTCTGAGCTCCGTCTAGCGGTAGTCAATGGCGATGACCCCTTAGCACGCTTAATGCTGGCAGGTTGCAACAGTAATGTACGGGTGCTGGCGACGGGTAAAGATGAAGCCGTTACCTTGCGCGTGCTGGACTGGCAGGCATCTGAGCAGGGGCAGCAGGCAATGATTGCGACACCCGATGGCGAGAAAATGCTCAGCTTAGGCTTAATGGGGCGTTTTAATTTAGATAACGTGCTGTTAGCGATGGCTGTGTTGTACGGATTAGGCGAATCACTCGACGACCTCTTCTCCGCCGCCTCTTCGCTGACACCGGTGCCGGGCAGGATGGAGCGCTATGGTGATGACAGCACGCCTACCGTGGTGGTGGATTATGCGCACACGCCGGATGCGCTTCATAGCGCGCTACAAGCGCTGCGTGCCCATCTGGGTGATGCTGGCAAATTGTGGTGTGTATTCGGCTGCGGGGGGGAGCGTGATACGGGTAAACGAGCCGAAATGGCTAAAGCTGCCGAGGCGCTGGCCGACCACATTATCGTTACCGATGATAATCCTAGGCACGAGTCCGCTGAGCAAATCCGCCAACAGATTTTGTCTGGGTTCTCTGATACCGCGCACCCTATTGAAATAGGGGGCCGCCAGAAGGCCGTGGCCACCGCTATTCAGCAGGCGGCTGTTCAGGATGTCGTGCTTATCGCCGGAAAAGGCCATGAGGCGTATCAGGATATCCAAGGGGTTCGCCATGCCTATGCCGATAGCGAAGAGATCCAGCGTGCCTTCGCTGGGCGGAGAAGCGACTAATGCAGTGGACACTTGGCCAGCTCGCCTCAGTGCTGGGTATTGAGACGCTTGTTGATAGGGCGCAGCTGCTAGTCAGTTCAGTCGTAACCGATAGCCGCAAGATCGAGCCTGGCTGCCTGTTTGTTGCCCTTAAAGGCCCCCGCTTTGACGGTCATGATTTTGTTGCGCTTGCCCACGAGCTCGGTGCCGTAGCGGCATTGGTAGAGGCGCCCGTTGCTGTCGACTTACCCCAGCTGGTATGTCCGGATACACGTTTGGCCCTGGGGCTGATTGCCGGTGCGCACCGGCGCGCATGGCATGGTCCCGTGGTAGCCGTCACCGGCAATAGCGGTAAGACGACCGTCAAAGAGATGTGTGCTGCTCTGCTAGCGCCTTTAGGCGACGTATTAGCCACTCAAGGTAATCTGAATAACGACTTTGGCGCGCCGCTGACCTTATTACAATTGCGGCCGCATCATCAAGCCGCGGTGATTGAGCTGGGCGCTAATCATTTAGGTGAAATCGCCTGGACAGCCCCGCTGTCCAAGCCCGATGTGGCGATTATTACCAATGTCACCGGTGCCCATGTGGGCGAGTTCGGTGGCATGGGGCAGATTGCCCAGGCGAAAAGTGAGCTGCTGGTCGGGCTGGGCGAGCAGGGTACTGCTGTTCTGAATAGGGATGATCACTATTTTACGTTTTGGGCTGCTCGTGCGGCTCCGCGGCGGGTGGTGAGCTTTGGTTTTCACCCCGAGGCGGATGTGAGCGCCGCAGCGCTTTCCTGTGATTCGCAAGGGCGGTATGCTTTCACGCTATTGCAGCATGGTCGAGCGCTGGGCCAAGTGCGTTTGCCTTTACTGGGCAAGCACAATGTCAGTAATGCGTTGGCCGCTGCAGCTGCGGCATTAATGCTCGGCGTGCCGGAAGAGCAAGTTATATCACGCCTGGAATCGCTGCAAGCGCTTGCCGGTAGGTTGGTCGTGGTATCCGGATTGCGGGGTGTCACTGTGCTGGATGACACTTATAATGCCAATCCTGGCGCGGTCAAAGTGGCCCTGGATACCTTGGCCAGCTTTCCTCCGCCACGCTGGTGTGCGTTAGGGGCGATGGGCGAACTGGGGGAAGCATCGGCTGCGCTGCACGCCGATATCGGCCACTACGCCGCCGAGCTTGGTATTGATGAGCTGTTAACGCTGGGCGAGGCCGCACGTCCCGCCAGCGAAGCCTTTGGTCGTGGGCTGCACTTTAACGATCACGAGACGCTAACGCGTTATGTCACTCATACTTTGCCGCCTGACACTACGTTGCTGGTGAAAGGGTCGCGCAGTGCGGGCATGGAACATGTCGTTAATGCACTGCGTTCGGATAAATAAGGTAAACGCCGTTCATGTTACTTCACTTGGCGAATTTTCTGTCGCAGTACCAATCTGATTTTCAGGTCGTTAACTATTTAACCCTTCGCGTAATTTTAGGCGCTCTCACGTCGTTAATGCTCTGTTTATGGCTGGGGCCATGGATGATTCGGCGCCTCGTGGAAGGCCAGATCGGGCAATCCGTGCGTGACGATGGGCCGCAATCCCACCTCTCAAAAGCGGGCACCCCCACCATGGGGGGGGCAATGATTTTGCTGGCCATTGCCATCAGCACCTTGTTATGGGGTGACTTAACCAATCTCTATATCTGGGTGGTGCTGGGTGTCACGCTCGGCTTCGGCGCCATCGGCTGGGTCGATGATTACCGCAAAGTAGTGGAAAAAAATCCACGCGGTTTACCCGCTCGCTGGAAGTATTTCTGGCAGTCGGTGGTGGGTTTGGGGGCGGCGCTGTTGCTCTATTTAACCGCCTCCACGCCGGTCGAGACCAGCCTGCTGGTGCCGCTGTTCAAAGAGGTGGCGCTGCCGCTCGGGGTCTTCTATATCGTGCTTACCTATTTCGTGATTGTAGGGAGCTCCAACGCCGTCAATCTAACTGATGGCTTAGATGGCCTAGCTATTATGCCGACGGTGCTCGTGGCCATGGGCTTGTCGGTATTCGCTTATGCCAGTGGCAACACCGTTTTCGCCGAATATCTGCATATTCCGTTTATTGCCGGAACCGGTGAATTAGCCGTGTTCTGCGCAACGATTGCTGGCGCTGGGCTGGGGTTTTTATGGTTTAACACTTATCCCGCCCAGGTCTTTATGGGCGACGTAGGTGCCTTGGCGTTAGGGGCTGCGCTGGGTGTGGTGGCCGTGATCGTACGCCAGGAGATTGTGCTGTTTATCATGGGCGGTGTTTTTGTCATGGAAACGGTGTCGGTCATCCTTCAGGTGGGATCCTACAAGCTCACCGGGCGTCGTATCTTCCGAATGGCGCCTTTGCATCATCACTATGAATTGAAAGGCTGGCCTGAGCCGCGGGTCATTGTCCGCTTTTGGATTATTACCGTGGTGCTAGTGCTGCTTGGCCTCGCAACGCTCAAAGTTCGTTAATGCATCTGACCATGAGTGCGTCGACTGATCGTTGGCATGATGCGAGAGGGAGCTTGTAATGGTTCAAGTAGCTAAGGGAGTAACGCTGGTTGTCGGGCTGGGGCTTTCCGGTCGGGCGATCTGCCGTCATTTAAGTCGCTTAGATGTACCTTACATGGTAGCGGACACGCGGGCCGAACCGCCGGGGCTTGATGATTTTCGCGCCGCGCATCCGGGGGTGGAAATTCACTGCGGCTCGCTTACTGAGCTGGACCTGCGCGATGTGGAAGAGGTGGTGGTAAGCCCTGGGCTTGACCCAAGAATGCCGGGCTTAAAAGAGCTGGCGGATCAGCTAAATCCTCGCACTGGGGAGCCGATGGTGGTGGGTGAGATGGCCCTGTTCGTGCGTGCCGCGAAGGCGCCCATTGCTGCTATCACCGGTTCTAATGCGAAGTCGACGGTGACCACACTGCTCGGTGAAATGGCAGCGGCGGCAGGCGTGAATGCGGCAGTGGGCGGTAATTTGGGCACCCCCGCGCTGGACTTGTTGGCCAGCCACCCGGATGCCGCGCTCTATATCCTTGAACTCTCGAGCTTTCAGCTGGAGACGACTCCTTGTCTGGGGGCGAGCTGTGCCGCGTTCCTGAACCTGTCCGAAGATCACCTTGATCGTCACGGTGATATGCACGGTTATCGAACTGCAAAACAACGTATCTTTATCGGTGCCCAGCACGCGGTGGTGAATGGGGATGACCCTCTAACATGGCCTGACTATCCCGTTGACCAAGTGGCCTACTTTTCCCATGACGCTCCGGTGGAGGGCCAGTGGGGGCTGGCGCGTGATCAAGATAAATTAATGCTGATGCAGGGTGACACGCCCTGGTTGTCCATTGATGAGTTATGCATGACTGGGCAGCACAATTACCTTAATGCACTGGCTGCACTGGCGATGGGGCAGGCATTAGGGTTTGCAGCGGCGCCCATGTGTCGCGCACTGCGTGACTTTAAAGGGCTGGCACATCGCAGCGAAATGATAGCGCGTATCAACGATGTTACCTGGGTTAACGACACCAAGGGCACCAATGTGGGCGCTACTCTGGCGGCCATCAATGGCATTGGCGCTATGCTGGGAGGACGCTTGATTCTATTGGCCGGCGGGGTTGGTAAGGGCGCGGACTTTACCCCGTTGGCCGAGCCTTTGAAGAAGTGCGCGCGTCATGTGCTGCTGTTTGGGTTGGATGCTCCGCGATTGGCAGAGGCGTTGGATGGTCACGTGACGACTCAGCAAGTAGACGATCTAACTCAGGCCATGCAAGCAGCGTTTGAAATCGCTCAGCCTGGAGACTGCGTGCTGCTATCACCTGCCTGTGCAAGCCTGGATCAGTTTGCTAATTACCAAGAACGCGGCGAGGTATTTCGCCGCTGGGTGCATCAACAGGCAGAGTCCACTACTGGGGGAGCGTCATGAGCCGACTTCAGCGTCTGCGTACTGTTCTTACCACGCGGGATCTGCCCTGTGATATCTGGCTGGTGATGGCGGCAGTAGCCTTAGCGGGTTTGGGCTGGGTAATGGTGAGTTCGGCATCAATTGGCTTACTGGAAGATACCTACCACTACTCCCGCCAGCACGGCATTTTCCTAGTACTCGCTATCATGGCATGTGTATTTATGCTCTGTGTGCCGCTGGAAGCCTGGCGCCAGAATGCTGCGCTTATTCTGCTTGCCTCTATCTTTCTGTTGGTTCTAGTACTGATTGTTGGCCAGGAAATTAACGGCAGTAAGCGCTGGATAGCGTTGCCGGGGCCATTGCCTAGTTTGCAGGTCTCTGAATTTGCCAAAATTGGGCTGATTTTTTATATGGCGGCATTTATGTCGCGTTTCACCTACGATTTGCGCCGGCGCGCATTCAGCATGTGGCGCCCCTTAGCGGTGCTGGCGGTGCCTGCCGGGCTGCTTTTTTTAGCACCGGATTTTGGCGGCATGGTGGTCTTTACCGTTTGTGTCATCGGTATGTTGATGATGAGTGGCGCTTCGCTAGTGCTGCTCGTGGGCAGTGGAGCGCTGCTTGGCTCAGGGGCAGTGATGATGGTGGTGATAGAGCCCTATCGACTGGCGCGTTGGACGAGTTTTCTTGACCCCTGGGCGGATCAATTTGCGACAGGTTACCAATTAACCCAGGCGCTGATTGCCTTCGGGCGGGGGCACGTGACCGGTACCGGGCTGGGCAACAGCGTGCAAAAACTACACTACCTGCCGGAAGCGCATACCGACTTTATATTTGCGGTGATCGCCGAGGAGTTGGGAATGATCGGTGCGATTATTGTCGTGCTGCTGTTTACGCTATTTATTGCACGCGCTATGTGGGTAGGACGCAGAGCGGAGGTGGCCGGGCATCTTTTTGGCGCTTATGTAAGTTACGGCATTGGGTTTATTGTGGCAGCGCAGGCGTTTATTAATATGGCGGTCAGTTCCGGGCTATTGCCGACCAAGGGGTTAACATTGCCGCTAATGAGCTATGGCGGTTCTAGTCTATTGGTGACTGGCGTGATGGTGGGGCTGCTGCTGCGCACGGATGCCGAAACGCGCCATCGTCCCCGGCGTGCGTCCACCCCGTATAAATCGCGCCATGAACCGCGGTTATCGTAACGTTATGCGGCTTGGTGCTATCAGGAGTTTGATGTGAAGACTAATGTTAGGCGGCGAGTGCTGATAATGGCAGGTGGCACCGGCGGCCATGTGTTTCCAGCGCTTTCGCTCGCCAACGCACTGCAGGCGCAGCAGGTAGACGTTGAGTGGCTGGGAAGCCCCAGGGGTATTGAAAACCGTCTGGTACCTGAGGCGGGTATTAAATTGCATACTATTGCCATCAGCGGTCTGCGTGGCAATGGCATAACCGGCTGGCTAAAGGCGCCGTTGAATCTCTCCCGTGCAGTCTTAGAGGCGCGTACGGTGATTCGAGAGTTCAAGCCGCATGTTGTGGTAGGCCTGGGTGGCTTTGCCAGTGGCCCTGGCGGGTTGGCAGCTTGGTTGACACGCATTCCTCTGGTTATCCATGAGCAGAACGCGGTCGCAGGGCTGACAAATCGCGTTTTATCGCGACTGGCTAAACGTACCTATGCCGCTTTCCCAGAAGCATTTGGCTCACGCGCCGAAGTGATTGGTAATCCCGTGCGTGACGATATCGCCGCCTTGGGTAGCACGCCACGAAGTGCCGACGCGCTCACTGCTCGGCCACTGCGTCTGCTAGTGGTGGGGGGCTCGCTTGGCGCAGTGGCGCTAAACGAACGCTTGGCGCCAGCGCTTGCTGAACTGCCTGTTGAGCAGCGACCCGAGGTCCGCCATCAGGCGGGTAAGGATCGTGATGTTGCGACTGCCGAAAATTATCAGCAGCACGGCGTAAACGCTGAGGTTAGTCCCTTTATTGATGATATGGCTGCTGCTTATGAGTGGGCCGATTTAGTGGTATGCCGCTCTGGTGCGCTCACCGTGGCCGAGCTGGCCGCCGCCGCCAAGCCTGCATTGCTGGTGCCTTTTCCCTTTGCGGTCGATGACCATCAGCGTATCAACGCGCAGGTGTTGGTTAAGGCGGGGGCCGCCAAGTGCGTTGTACAGTCTGAGCTGACGGTTGAGCGGTTAAGTGAATTTTTAAATGAATTGCTCGTCCCCAATACCCTGGCTGCGATGGCGGCGAAAGCACGTCAGGCCGCGCATTTGGATGCGACTCAGCGCTTGGCTGAAGGGTGTTTGGCGATGATAAAGCTAGGAGACTCTGCGTGATCGATAAAGACAAACCCATGACTCCCTCACGTGGCACTCCCGCTGGCCCAGGCATGCGTCGCATTCGGCGCATTCATTTTGTGGGTATTGGTGGCGCAGGTATGTGCGGTATTGCAGAGGTGCTGGCTAACCAGGGCTATATCGTCAGCGGTAGCGACATGAAAACCTCTTCAGTCGTAGAGCGGCTGCGCCAATGCGGTGTATGCGTGGCGATCGGTCATGCTGAAGAAAACGTGGAAAATGCTGACGTGGTGGTGGTGTCCAGCGCCATTGATGAAACCAACCCTGAAATTCGCTGGGCCCACGAGCATCGTGTACCGGTCGTGCGCCGGGCTGAGATGCTCGCCGAGCTGATGCGCTTTCGTCACGGGATTGCCGTGGCGGGTACCCATGGCAAAACCACCACGACCAGTTTGACGGCGACCCTGCTGGCCGAGGGAGGATTAGACCCGACCTTTGTGATCGGCGGTAAGCTAACCAGCGCCGGTACCAATGCTCGCCTGGGCGAGGGCGACTACCTCGTTGCCGAAGCCGATGAGTCCGACGCCTCGTTTCTGCACCTGCAGCCAATGGTATCCATCGTTACCAATATTGATGCTGACCATATGGCGACCTATGGTGGTGACTTCGAGCGGCTGAAAAGTACCTTTATCGAATTTCTGCATAATCTACCGTTTTATGGCCTAGCGGTACTGTGTATTGATGACCCGCATGTCCGCGTACTGTGCGATCAGGTGAAGCGGCAGTTTGTGACCTATGGTTTTGATAGCGATGCTGACTATCGCATTGTCGATTTTGCCCAGCGCGAAGGAGAAGTTTCGTTTACTGCGTTACGCCCAGGCGGCGCTGAGCCGTTAACGGTACGTTTGGCCATGCCGGGTCGCCACAATGCTCTTAACGCCATGGCGGCGATTGTTGTGGCTACTGATGCGGGTGTCAGCGATAGTGCGATTTTGAGTGGGTTGGCGAGCTTTGCAGGCGTGGGTCGGCGGTTTCAGGTGCATGGGCATTTCCCTGCACCAAAAGGCGGCGGCGACATCATGCTGGTGGATGACTATGGTCACCACCCACGTGAAGTCGACATGGTTATTCAGGCCGTTCGCGCTGGGTGGCCCGAGCGCCGTCTGGTGATGCTTTACCAACCCCATCGCTATAGCCGTACCCGCGATTTGTATGAAGACTTTGTACGCGTACTTTCCCAAGTCGATACGTTGGTGCTGCTTGATGTTTACAGCGCCGGTGAAGCTATTATTCCTGGTGCCGAGGGGAGAACCCTGGCTGGGTCGATTCGCCAGCGTGGAGAAGTCGATCCGCTCTTTGTCGAGCATAAGCACGAGTTGCCGGTGCTGTTAGCCAATGTGTTACGGCCAGGCGATATTTTAATTACCCAGGGTGCTGGTGATGTGGGAGGGATTTCCCAGCGTCTTGCACAGGCACAGCTAGCGATGAACGAGGTAGATCTGTGAGCGTTGACGTAACAAACCCTGAGTCGCACGGAAAAGTCGTTGTCGTTTACGGCGGTACGTCTGCTGAACGCGAGGTATCGCTTAAAAGCGGGGCGGCAGTACTTGAGGCCCTTCAGCGTAAGGGCATCGATGCCTGTGGTTATGACCCCCGCGACAACGGCCTGGTGGGATTAGAGCAGCTGGCTCCTTCGGTGGTCTTCGTTGCCTTGCATGGACGCGGCGGTGAAGACGGCACGCTTCAGGGGGCGCTGGAGCTGCTCAATATTCCCTATACCGGCAGTGGCGTGCTTGCCTCAGCGTTGGGTATGGATAAGCAGCGCACCAAGCAAGTATGGAGTGCGGTTGGCTTGCCGACGCCAGAGAGCATCATGCTGGATGCCGGTTCGGATTGGTCAGCCGTGGTCGCTCAGCTTGGCTTGCCGCTGATTGTGAAACCCGTGCATGAAGGCTCAACGCTAGGTATTAGCATTGTCAAAAGTCAGGCGGCGCTTGAAGCTGCGTATCACGAGGCGGCGCAGTTCGACGCACGCGTAATGGCAGAGCGCTTTATCGTCGGCGACGAGTACACGGTCGCGCTGCTTGGTAGCCAGGTATTGCCAGCGATTCGCGTTGAAGTGCCGGGCGGTTTCTACGACTACGAAGCGAAATATATCGCTAATACCACTCAATATCATTTGCCGTGTGGACTGCCCTCGGAGCAGGAAGCTGCGCTTGCGGATCTATGCCAACAGGCGTTTGCCGCGATTGGCGGCGTTGGCTGGGGGCGGGTGGATGTCATGCGCGATAGCGAAGGACGTTTCTGGCTACTGGAAGTTAATACGGTGCCTGGGATGACCGACCATAGCTTGGTTCCTCAGGCAGCGGCACATGCGGGTATCTCTTTTGACGAGCTAGTGATGGAAATATTGAATACCGCTGGCAGGCAGTTATCGCTATGACGAGTTTGTTATGAAGGGTGCCTTATGAAAAGGCGTAATGCTTGGTTGGGCGTTATTCTATTAGCCTTGCTGATGGGCGCCGGTGGCCGGGCGCTTTGGCTGTGGCTAGACCGCCCGATTGAGCGGGTTTCAATCCGCGGTGAATGGGAGTATGTCAGCGCTGACTATCTGCGTACCCAGCTGGCGCCCTTGGTGGTCGATGCCACTTGGCTTTCGGCGGATCTGGGTGAGCTGCGCGACCGCGCTCTAAAAGTGGGCTGGTTGAATGAAGTGCGTATTACCCGTGAGTGGCCCAATGCACTAGTCTTTGAACTAATTGAACAACAGCCGGTCGCACGCTGGAATGATGATTTTTTACTTAACCCAGAAGGGGAGCCTTTCGCATTTGCCCCCTTAAACCCGCCCTCAGGTTTGCCTGATCTGGCTGGCCCCGGCGGTAGCAGTGAAGAAGTGTTAACCTACTATCATCGGCTTAAACGTCACTTTGAGCAGCTATCACTTGAGCTTACACAACTTCGTTTAGAGCCGCGCGGCGCATGGAGGCTGCAGTTAAACGAAGGCGCTTGGGTGATGTTAGGACGTCGGCAGCATGAAGTCCGTTTGGCACGTTTATCGGCGTCATGGCAACGCGAGTTGAATTCGCTAAGCGAGCAAATTCGCTATATAGATCTGCGTTACCCTAATGGTGTCGCTGTTGCTTGGCACGGAGAAAGTGAATTTGCTGTGCAAGATGAGTAACTCTTCTATTACTTGACGCAAATAAGGTGTAAAAGTGAGTGACTGCCATCGTTGAAAAAGCCAGTAATCGGCTTTAAATTGCTTTCTATGCCTATTATTGTGGGTTCGTGCTAGTCGTATTGCGACTATTGTTTCTATACTATGGGCCAGACGCTGGTTAAGTGGTTTTTAATTTCAGCTATTTGTACTTAGTGAGTGTCAGAAAACAACCACTGTTTATTTTGGATAGCACGCTTTCAATGTTAAGCGTTGGATTAAGCGGCTCCCAATTAATATTTATTTTTTAACAATGACGCAAGGAGATTTCCCGACTCATGGCAGGCTCACCCAACGCATCCAATATGGTGGTCGGGCTGGACATTGGAACGTCCAAGGTCGTCGCGATAGTCGGTCAACCCACCGATGACGGCGGAATTGAAATTGCCGGTATTGGTTCGCACCCTTCGCGCGGTATGAAGCGTGGTGTTGTAATCAATATTGAATCAACGGTGCAGTCTATCCAGCGCGCAGTTGAAGAAGCCGAGTTGATGGCTGGCTGTGATATCCATTCAGTGTATGTTGGCGTGGCTGGTAGTCATATCAGTTCAATGAACTCTGACGGTGTTGTGGCTATTAAAGAGCGTGAAGTGACACCTTCTGATATTGAACGCGTTATTGATTCTGCTCGGGCGCGTGCTATTTCTGAAGGCCAGCGTGTATTGCATGTATTGCCTCAAGAGTTTTCGATTGATGCTCAAGGGGGGATACGCGAGCCACTAGGCATGTCTGGGGTGCGCTTGGAAGCTCAAGTGCATTTAGTGACGGCCGCCTTAAACGCGGTGCAGAATATAGAAAAGTGTGTACGTCGCTGTGGGCTGGAGGTAGATGCTATTATTTTAGAGCAGCTAGCCTCAAGCATGGCGGTGCTGACCGAGGATGAGCGTGAGCTGGGCGTCTGTATGGTGGATATTGGCGGCGGCACTACTGATATGGCGATTTTCAGTGAAGGCGCCATACGTCACACGGCGGTTATACCTATTGCCGGTGACCAAGTCACTAACGATATTGCCATGGCCCTGCGTACGCCGACCCAACACGCTGAAGAGATTAAAGTTAAATACGCTTGCGCGCTCACTCACTTAGCGTCAAGCGATGAAATGATTAAAGTACCTAGCGTAGGTGATCGACCTGCGCGTGATCTATCGCGCCAAGCACTGGCTGAAGTGGTAGAGCCGCGCTACGAAGAACTGTTTACGCTAGTAAGAGATGAGTTGCGCCGAAGTGGCTATGAAGACATGGTGGCTGCTGGGATTGTGCTTACCGGTGGAACCTCGCGCATGGAAGGGGTTAGTGAATTGGCGGAAGAGATTTTTCATATGCCAGTTCGCATCGCATGTCCACAGAATGTAAGAGGTTTGGCGGACGTCGTACGCAACCCAATTTATGCGACGGGCGTTGGGCTGCTGCATTATGCCTTGCAAGAAACGCGTCATGGGCAAGGCCTAAAAAGCCACGGGGGAGTGGTTGCTGCCCATAAGGGCCGCAATGAGCTTGCCCGGCGTGATATCAAGGAAGACCATTCGGCGCTAGCTAGAATTAAAGGCTGGTTCAAAGGAAATTTCTGACAGGGCCGCAAGCGCGGTTCAGGAGACGGGGCTTATGTTCGAATTGGTAGATAACGCACCCTCGAGCAGTGCGGTCATCAAAGTGGTTGGTGTTGGCGGCGGTGGCGGCAATGCTGTTAACCACATGGTCGAAAGCAATATTGAAGGCGTTGAGTTTATCTGCGCTAACACTGACGCCCAGGCGCTTAAGCGCTGTTCAGCAAAAACCGTGTTGCAACTGGGTAGCGAAATCACTAAAGGATTGGGCGCAGGTGCCAATCCCGACGTGGGTCGTCAGGCAGCAATGGAAGACCGCGAGCGTATTGCGGAATTGCTGGTAGGCGCTGATATGGTGTTTATCACTGCCGGTATGGGCGGTGGGACCGGCACCGGTGGTGCTCCTGTAGTGGCACAGGTCGCCAAAGAGCTAGGGATTCTCACCGTCGCGGTGGTGACTCGCCCCTTCCCATTTGAAGGGCCGAAGCGAATGCGTGCCGCCGAGGAGGGTATGAAAGAACTCTCCGAGCATGTTGATTCGTTGATCACGATCCCCAACGAGAAGCTGCTTTCTGTGTTGGGCAAAAACGCCACACTGCTAACGGCTTTCAGTGCGGCTAATGACGTGCTGCTAGGCGCTGTACAAGGTATCGCAGAGCTGATTACCAGCCCAGGTATCATCAACGTCGATTTTGCTGATGTGCGCACCGTGATGTCTGAAATGGGCATGGCGATGATGGGTACCGGTGGGGCGACGGGCGAGAATCGTGCTCGTGAAGCTGCCGAGAAGGCCATCCGCAGCCCGTTGTTGGAAGATATCGATCTTCATGGCGCGCGGGGTATTCTGGTCAACATCACTGCTGGTCCTGATTTGTCCATCGGCGAATTCAATGACGTCGGTGCCACTGTTCAAGAGTTTGCGTCTCCGGATGCGACTATCGTGGTGGGCACCTCCATTGATATGGAAATGTCCGACGAGCTGCGTGTGACCGTTGTGGCTGCTGGTTTAGATGGGCAAAAACCTAAGACGGCCGCGCGCGAGCCTGCCCGCCGGTCAGCTGCAGAATCCTCGGATTACCGCAAGCTGCAACAGCCAACGGTAATGCGTCAGCAGGCGACAGCACGCGCTGAAGCAACCGAAACAGCCGCTAAACCTCGTCCTGAAAAGCGTCGCTCTACTGAAGCCGATGACTATTTGGACATCCCCGCGTTTTTACGCCGTCAGGCGGATTGATTCTACAAAACAGCTTTATTGCAACAGTCGGCGAGCGTTTTATTGGCTAAAACGCTCGCTTGCTGTTAAAGTGAACACTGTTTGATAACTTTTTTCTACGGTCACTACCGTCACCAGAGTACGATTACTGCCCATGATCAGACAACGCACCCTACAAAACGTCATACGCGCCACCGGAGTGGGCCTGCATTCTGGCAAAAAAGTCCACTTAGCGCTGCGTCCGGCGCCCGCCAATACTGGGATTGTGTTTGTTAGAACCGATCTGGATCCTGTCGTACACGTGCCAGCGCGCGCTGAATTGGTTGAAGATACCAAGCTATGCACAGCACTCTCCAGTAACGGGGTTAAGGTCGCTACCGTTGAGCACCTTATGTCGGCTTTTGCAGGGTTGGGCATTGATAACGCTTATGTGGACGTAAGCGAACCTGAAGTGCCGATTATGGATGGTAGTGCTAGTCCATTTGTTTTTTTGATTCAGTCAGCGGGTATTTTGGAACAGAATGCCGCGAAGAAATTTATTCGCATCAAGCATCGTGTAGCCGTTACCGATGGTGATAAAGAGGCCGTTTTCTTGCCCCATCAAGGGTTTAAAGTCTCGTTTGCGATTGATTTTGACCACCCCGTTTTTGAACAGCAGAAACAGACGGCGTTGATCGATTTTTCGACCACATCTTTTGTCAAAGAAGTGTCACGTGCGCGTACCTTTGGTTTTATGCGTGATTTAGAGTTTTTACGCTCTAACAATTTGGCATTAGGCGGTAGTTTGGATAATGCGATCGTGGTAGATGATTACCGCATTGTTAACGAAGGTGGTTTGCGCTACGAAGATGAATTCGTCAAGCATAAAGTATTAGATGCCATCGGGGATTTATACCAGTTGGGCTATAGCTTGATTGGCGAGTTTCGTGGTGTTAAGTCAGGTCATGCGCTGAATAATCAGCTGTGCCGTGAGCTGATGGCTCAGCCTGACGCTTATGAAATAGTGACGTTTGAAGAAGATAAGGCCGTGGCGCCGATTTCTTATGCTGCACCCGCAATGGCATAGTACAGCCGCTAATAGACAAGCTGTTATTGGCTAATAGGGCAGACCGAAGGGTTGTCGTAGCAATGGTAATATCAATAAAGCATCGCTTAGGCGGTGCTTTATGCATTTTGCCGCCAGCATTCACTTTACGCCTAGAGCGTTAATAGCCGGTAAGTTTGTTTGCCTAACCCTTATGGCAGCTATTACTCGTTGGGTGGCCGAGCATGAGAGGCAAGCCGTTCAAGGGCGCGCTTTAACGTGGGATTGGTCGTATCTTCAGCGCATTCAGCCAGGGTTTTGCCTGCATCTGCTGAAAGACTGCGTGTATTACGTGGCGGGGCGACGATAGGGTGCACAGGGCGCACTTTAAAGGTAAAACCGCTCACGCTTTCAAAGCCAGGCAACTGATGAAGCAGCTCTAATAGGCGACGCTGCTCAAAACGTAACCAGGTTAGCCAGCCCGCTTGACCACTGATCAATGTTAAGCGACCTTCGCGAAAGCCACCGACAAAAATATGTTCTCGCATCTCTTCGGGCAGATGCGCGCGAAGATGCTGCTGCGCCTGGTCAATTAAACGAGATAGGCGCATTAACTGACTAATATCGCCCGACTTTGAGAGTAGGCGGGCAATGGGCTGTGCGCGAGAACGCTTAACCTTTATACTCATACGCTTAATTCCTAGGGCACCGCTATCCTAGGGTGCCGCTAATGATGATGTCGGAGACATTAATCGATCTCACTTTAGCAGATTTTACCACGCTCAGGAGCCGGTCTACAGCATGTCACCTACGCTTGATGTTCAATCAGCTTTGCCGCGGCGCCATCGCCGGTATGGCTTAGCGCGTTGGTGGCTGGCCGGCTTATTAGTAAGTTGCCTATTACCCGCGAGTTTAAGCCCTGCGGATGCTTTTCGCAGTGGCGAACGCAGCGTTACTATCTGTTTATGGGTACCCGCGATTTTACGTGCGCAGTCGCACTGGATTGCTAAACGGCAGCGCGCTCTGCGCCGTTGGGCTCAACGCCCTAGGCGCTTTGCCCCGATGCGGCGTCTCAGCAGTTGGCTTGCGCCGATGGCCCTGCTGGTGGCGGCGCGTGATGTTTTGACCCAGCGCGGCCCTCCTGCCCATCAAGTATGCCGTTAAGATACTTACTTTGTCCCTACGCTGGTAGGTAGAAGACCTGCAGAAAAAGGTCTGCCGTATATAGGCAAAGTCCGATGGGTTGTTCGTGAATACTTGGATATTTCATGCTTAATAATTTATTACGCAAAGTCGTTGGTTCTAAAAATGACCGCGATGTAAAACGCATGCATAAAAATGTGCCTCAGATTAATGCCCTAGAAGCAGAATTTGAGGCATTAAGTGACGCTGATTTGCAGCAAAAAACAGCGCAATTGCGCGAACGTCTCGCGTCAGGTGAGTCCCTAGATGCGCTGTTAGCTCCCGCCTTTGCAATCGTCCGAGAGGCCAGTAAGCGCGTGATGGGCATGCGTCACTTTGACGTGCAGATGGTGGGTGGTATGACCCTGCACCGTGGCCGTATTGCAGAAATGAAAACCGGTGAAGGTAAAACCCTGGTGGCAACGCTGGCGGTGTATCTGAATGCGCTAACGGAGAAAGGCGTTCACGTGGTGACCGTGAACGACTATTTGGCCCGTCGTGATGCTGAGTGGATGCGCCCGCTGTATGAATTTCTAGGCCTTTCCATTGGTGTTATTTTCTCCGGTCAGTCTGGCGAAGAGAAGCGCCATGCCTATCAGTGCGATATTACCTACGGCACCAATAACGAGTTTGGCTTTGATTATCTACGCGATAACATGGCGTTTTCGTTAGAAGACAAAGTGCAGCGTGGCCTGCATTTTGCGATTGTCGATGAAGTTGACTCGATTCTTATCGATGAAGCGCGTACACCGCTGATTATTTCGGGCGCGGTAGACGAAAATACGGATCTCTATAAAGTCGTTAATCAGTTGGCCCAGCAGCTTGAGAAAGGCGAAGAGAGTGAAGATGAAGATGCCCCGGTGGTCGGCGACTTCTTAGTTGACGAAAAGCAGAAACAGGTAGAGCTAACGGAGCAGGGTCATAACAAAGTTGAAGAGCTAATGCGCGGCGAGGGTTTATTGGGTGATGAAGAATCACTCTATGCCGCACAAAACCTCAATTTGCTCCAGCATATGCATTCGGCCCTGCGCGCCCGCTACCTCTATAATCGTGATGTCGATTACATCGTTTCTGAAGGTCAGGTAGTCATCGTCGACGAACACACTGGCCGTTCGATGCCAGGGCGCCGCTGGTCGGAAGGCTTGCACCAGGCTGTAGAAGCCAAAGAGGGCGTTACGGTACAGCGCGAAAGCCAAACGCTTGCCTCCACCACCTTCCAGAATTATTTCCGTCTGTATGAGAAGTTAGCCGGTATGACCGGTACAGCGGATACTGAAGCCTTTGAATTTCGTCAAATTTATGGCCTCGACGTGGTGGTTATTCCTACCAACCGTCCATTGGCACGTAAAGACCTGAACGATCTAGTCTATTTGAGCGCTGAAGAAAAATACGAAGCGATCATTAAAGATGTCAAAACTGAGACGGAAGCTGGGCGCCCTGTGCTGGTTGGTACGGCCTCAATTGAAACATCGGAGTACCTTGCCAATCTGATGCGAGAGGCAGGCCTCGCGTTCAACGTGCTTAACGCCAAACAGCACCAGAGTGAAGCCGAAATTATCGCTCAGGCAGGCCGCCCAGGGGCAATTACCATCGCCACCAACATGGCTGGACGGGGTACCGATATCGTGCTGGGCGGCAATTGGGAGGCTGAATCGGCCAAGCTACAAAACCCAAGCCAAGAGCAGGTTGATGCGTTAAAGGCTGAGTGGCAGGCACGCCACGATGCTGTGTTGGCCGCCGGCGGCTTACATGTGGTGGGGTCTGAGCGCCATGAGTCTCGGCGTATCGACAATCAGCTGCGTGGCCGTGCTGGTCGCCAGGGCGACCCTGGCTCCACGCGGTTCTTCTTGTCGCTTGAAGACAGCCTAATGCGTCTGTTTGGCTCTGATCGCGTTAAACGCTTGATGCAGGCGTTAGGGCTTGAGCATGGTGAAGCCATTGAGCATAAAATGGTCTCCAATGCGGTTGAGCGTGCCCAGAAAAAAGTCGAAGGACGTAACTTCGATATTCGTAAGCAGCTGCTTGAGTACGATGACGTTGCCAACGACCAGCGACGGGTGATCTACGACCAGCGTAATGAAATTCTCGCCGCAGACGATGTGGCTGATGCCGTTATCGGTATTCGTGAAGAGGTAATGGAAACGGCAATTAGCAGCTATGTTCCTCCTCAGAGCCTGCCCGAGCAGTGGGATTTGCCCGGTTTGGAAGCGCACCTGAAAACAGAGTTTAATCTTGATGCGCCCGTGGTTAAGTGGGCTGCTGAGGATGATCGCTTTAGCGAGGAGCAGTTGCGTGAGCGGCTGCAGACCATGCACCGTGAAGCCTATGCGGCAAAAGTGGCTGCAGCGGGCGAGAAACTGATTCGTCGCTTTGAGAAGCAAGTCATGCTGCAGGTGCTGGATACGCGTTGGAAAGAGCACCTTCAGTCAATGGATCATCTACGCCGTGGTATTCACCTGCGTGGCTATGCCCAGAAAAACCCCAAGCAGGAGTACAAGCGTGAATCGTTTGAGCTCTTCCAACACCTGCTTGACCATATTAAAGAAGATGTAACGCGCATTCTGAGCCACGTTCAGGTTCGCCAGCCCGAGGAAGTGGATGCCCTTGAGCGTCAACGCCGAGAAGCGCTGGAGCGTGAAACCGCCGCCAGCCGCCATGACGCCCCGGCCCCTGAGCAATCTGAGAGCGATCAAGAAGCGCCTGGCAATGAAGGGCGTCCAGTGCGCCGCGAAGGCCCCAAAGTGGGCCGTAACGATCCCTGTTTTTGTGGTTCAGGTAAAAAGTACAAGCAGTGCTGTGGAAAATTAAGCTAACGGCGATTGTGTCTGAGATAACGTCTGATCAAGGTTTGCCTAAAGGAGAGAATCATGGCGGTGGGAAATACTCCCTTTCCAGAGTTGCCACCCCTGCAAGGGGTGCGCCTTGGGGTTGCAATGGCGGGTATCAAAAAGCCGGATCGCCGTGATGTGGTGGTGATTGAACTGCCCGACACAGCGACGGTATCGGGGGTTTTTACCCGTAATGCCTTTTGTGCAGCGCCGGTAGTAGTGGCCAAGCAGCACCTTGAACAGTGCCGTGCGGAGCACCGCTCGCCGCGTTATTGGTTGATCAATACCGGCAACGCGAACGCGGGCACTGGCGAGGCAGGCTTGCGCGATGCGCGGGCATGCTGTGCTGAGCTTGCCAAACAGGTTGGAGTTGCGGCTGAAGATATAATGCCATTCTCAACCGGTGTGATTGGTGAACCGCTGCCAATGGAAAAACTGCTAGCGGGATTGGCACCGGCGCTTGAAAGTTTGTCCAGCGACAGTGTTGCCTGGGAACACGCAGGCCAAGGCATTTTAACCACCGACACCCGGGCCAAAGGGGCCAGTGTCACGGTTGAAATAGGTAATCAGCAGGTAACAATTAACGGCATCACGAAAGGGTCTGGCATGATCAAGCCCAACATGGCGACCATGTTGGGCTTTGTGGTGACCGATGCAGCTATCGAGGCACCGCTACTGGATCGGCTACTGCGTGAAACCGTCGATCGCTCTTTTAACTGCATCACGGTGGATAGCGATACCTCTACCAATGACGCCTGTATGTTGGCGGCGACTGGTACAGGTCCTCGAATCGCCGATGAAGCGCAGATAGCCGCGTTCAGTAACGCTTTACAACGGGTAATGACCGAGCTGGCGCAAGCGATCATTCGCGATGCTGAAGGGGCGACTAAGTTCGTTACTCTGCAGGTTGGCGAAGCGCAAAGTCGTCAAGAAGCACTTGATGTAGCCTTCACCGTTGCTCATTCGCCCCTGGTCAAAACAGCGCTGTACGCTTCTGATGCCAACTGGGGGCGAATACTAGCAGCCGTCGGGCGGGCGCCAGTGAACGATTTTGACGTTAACCGCGTGGTGATTGATCTGGGCGATGTGCGTTTAGTCGAACAAGGCGGGCGCGCGGCTGGCTACACTGAAGCAGCGGGAAGTGCTGTGATGGCACAGTCAGAAATTACCATTCGCATTAGCTTGGGGCGCGGCGAAGAGAGTGCCACGGTGTGGACCTCTGACCTCTCTCATGACTATGTGTCTATCAACGCGGATTATCGTAGCTAATCAGTCGCTCTCAGTTGGGGGCGTTGGTTGGTAGGGGTAATGGACACACGCAGCGAGATAGCGCCGATGGCAGAAGCGTTGGTGCGCGCAGTGGATCAAGACGTAACGAGTATATGAGTATATGAACATAAAGGTAAAACGACGGGTTCATGTCGCGGCAGCTGCGATTATCAGCGCCGATCAACAGCAAGTACTGATCGCTCGTCGGCCGTCAAACGTTGATCATGGCGGACTGTGGGAGTTTCCGGGTGGCAAACTAGCACCTTATGAGACCGGTCTTGAAGGATTAAAACGTGAACTGCATGAAGAGCTAGGCGTCGAGATTGTTTGTGCTCAGCCATTGATTCGCGTTCACCATGAGTATCCTGACAAGCATATTCTGCTTGATGTGTGGCAGGTGCATGAGTTTGCCGGAGAGCCTTTTGGCCGTGAAGGTCAGGCCGTGCGCTGGGTGCCTATGAGCGAACTCTCCAACTATCCTTTCCCGGCAGCAAATTTACCGATACTGCAGGCAGTAAGGTTGCCTACCGAGTATTTGATCACCGGTGAAGAGACTGATGAAGCGCGTTTTGATGCGTTTCTGGAGCGCGCGCTGCGTGAAGACAAGATTCGCTTGGTGCAGCTGCGTGCCAAGCAGCTGGACGAAGCGGCTTATCTCGCCCGTGCTCGGCGAGCTCTGACGCTATGCCGTGAGCACGGCGCACGGCTGCTGCTTAATGGTGAACCCACCCTGCTGGATCATATTGACGCTGATGGCATTCATTTGACCAGCGAGCGTTTGATGCAGCTTGAGCGTCGTCCGATTGCTGAAAATAAATGGCTTTCCGCATCGACGCACAACCAGAAGCAGCTTACCCAAGCAGCCGTATTAGGCTGTGACTTTGTCAGCCTGTCGCCGCTGCGCACCACGCCTTCACACCCTGAAGTCGCTCCGCTCGGTTGGCATGACTTTCAACAGTTGGTCGAACGTGCCGGTATGCCGGTGTTTGCATTAGGCGGTATGACGCGCTTTGATGCCAATCACGCCCGTGCCGTAGGCGCTCAAGGGATCGCCTCCATTCGTGATTTCTGGAAGTAATACGCTGCGTTAATCGGTCGTGGGTCATCAAAAACGCCTGCCTGAGTATTTATCCCAGGCAGGCGTTTTGTTTTCTTGGGGGGGATGGGGGGTTAGTCGCGGTAACGACGAGTTAAGTCCCCATAGGCATCTACTCGACGATCCCTCAGGTAGGGCCAAATGCGGCGGGTGTTTTCACTGCGCGCCATATCAAGCTCAACGACTAACTGCTCGGTCTCTTCCCCCGCATGGGCCAATAGCTCACCTTGCGGCCCACAGACAAAACTACCACCCCAGAACTGAATGCCATCGCCGACTTCGGAGTGATCCGCCTCAAAACCAACCCGGTTAGCCACCAGCACAGGTAAGCCGTTGGCGACACCGTGGGCGCGCTGAATCACCGTCCAGGCATCTTTCTGACGTGCCTTTTCAGCGGCATCGTCATTGGGATCCCAACCAATCGCAGTGGGGTAGAGCAGTAAGTCCGCACCGGCCAGGGCCATCAGCCGGGCGGCTTCTGGATACCACTGATCCCAGCAGACCAGCACGCCGAGACGACCTACGGATGTCTCAATGGGCGTAAAGCCTTCTCCGCGGGAGCTGTCATGATCGCCTGGCGTAAAATAAAACTTCTCATAAAACCCAGGATCATCGGGGATATGCATTTTACGGTACTGCCCAACGCGCCCTTTGGCGCGGTCATAGACCACAGCGGTATTGTGGTAAAGCCCCGGTGCGCGACGTTCAAACAGTGAACCGACCAGGACAATGTCCAGCTCCTTAGCGAGTGCTGCAAGACGCTGCCCGGTCGGGCCATCCAACGGCTCTGCTAGATCAAACAGCGAAGGGTCTTCGAACTGGCAAAAGTAGTGAGTGGCATGCAGTTCTTGCAGTAGTACCAACTGAGCGCCTTGTTCAACGGCACTGCGGATACCTGCTTCACTGGCGGCTAGGCTTTGCGCTTTATCAGGCCACGCGGGTTGCTGCACAACAGCGACGGTTAGCGTTGTCGACATGGTGACTCCTTTAGCAAATAGCGGTCGCGGAAAGCGTACCCTGGGTAAGCGTGCCTTGTGGAAGCTGCATCGTTAAGCAGTGCAGGCTGCCATGTTGGCGAATAACGCTAACGCACTCAATCGGAATTAGGGTGTGTTCTGGAAATGCACTTGCCAGTGCGCGTAGCGCGGTGACATCCGCCGGGTCGCCGTATGTAGGGACTAGTACGGCTTGATTGATGATCAAAAAGTTCGCATAGGTGGCGGGTAGGCGGTGGCCGTCATCAGGGTCGAAGCAGGCCTGGGGCCAAGGCAGCGCGATCAAACGGTAGGGTTCACCATTGCGTTGTCGAAACGCCTGTAACTCCTGCTCCATCGCCGCCAGTGCCGGATAATGAGGATCATTGGGATCATCGCAGCGTACATAGGCGATGGTGGTTGGGTCGCAAAAACGGGCAAGCGTATCGATATGGCTGTCGGTATCGTCGCCTTCTAAATGCCCATTGGCCAGCCATAATACGCGGTCAACGCCAAAATCTTGGGCGAGCTGTACTTCTATATTCTCTCGCGATAGCGTGGGGTTACGGTTGGGATTAAGCAGGCATGCTTCTGTAGTGAGTAGTGTGCCTTCTCCGTCGGTTTCGATACCCCCACCTTCCAGCACTAAATTCCGTGTCGCTACCGGGCAAGCCCAAACGCCCGCCTCGGCAAGCCACTGGGTAAGCCGATTATCACGCTCAGCGGGGAACTTACCGCCCCAGCCGGTAAAAGTGTAATCGAGCATCATCATCTGGCCCTGCTCATCGATAACACTTATCGGGCCATGGTCTCTCGCCCAGGTATCATCAGTGGGTGCGACAATAAGCTGCAGCCGGGAAGCAGGCACGCCGTAAGCGTCAAATGTAGTGGCTAAGCGTTGTTGTGTTGACTCATCGGGCACGCAAATCAGCACGCGCTGAAAGCGTGTCGTGGCGATCACAATACGTTCCAGGGTGGCTTCGATGCGAGCAAGCATGGGCGCCCAATCGCCATCAGGCCGCGGCCAGGTCAACTGTATCCCGTCTTGGGGATACCATTCGGGTAGCAAACGATAAGTCATAAAAGCGCAGGCCCACGGTCAGCAGTAAATCGGCGCAATGTAGGTGGTGGCGGGGCAAGTTGCAAGCGTAACGTTTTTAATCTGAACGCTCGCAGGGCTGATCGCTCTAATGGCCGTTTGGAACATGCAGTGAGACTAAAAAAACCGTACCATGAGCGCTTATTGATAAGGAATGACGCCATGCTTGATCGTTTGCCTTTTCTGGTGGGGCTGCGCTACGTGCGCGCTAAACGCCGGAACCATTTTATTTCGTTTATTTCGCTTACCTCAATGCTGGGGTTAATGTTAGGGGTCGCCGTACTTATTCTGGTGTTGTCGGTAATGAACGGCTTTGACCATGAGCTGAGGACGCGCATTTTAGGCATGGTTCCCCACGCTAAAATTGAGTCCCGTGTGGGAATGGTCGAATGGGAGTCTCTGGCCGAAGAGTTGATGCAGCGAGAGCGGGTCATTGGCGCGGCGCCTTTTGTCGAACAACAGGGCATGTTCTCGGTCGGTGGCCGCAATCAGGGGGCCATGGTTAATGGCATCAACCCTGACTGGGAAGACCGAGTCTCTATCATTGGCGAACACATGACGCAGGGGGAGCTAGCTGATCTCGTACCCGGCGAGTGGAATGTGGTGCTGGGGTCGATGTTGGCGCGCAGCCTGGGCGTTGGGGTTGGGGACCGGGTGACGCTTTTGGTGCCTGAGGCTTCGATTACCCCGGCGGGGGTGTTTCCTCGCTTAAAGCGCTTCACCGTGAGCGGTATTTTTAGCGTCGGCGCTGATTTAGACGCTAACTTGGCCTATGCCAATATAGAAGATATGCAGACGCTTGCCCGCTTGGGCGAGGCCATTGGCGGGCTTCGCCTTCAGCTCGACGACCTGTTTGCTGCTAGTAGCGAAACTCAGGCCATTCTCAACGAACTTGGCCCTGAGTACCTCGGCAGCGACTGGACGTTCTCTCATGGCAATTTGTTTCAAGCAATACAGATGGAAAAGCGCATGATTGCGCTGCTTTTAACCGTCATTATCGCCGTGGCAGCATTTAATATCGTCTCCACGCTGGTCATGGTAGTGACTGACAAGCGCGCCGATATCGCTATTCTGCGCACCATCGGGGCCACGCCGCGCTCTATCATGGGCATCTTTATTGTTCAGGGCATGGCCATTGGCTTGATTGGCATTGCGATTGGTGTGGCGGTGGGCGTGCTGCTGGCACTCACTATCGCTGATCTGATTGGCTGGGTCGAAGGGACATTGGGCATTCAGTTCTTGGATGCTGGGGTTTACTTCATTAGCGATTTACCTTCTCGCTTACAGTGGGATGATGTTAGCCGTATCGTATTGGCAGCCTTTGGGCTGACATTCCTGTCCACGCTCTATCCTGCTTGGCGTGCGGCGCGGGTTCAGCCAGCGGATGTATTGCGCTATGAATAATGGCTTCAGGAATAAGGATGACATGATGTCTACGAATACGGTGTCTACCCACGCACAACCAGACGCAGCCATTATGCTCGATTGCCAAGCGCTGACTAAGACTTACAGCGAAGGCCCACAGGATCTAACGGTGCTCGATAAGCTCAGCCTGCAAGTGCGCGCTGGAGAGCGGGTGGCTATCGTCGGCAGTTCGGGCTCCGGTAAGACCACATTGCTGAATCTGCTGGGAGGGCTCGACCGCCCCAGCGAAGGCAGTGTGGTGATCGCTGGTGAGCCGCTATCGGGTTTGAATGAAGCGGCGCTGGGCAGCTTTCGGAACCGCTACATTGGGTTTGTGTATCAGTTTCACCACCTGCTGGCGGAGTTCACCGCCGTAGAAAATGCGGCGTTGCCGCTGATTATTCGCGGCCAGTCGAAAAAGGCGGCCGAGCAGCGGGCGATGCAGATATTGGAGCGAGTGGGCATGCAGCCGCGTGCCGACCATAAGCCAGGTGAGCTTTCTGGTGGTGAGCGTCAACGCGTGGCGATTGCCCGGGCACTGGTTACCGACCCCAGCTTGGTGCTGATGGATGAACCCACGGGCAACCTTGATCAGACCACTGCAGCGACTATTTTGGCGCTGATGGATGAGCTGGCCAAAGAGAGCGCCTGTGCCTTTGTGATTGTGACCCACGATGTGAGCCTTGCCGCTCATCAGGATCGTGTGCTTAAGCTGGATGCAGGTAGGTTGGTCGAGCAAACGCCAGCGCGTTAACGATGGAGATAGGCTCTTAAAGCTTAATCATCAAATTCTGCTTCAATCTGCGCACGCCGCTGCCGACGTTTTTGGCGGCGGCGTTTCCAATTATGGGAGACGTGCCAGCGCCAGATTAAGCGGATACCGATATTGACGACGATCGCTAATATCAACGCTGTCACCAGCGAGCCAACGATCAGAGGCGGCATAATGTCGTGCATCTGTTCGGCAATCCAGCGCGTTGAAATACGCGAGGGGGCTTCTCGTACAGGCGCACCGAGTATGAAAGTGCCAATCCGATAATTGCCGTAAAAAATGAGCGGCATTGTTAAAGGGTTAGTGATCCATACCAAACCGATTGAAAGGGCTAAGTTGCAGCGCGTTAAGCGAGCACCCAGCGCAGCGACCACCATCTGAAAAGGGATGGGGAGCATGGCGCAAAACACACCCACGCTAAACGCATTGGCAACGCTTCGGCGAGTTAGTAGCCACAAACCCGGGTCTGCAATCAGCGGTGCCATAAAGCGTAGCGAGCGCTGTTTTCTGATGGTGTCGGGTTTGGGCATGTAGCGCTGCAGGAACCTGCGCGGCATGACGGATACTCTTACCTATCGATGCTGCCCATTATCCATATAGCGCTGCCCTTCGGCTATGCTAGGCCATCAATGAACATTCGCCAGGGAGAGTTCTATGCGGTTAGGGGTCGCCATGCCCGCTGCACTTGCAGCTCTCGCTGGAGGGATTTTGGCATGGTACAGCCATGCTGTAGGGATGACCTCAAATGCGTTTGGGTGGGTGCTGGTCGCCGCGTTGTTGATAGTGGCGTGGCAACCCCGCCGAGGTATATGGCTACTGATGGGTCTATGGGTATTTGCAGGCGTTCAGCATGAATGGGCGAGCCGTTTGCCGACAGGCCTGAGTGGTGAGGATATAGTCGTTGAAGCCACTGTGCTGAACGCTCAGCCGTCGGGAGACGCAACGCGTCTGATGCTGCGTGTTGATAGCTGCCAAGGCCCGGCACAACGACCACGTTGCTCGGTGATAAACAAGGTGCGGGTAACGGCTTATAGCGATGAAGCTTTTTATCCCGGTGAACAGTGGCGAATGACGCTACGTTTGCGGCCTCCCAGTGGTTTTGCCAACCCCGGTACGTTTGATTATGAGCAGTGGCTATGGCGTGAGGGAATTCACGCCACTGGGTATCTGCGCCAAGATCCACCGCCGGTTCGGCTAGCTTCCGCCGGGCCATCGCTGCGTCAGTTGGGGGTGGGTTTTTTAGCCCGGCAGGCGCTGGATGAGCGCACTAAACGCTGGTTGGCGGCGCTGACACTGGGTGATAGCGAACAGCTTACCCAAGATGACTGGTCATTGTTGAATGCGACCGGTACAACCCATCTGGTCGTTATTTCAGGCTTACATGTTGGGCTGGTGACATCATTTGTATTGATGCTTGCCAAGCTCGGAGCGCGCTTAACGACGCCTACCAACTGGCGCATGCGCGCTTGGCCTTGGTGGGTGGCGGCGGTAGCCTGCATCAGTTACGCCACGCTTGCCGGGATGGCACCGCCCGCTATGCGTGCCATGGTGATGACGTTGATTGGCCTGTGGGTGCTTAGTGGTCGACATGCACCAAGCCCATGGCAAGGATGGTGGCTGGCCATTGCGCTGGTGCTTCTCGTTGATCCGTTGGCTCTGTGGCGGCCCGGTATGTGGCTTTCCTTTTTGGCGGTGGCATGGTTAATCACTATTTGGCAGGGGCGGCGGCGGCCCCAGGGTATTAAAGGCTGGTGTTGGGCGCTGGTCAGATCGCAGTTGCTGCTTGCACCGCTAATGGCCGCCGCTGTGCTGGTAGCATTTGGGCGCATAGCGCCCGCCGCTCCACTGATTAACCTGGTGGCCGTGCCGTGGGTGAGTTCCATCATGGTGCCTACGGCGTTACTGGGTTGGTTATTATCGCCGGTGCCTTTTCTAGGTCATGCTTTGTGGTGGCTGTTTGAGGCCGCACTTAATATTTTCCATTTACTGTTGAGCCTCTCTGTTCAGCATTGGCCGCTATGGGAGCCTGATCGGCCATTAACCTATCCGCTGGCCTTTGCGCTGTTGCTACTGTCACTCTGTTGGGGATTGCCTGCGGTGCTGCCGGGGATGCGGCTAGCCGCTACAGCATTGGTGGTGGCGCTGCCTTGGTGGTCGCTATCGTCGATGACTCCCCAGCAGGGGCTTCGAGTGAGTGTGCATGATGTGGGGCAAGGGCAGCTGATAGAGCTGCGCAGTGAACATTATCGACTGCTTTATGACACTGGACCGCGCTTTCGCGGCGGTTTTATGCCGCTGGAAACGCTGTGGTCGCCGGGTCAGCGCTTTGATCAGGTGATCGTTAGTCACGCCGATAACGACCATGCGGGTGGCGTTAATGCGCTATTAGCGGAGCATCAGGTTACTCAGTGGACTGCCCCTGCGGGTGAAACGCTGCCAATAGCGAGTCGGGCGTGCCAACAAGGTCAAACTTGGCAGCGTGATGGTGTTAATTATCGCTTTTTATGGCCGCCAGCAGGCGCTAATGCGTTATCACCCAATGATCGATCCTGCGTATTGGAAGTCAGTGTAGGCGAGCATCGGCTGCTCATCACGGGGGATGTAAGTACCGAGATAGAGCGACGCTTTTTGCTAGAAGTGGATTCGCCTGTTTCTATGCTTGTCGCGGGGCATCACGGCAGTGGAACGAGTTCGGGTATTCAGTTCGTACGTCATACCGCCCCTGAACATGTTGTTTTTAGCGCAGGACGTGATAACCCTTTTCAGCATCCGGTAGATGCCGTCGTGCGCCGTTTTCGTGATCAGGAAAGCTGTTTGTGGAGTACGGCTCAAGACGGCGCACTGCGTTTCTGGCTGGAAGCTGCTCGTCCTTTAGAGGTTAGAACGACGCGACCAGGGTCAAGTCGACGCAATCGGTGTTGAACCACGTCGCCATCAGGTAGAATTCACCGCATTGCACACTATTGCCGGGAGCGCGTGTGGCTGATTCAAGTTGGGGTATTTACAAGCGGTTATTGGGCTATGTTAAGCCACATTGGCGCGCGTTTTCGTTGGCGCTGGTGGGGTTTGTGGTATACGCCGCGTCGAGTACCGCACTGGCGGAAATGATGAAGCGGCTGATTGATGGCATTCAAAACCCGGATGCGGCCTTCCGGTTCTTCTTGCCACTGTTTGTCATTATTATGTTCTCCGCCCGCGGGGTAGGTACTTTTTTAAGTACTTACTTTATGGCTTATGTGGGTCGCTACGTGATTCATACTCTGCGCTGCGATGTATTTGCTCATCTTCTTCATCTGCCTGGCCGGTTTTTTGACCACCACTCCAGCGGTCAACTGGTATCGCGGGTGACCTACCACGTCGAGCAAGTGGCAGGGGCGGCCACCAAGGCGGTGACGATTATTTTGCGTGAAGGCTTGTTCGTCGTCGGCCTGGTGCTTTATCTGCTCTGGACCAACTGGATGCTCACGCTACTGTTTTTAGGCGTGACGCCGATTATTGCTGTCGTAGTGAGTTACGTCAGTAAGCGCTTTAGGCGTATCTCCAAGCGCATTCAGCACTCTATGGGCGATGTGACCCATATTGCGTCGGAAGCGTTGTCTGGCTATCGCGTAGTGCGCACCCATGGCGCAGAAGATTATGAAAAGCACCGCTTTGAGCGAGTGAGTGAAGAGAATCGTCGCCAAAGTATGAAAGAGGCCATGACCCGGGCGGTTAGCTCGCCGGTAATTCTGATGCTGGTGGCGATCTCAATGGCGCTGCTGGTATGGCTGGCGATGGCGCCCTCCCTGATGGAGAACATGACCCCCGGTGAGTTCGTCGCCTTTATTACGGCCGCCGCCCTGATGATCAAACCGGTGCGCCAATTGACTGAGATTAACGGTGAGATTCAGAAGGGGTTGGCGGCAGCTTCAGAGCTTTTTGGTCTACTGGATATGACGCCGGAGCAGGATAACGGTAAGCGTATTGCCAGCCGTTTAAGCGGTGAGGTCGTTATCGATAAGGTTAGCTTCCGCTACGCCGACGACCAACCCGAAGTACTGCATGAAATTAATCTACGGCTGGCGCCAGGTGAGCTGGTGGCGATAGTCGGTCGCTCGGGAAGTGGCAAATCTACGCTGGTGAGCCTATTGCCGCGCTTCTACCGGCCTAGCCAAGGCATTATCACCATTGATGGCGTCAATGTTGATGAGTACGCGCTTGGGCCGCTGCGCCAGCAGATTGCCTTGGTCTCCCAGCAGGTGACGCTATTTAATGCCTCAATTGCCGATAACATTGCCTATGGGGTGGCTAATCCTGACCCACAGGCTATTCAAGCGGCGGCTGAAGCGGCCTATGCCCACGAGTTTATCGATAAACTACCCGATGGTTATGCGACCACCGTAGGCGAAAACGGCGTGATGCTCTCGGGTGGGCAACGTCAGCGGCTAGCGATTGCCCGAGCTATCTTCAAAGATGCACCGCTGCTGGTACTGGATGAGGCCACCTCGGCGCTGGATACGGAATCCGAGCGCTATATTCAGAAAGCGCTGGAACGCGTTTGTGAGGGGCGCACTACATTGGTGATTGCCCACCGCCTGTCCACCATCGAACGGGCCGACCGGATCGTGGTGATGGATCAGGGGCGTATTATTGAAGAGGGCACCCATCAGGCCTTGTTGGATGCCGATGGCGCCTATGCAGCGCTGCATCAGTTGCAGTTTCAAGAAGCATTATGACCTTGCCTAAAAAAGGGCAACAGAGCCGGACACTGGCAGAGCGTTGGCTGCAAGGAGCCTATCAGGGCAGCCGTTGGCTTTGGCCGCTGAAGCCCTTAGGGGCGCTTTATCAATGGGGAATGGCCCGCCGTGAACAGGCCTACCAGCGTGGTAAGAAGGCTACGTGGAAGGCCCCCGTGCCGGTAATTGTGGTCGGCAATATTACCTTAGGCGGGACCGGGAAATCGCCGTTAGTGGCGTGGTTGGGCAATTGGCTGGTGGCGCAGGGCTGGTCGCCAGGTATTGTTACCCGCGGCTATGGCGGAACATCCTCGCACTATCCCTTGTTTGTCACCGCCGCCACTAATGTTACCGAAAGCGGCGATGAACCCTTGATGCTCGCGCAGCAGACAGGGCTACCGGTAGTGGCAGACCCCAAACGGTCACGCGGCGTGCAGGCGCTAGTGGCGGCGGGTTGCGATATTATTTTGAGCGACGATGGCTTGCAGCACTTGGCACTGGCGCGGGATATTGAGCTAGTCGTGGTTGATGGTGCCCGCGGTTTAGGTAATGGTCGCTGCTTACCCGCCGGGCCGCTGCGCGAATCGCCCAGCCGGTTGCAACGCGTTGATGCCGTGATTGTCAATGGTGATTCACAGCAGGCGTTGCCGGTTGGCTCTGTTACCACTATGCAGTTAGCACCGCGATATTGGCGCCGCTTAGATGACGGTGCTCGGTTTTCGCTAGCGCCGCTGCCGTTTACGCTGCCAGTGCACGCAGTGGCGGGGATTGGCAATCCCGGGCGTTTTTTTCGCACGCTTTCCAATTTGGGGGTCAGTGGTGACTGGCACCCGTTGGCCGATCATCAGCATTACAGCGCTGACGCGCTAAAATTTGCAGATATCCGTCCGATTATCATGACAGCCAAAGATGCCGTTAAATGTTATGCCCTGGCACCGCCGAATAGTTGGGTACTAGATGTGGAAGCAGCGCTTCCACCCGAATTTGAACACTGGCTGGCAGCGCGGCTGTCGGCACTTTCCTAAAGGAGTCACGCGCATGGATAAGGAACTGCTGGCAATGCTGGTCTGCCCGTTGTGTAACGGCAAGCTGAAATATGACCGCGATGCCCAAGAGTTGCGTTGCCACTACGATGGCCTGGCCTATCCCATTCAAGAGGGGATTCCCGTCATGCTGCCGGAAGAAGCCCGTGCCATGGATGCCGATGAGAAGCTGCCTACTTCCCCTGGTCGCGCGCCAGGGAGCGCTTCGGGACGCGCTTCAGGACAATCCGGAGGCGTTTAATGGCTTCTTCTGACGTCGCCGTACCTGAATTTACGGTTGTAGTACCCGCACGCTATGGCTCCACCCGCTTGCCCGGCAAGCCGCTGTTAGAAATTGCCGGTGAGCCGATGGTCGCCCACGTATGGCGTCGCGCATGCCAAAGCCATGCCAGCCGGGTTGTGGTGGCCACGGACGATAGCCGCATTCGGGATGCCATGCTGCCCTATGGTGCTGAGGTGATCATGACGCGCGACGATCATCCTTCGGGCACTGACCGCTTAGCCGAAGTGGCTGATATCTTAGCGCTAGCGGATGACGCTCTGTTGGTTAATGTGCAGGGCGATGAGCCTTTGATTCCGCCTGCCTTGATTGATCAAGTGGCCCTTCGCTTGGCCGATGACCCCGAGGCATCGATTGCCACGCTGGCGGAGCCGATCAACGATGTCGACACGCTGTTTAATCCCAACGTGGTCAAGGTGGTGCGCACCCTGCAGGGTCGAGCGCTGTATTTCTCGCGTGCACCCATTCCCTGGGATCGGGAGCATTTCAAACAGGCGCCCACGCTACTGGCGACCGATGCTTGGCTGCGCCATATCGGCCTCTATGCATACCGCGCGGGTTTTCTAGCGTCTTACCGTGACTGGCCCGCCTCTAGCCTGGAGCAACTTGAACAGCTTGAGCAACTGCGTGCGCTACAAAACGGCCACGCGATACAGGTAGCCTTAGCCTGTGAGGTAAATCCCGCGGGTATTGATACTGCCGGGGATTTAGCCCGTGTGCGTGCGCTGTTTGTCTAGCGCCTAAGGAGATTTGTTGTGAAAGTGTTATTTGTGTGTCTAGGCAATATTTGCCGTTCGCCCACCGCAGAAGGTGTTTTTCGCCGAGCCCTTGAGCAAGCAGGGCTAGTCGACGACGTTGAAATAGACTCCTGCGGGGTCGGCAGTTGGCATGTTGGCAAAGCGCCGGACTCGCGCGCCCAGCAAGCGGCCTTATGCCGTGGTATCGATTTAAGTGGCCTGCGTGCCCGCCAGTTAAATGTACAGGATTTTGCTGAATTTGATTACGTGCTGGGTATGGATCAGAACAATTTGCGAGCCATACTTGAACTGAAACCCGCCAATAGCCAGGCTCATGTCGGCCTGTTTTTAGATTTTGCCGGGACGCCTGGTACAGAGGTGCCTGATCCTTATTATGGCGGGGATGAGGGCTTTGAAAACGTTCTAAATATGATTGAAGCCGCATCAAACGGGCTCATTCAACACCTCAAACGTGAGCGCTGAGGTGGCGGCTTTTAATCTGCAGACCAATATTGATTTAACCCTTGCCAATACGCTGCGGCTACCTTGTCACGCCGAGCACTATGCAGCGCCGGGCACGCTGTCAGCACTGCGCACTGCACTCGCTTATGCGCACGCTCAGGGCTGGCCCGTGACGTTGCTGGGCGGTGGCAGCAATGTACTGCTGCCTGAGCAGTTGCCGGGCCTGGTGCTACGCCCAGCCTTAAAGCAATGGTGGTTGAGACATCCAAAAGGCGCTCAACAAGGGGATGTGTTTGCCCAAGTGGGCGCTGGGGTTAATTGGCACGCCTTAGTCATGGCGACTGCCGCACGGGGGTTGTGGGGAATCGAAAACTTGGCGCTAATTCCTGGTAGTTGCGGGGCGGCACCGGTGCAAAATATTGGCGCCTACGGCGTTGAGCTTGCTGACACGCTGCAAGCGGTGCAGGTCATGGAGCTCGCCACTGGACACTGTTATTGGTTAAGTACTCAAGAGTGCGCGTTTGCTTACCGGGACAGTATCTTTAAAGGCGAGTTAGCCGATAGTGTTGTGATTACCCAGCTAATATTGCGTTTATCACGCATGCCAGCGCCGCAACTGAATTACGGCGACCTTGCCGCGCGGTTATCTGCCACACCCTCGCCGCTTGAGGTTGCTGAAGCCGTTTGTGCTATTCGCCGCGAGAAGCTACCCGACCCTGAGGTGCTTGCCAACGCGGGAAGCTTCTTCAAAAATCCTCTAGTAAGTGATGAGCAGGCAGCACAGCTTTCGCGTCAGTATCCTGCGATGCCCCATTTTCCCCAGGCGGGAGGGCAAACAAAGTTAGCGGCAGGTTGGTTGATCGACCAGTGCGGTTTAAAAGGAATGCGCGACGGCGCCTTTGGCGTACACCAGCATCAAGCGCTGGTGCTGGTGCATTTTGGTGGCGGTGATCGCCTCGGCTTGATGAAAATCGCCAACTATATCGCCGCTCAAGTAAAAACACGCTTTGGCGTGCTGTTAGAACCCGAGCCACGTTTTATTAATCCTTAACACCCTTTTCCAGCGAATCCTTCTGCCGTTTTTAAAAGGCGTCTCCTAAACAGCAAAATCCCCGCTTAAGCGGGGATTTTGCTGTTGCAACACGCTACCGATTTTACTCGGAGTGGGTGTCCTGTTGCGCCTGTTTACGCTTTTCACGCGGATCGTTGTGAGCCCGTGTGCGACGGCGACGTGGCTTAGGTGTTTCTTCAGTGACTGCGTCTTCAGCGGGTGCTTCGCTAGCAATCGGCTGAGCAGGCTGAGGCTCTGCTTCAGTCGCCTCTAGGTCGCCGCTATTCTGTGCGACGCTCTTTTCTTCCTCGTCTTGCTTTTCCTCAGCTTGCTTTTGCTCGCTGCTGGATGGCTCTTCAACTGAAGAGGCCGCATCGTCACGCTCAGAAGCGCTCTCAGAAACGCTTGGTGTTACTGCTTCCTGGCGAGTTTCCTGGGCGTAAGTTGACGCTTCAGGCTGGCGCTGTTCGCTGCTTTGATCCGTGTCAGCGCTACTGAGAGGCTCAGCGGCAGCTTCTTCAATAGAGGCCGCCGGATCGACCGCGTTGGCCGCAGGCGGTTCGATAGCTTCAGGTGCTACCGATTCGCTAGCACTTGGCTGGTTATCAGCAGTTTGCTCAGTTTCAGCAGGCTCCGAGTTAGCTTCGGTTGTTTCTGAGTTCACCTCAGGTGGCGCTGATGTAGTCTTACGCTCTTCAGAATGAGGTTCCGTTGTTTCAGAGGCAGCAGCAGGTGCGGGCTCTTCGCTGGTGACGGGTTCACTCGGCTTGGCAGCGGCTTCCTGCTCAGCGGTCTCAGAAGCAGGTTGAGTGGATTCATCGGCAGAGGCGGCGACGTCAGCATTCTGTGTCTCGGCAGTTGGTGCTTCTAAAGCCGGTTTTTCTGAAGCTGGTGCTTCTACTTCCGGTGCCGAAGCTTTCGCGTCTGACGCTTCGGTTGTCGGTGCGACAGGCGCTTCATCCGCAGGTTCAGCGGTTTCTGGCGCTTCATTTGCCACTTCTGCCTGCAGCTTTAACTGCTCGGCTTCTGCTTTTGGGTTGATCGCCTGGGTACGTGTGCGGTTACGCGGGTTGTTACGCGTACGCTTCGGCTTGCCGTCATCCTGCTTGGCTTCTGGCTGTTTGGCAGTTTCATCGGGTTGGCTGTCTTGGCTAGCCTCGCGACGCGACTCTTTCGGCGCTGCACTTTTGCCGTTATTGCTCTTTTTAGAGCTGTCTTTTCCAGAACTGTCTTTGCCAGAGCTATCTTTGCCAAAACTATCCGACTGGCTCTCTTTACGAGGCGCTTTGTTGGCCGACTCTTCGGTGGCATCGTCTTGCTGGGGATGACGACGACGATTGCGGGTGCGGCTGGGGCCGCTGCGCTTGTCGCTGTTATCGTCACCGGCAGGACGCGGAGCAGTGGTGCGTTGCTCGCTTTTTTGCTCGGCTTTTTGTTCAGTTTTTGGCTCAGACCGGGCGCTGTTATCGCTGCGCGACTCGTTACGGCTAGTGTTGTCGCCGCGCTCATTGCGTGAGGGCTTCTGCCGCGACTCGCTGCTGCGCTGATTGGTTTTACGCTCGCTTGGCTTGCGCGGCGCCGGGGTTTCAGTTTTGGGCTCTGGCGTAGCTTCAGCATTACTTTCGTCGCTGCCTAGCAACTTAGCGAAGCCACGGATAAAGCGGCCAATGACGCTGGGTTGCTCGCTGGTCGTCGGTGCTACTTTCGCCGCCGGGGCAGCAGCAGGCGCTTTCTCTTCGGTTTGCAGCGATGCCGGCGCGGGGGCGTTATGCGTAACGCTTTTTACCGCTGCTTCAGCGCGTTGAGCGGGCGGTACGAAGCTGGGTGTCGGCTCTTTACCAACTTCGGTATCCGTGGAGAGTTCAAAGCTCGAAAGGCTTTGAGTGTCATCCTCGTCTAAATGATCATCTCGTAGGCGCTGAACGTCGTAGTGGGGCGTATCCATATCAGGATTGGGTAGCAGAACGACGCGAACATTTTGGCGGGACTCGAGATCCGCCAGTACGCTGCGTTTTTCATTGAGCAGATACGTAGCGACGGGTACCGGCAGAATAGCGCGAATCTGCGCGCTGTTCTCTTTCATCGCCTCTTCTTCAATCAGGCGCATGATGGACAGAGACAGCGAACGTACATCGCGAATAGTGCCTTGGCCGTTACAGCGCGGGCAGACCACGCCGCTGGTTTCACCCAGTGAAGGACGCAGGCGCTGACGGGACATTTCCATTAGGCCAAAGCGTGAGATGCGACCAATCTGCACCCGCGCGCGGTCTAGCTTAAGCGCATCGCGCATGCGGTTTTCAACTTCACGCTGGTTGCGCGCTGGCCCCATGTCGATAAAGTCAATGACGACTAACCCGCCGATGTCGCGCAGGCGAAGCTGGCGGGCGATCTCGTCGGCGGCTTCAGAGTTGGTCTGTAGGGCGGTTTCTTCGATATCGCTGCCGCGGGTGGCGCGGGCCGAGTTGATATCGATGGAGACCAGTGCCTCAGTGTGATCGATCACAATCGAGCCACCGGAAGGAAGCTTTACTTCGCGCTGGTAGGCCGTTTCGATTTGCGATTCGATCTGAAAGCGCGAGAACAGCGGTACTTCATCAGCATAAAGTTTAATCTTCTGCTGATACGAGGGCATGACCTGGCGAATAAAGCCCAGCGCTTCGGCGTGAATCTCAGGGCTGTCGATCAAGACTTCGCCGATGTCCTGGCGCAAGTAGTCGCGCATGGCGCGAATGATGACGTTGGATTCACGGTAGATCAGGAACGGGGCAGGGCGCTTAGCGGCTTCGGTGGTAATGGATTCCCACACCTGAACCAGGTAATCCAAGTCCCACTGCAGCTCTTCTGGGTTACGGCCAATGCCAGCAGTGCGCACGATCAGGCCCATTTTGTCCGGCACGGTCAATTGACCCATGGCATCTTTGAGCTGACTACGCTCATCGCCTTCGATACGGCGAGAAATGCCACCCGCACGCGGGTTGTTGGGCATCAATACCAAAAAGCGGCCAGCCAGGCTGACGAAGGTGGTAAGCGCGGCGCCTTTATTGCCACGCTCTTCCTTGTCGACCTGAACGATGACTTCTTGGCCCTCTTTGAGTACTTCTTTAATGCTGGGACGTCCGGAAACGTCTTTTACAAAGTACTCTTTTGAGATCTCTTTGAGCGGCAAAAAGCCGTGGCGGTCCGCGCCGTAATCGACAAAGGCAGCTTCAAGTGAGGGCTCTACGCGAGTGATTTTACCGCGATAGATATTGGCTTTTTTCTGTTCTCGAGCGCCGGATTCGATATCTAAATCGTAAAGGCGTTGTCCATCAACTAAGGCGACGCGCAGCTCTTCGGGCTGTGTCGCGTTAATAAGCATCCGTTTCATGTTGTCTCGCATAGCGTTGCGTACCGGCGAACTGCCTATGGGGTGACGTAGGCGAACCGCTGGGTGCTGCGTGCTTGTGCTCGGCGCATTGCAATGCTGACGCGTCAAGCCGGGAAGGCATCATAGCCAACCCGGCCAGTAGGGCGTTGAGTACGTGGCGGAGGCAGGACGTGTTCCGGTGGTTGTCACATCCATCCGGCCCTGCTGACACCGCCGACACCTGGCATTCATCGATTCACCAACGCCGGCCACCGGCACAGCGTTGAACTTGTCGCCCGGAGTCAGCCAGCGCCTTGTGACGAGAAAGGAGGGGGCTGCTCAGGGCGTGGCGTTGTTAAGTTACTGCCTGCCGTTAAGGGCTAGGCTTACCTTCATCTGCCGGCATAAAAAACGGGCGGCAGATTTACTGCATTTTTTTAGATCAGATGTTGATACTGGAAAAACGGGCAATGCGTACACTGGCGTCGTTTTTCGTGTTCAGGCCTGCGTGTTAGTCGGGCAGGCGCATTAACCGAGCTCAGCGTTGACGTTTTCTGCTAACCAAATTAACGAATTAGCTATCTATTAGCTAGGTCACTAGCGGTAGACAAGAAAGCTTTCTGTGCTTGGCTGGTGAACGTTTTGGAATATAACAGTAAAGACAACGACCAGCAATTGACGCAATGCCCTTGGGTCTACGCTAGAATGCCGTTTTTAGCTGATGTCACCGAATTACAGCAGGAGCAAGCGGCAATGTCCGAAGGGCGTGAAGTACAGTGGGTGGATATTGCCCCAGAGCAGGCTGGGCAGCGAATTGATAATTTTCTCATGACGCGGCTCAAAGGAGCGCCACGGGCGCTTATCTATCGCATCGTGCGTAAAGGCGAAGTGCGCGTTAATAAAAAGCGCGTAAAGGTGGATTACCGTTTGCAAGCGGGCGATTTAGTTCGTGTTCCACCGCTGCGCTTGGCGCCCCGTGAGGCGGTCAAGGAAGTGAGTGATAATTTACGCGACCTGTTAGTGGGCAGCGTTATCATGGAAGGCCCTGATTGGATGGTGCTCAACAAGCCTTCAGGCTTGGCGGTGCATGGTGGTAGCGGGGTTAAAATCGGTTTGATCGAGGCACTGCGCCAGGTGCGCGATGATTTGAGCTTCCTGGAGTTGGTTCACCGTTTAGATCGCGATACGTCTGGTTGCTTGTTGCTGGCCAAATCCCGCGATTCGTTGGTGACGCTTAATGAGTCACTGAAAAAACACGGCATGGATAAGCGCTATCTGGCCTTGGTGAGCGGGCGCTGGCCAGCGCGTAAAACCTACGAAAGCGCGCGTTTGGATCGCTTTGATGCGGGCAATGGCGAGCGTCGGGTAAGGGTTGATCCCAATGGTAAAGTGTCGCGTACTCATTTCTCGGTGGTCGAGACGTTCGAAAAAGCCACCTTGATTGAAGCCGAACCAGTGACAGGGCGCACCCACCAGATTCGTGTGCACGCTGCCCATGCAGGCCATGCACTGCTGGGCGACGATAAATACGCCACCCGTGAAAGCGGTTTTCTTACCAAGCAATTAGGGCTGGGGCGTTTGTTTCTGCATGCGCGTGCGCTTACCTTTCCCGAGCCCACCAATGGTCGACCGGTGACCGTCAAAGCGCCACTGCCAGAGGCGCTGGAAGAAGCGCTTAAGCGTGCTCGCCAATAAGCCGTTTACTAATCCGCCCTTGATAAGGAGCTGCCATGCAGTACGAGCTGATTATATTTGATTGGGATGGCACCTTGATGGACTCGGTGCCGCGGATAGTGTCGTGCATGCAGGCGGCTGCGCTGGAGGCCGAGTGGGGAGAACTCTCTGCGGCGGAGGTGGAAGATATTATTGGGTTAGGGCTGCCTGAGGCCATTGCCCAGCTTTGCCCAGGTATTTTACCAGCTCAGGCCGAACGCCTACGTGAGCGTTATTCGCACCATTTTGTGACGGCGGATGCGACGCCGATGCTGTTTTTTGCCGGGGTTGAGGCGCAGATCGCCCGTTTGCGCGGTCGTGAGCAGCAGCGGCTAGCGGTAGCGACCGGCAAAAGTCGCCGTGGCCTCGACCGCATTTTTGCTGAGACCGACAGCGGTGCCTGGTTTCACGCCAGCCGCACGGCGGATGAAACCCGCTCGAAGCCACATCCTCAAATGCTTACGGAGCTGTTGACTGAGCTTGAAGTGCCCGTCGAGCGAGCGGTGATGGTCGGCGATACAGAATACGACTTGGAAATGGCGCGAGCGATTGGCATGGATCGAATAGGCGTGACTTACGGTGTGCATACGCCAGAGCGTTTGGCACTGAGTCGCCCCAAATGGATTGCCCATAGCATCGATGAGCTTTTTGATCGGTTGTACAGTGAGTAGCCAGCGTTTACATAAGGACATTTTATGAGCGACGACCCAACCCGCCCCGGTGGCACAAACGACGGACGTGACGGCCCGACCAATGATGATCGCAATGAGGTGAGGGAGGATCGTTGGACACAGGGATCAGAAGTGCCTCCTAGTAAGGGCGCTAAGCCGATGTCGGGTGCGCCAGACGATGATGCCGAAACCCTGCGCGAACGCCAACGGCTGGCGCAGCTGGAAATGATGGATCACTGGATAGGCGGCGTGTTAACGGAACAGCGACGCACTCGCCGCTGGAAGCTGTTTTTCCGCCTGATGATGCTCACTATTGTGTTGGTGACGCTATTTACCATCCTTTATAGTCTGTTTTGGGATTCGCCTAGTGCTACCGCGCCCACACAGCGACACTTAGGGATTGTGGAGGTCAGCGGGGTAATTGCCAGCGATTCGCCTGCCAATGCCGAGCGTATCATTGAGGGGTTGAATAACGCCTGGGAGGCGGAAGGCGCTTCCGCTGTGGTGCTGCACATTAATAGCCCTGGTGGTAGCCCGGTGCAGTCTCAGCGTATCTATGCAGAAATTATGCGTCTACGCGAGCAGGGCGATAAGCCAATTATCGCAGTGATCGAAGATATCGGTGCCAGCGGCGCTTATTATATTGCGGCGGCGGCGGATGAGATCGTTGCGTCGCCGGTGAGCCTGGTGGGTTCTATTGGCGTTATTTACGCGGGCTTTGGTTTTGAAGAGGCAATAGCGCGTATTGGTGTGGAGCGCCGCGTGCTGACTGCTGGTGAAAATAAAGCCTTTCTTGACCCGTTTAAGCCGCTGGATGAAGAGGCGGAGCAGTTTTGGCAGGGAGTGCTCAGCCAAACTCACCGTCAGTTTATTGATGATGTGCGTGCGGGAAGAGGTGAAAGGCTTAGCGACAGCCCCGATATATTTTCAGGCCTGGTCTGGAGTGGTGAGCAGAGCGTTGATCTAGGCTTGGTTGACCAGTTAGGCAGCCTTGAGCAAGTGGCGCGTGACCGAGTGGGTGACACCCATTGGGTCGATTATACGCCGAGTCTTGATCCATTTGAGCGCCTGACGCGCCGCTTTACCCAGGTCGTCGCTGAGGTGGTAGGCGTCAGAGCGCCCGCTACCCCGCTGCGCTTCTAAGCGCTTAGTTGTCAGGCCCTTGGTTGTCAGCTCTATTGATAATCAGGAGGCGCCAAGCGGGTCTAAGCCCGCTTGGCGCAGCATGTCGCAAAGCGCAATCAGTGGTAACCCAATCAATGCGTTAGGATCGCGGCCTTCAAGCTTCTCAAACAGCGCTATGCCTAAGCCTTCCATTCGAAAGCTGCCAGCGCTGTCGAGTGGCTGTTCTTTGGCGACATAGTTTTCAATTTCCTGGGTGCTCAAGTGGCGGAAAACCACCTCGAATGGCTCGACGTGTACCTGATGACGCTGGTGGCGTGTATCCAGCAGCGCTAAACCGGTCAAAAAAGTGACACGCTGGCCGGAAAAGCGGCTTAGGTTAGCGCGTGCCTTGCCTTCCGTATGCGGTTTGCCAAGAATGTCGCCTTCAAATACTGCTACTTGGTCAGAGCCGATAATGCAGTGGTGGGGGAAATGGTGCGCAACGGCGTTAGCTTTGCTGAGCGCTAGTCGATGGACCAGAGCGTGGGGTGTTTCGCCACTATGGGGTGTTTCATCAATATCCGGCGAATAGCATTGGTAGGGGAGCTGCAGTCGATCCAGCAGCTCGCGTCGCCAACGCGAGCTGGAGGCCAGTACCAGCTCGGTCGTTGATGCCTGACTGCTTGATGGCTCGGTCATTGCGGATGAAGTCACAAATAGCTCCTGGCTGGGTAGTGGCGCATGTCTAAGGGATGTGTGTGCAACGTGGCGCAAATGCAATTTCAAAGCAGTAGAGTGTAGCGAAAGCAGCTAAACCTGCCTATGTTGGCCGTTTATTGAGGCCGCGGTTGGTTATTTATTGAGGAAGGCATGAAGAAATATACCGACAGCTTTGACACCAGCAGGGGGAGTGCCTATCATTGCGCGCCTATGTTGACCTCACAACTCCCCAGTCGGGTTGAGCCTTATAAGCTCGCAGCCCGCCACGAACGAATCGAAGGCTTGGTAGCGCTGGATAAACTGCCACGTCTTGCCGAAGAAGCGGGTGTCCAAACCGGCGACTGTCATGTCGTGCTTGAGTTTGGCGTCGATGCTCAAGGTCGTCGTGAAATTCGTGGCCACTTGCAAGCGACGTTGGCGCTTGCCTGCCGACGCTGCCTGGTGCCGCTGCCTCAAGAGGTGAGCAGTGACTTTTTGCTTGGAATGGTCACTGACGAAGCCTTAGCGGCCGAGTTGCCTGCTAGTCATGAACCGGTGCTGGTGGAAAAGGAACAGCTGGATCTTTTGACGGTGGTTGAGGATGAATTGATTCTTAGCCTGCCTCAAGTGGTCTATCACGATGAAGCCGAATGTCATGTCTCGGCGGAGCAGCTGGTCAGCAAAACAGAAGGCGCGGCGGCAGAAACAACGCCAGCGACGAATCCATTCGCGGTGCTCAATGTCTTAAAAGGCAAAAAATAAGCACCCTTTACCTTAAATACCTTGGAGTAAACACCCATGGCAGTTCAACAGAACCGTAAAACTCGTTCCAAGCGCGGCATGCGTCGTAGCCACGATGCACTGACCGCTCCGACGCTGTCTCAAGACAAAGAAACCGGTACGACTCACCTGCGTCACCACATTTCTCCAGACGGTTTCTACCGTGGTCGTAAAGTGATTGAGGTATAAACCTCAATTGCGTTATTAAGCGGCTAAACGGACTCAGTGCGGTATGCGCCTAGCGATAGATGTGATGGGGGGTGACCAAGGCCCTCATGCGATTATCACAGGTGCTGCAAAGGCAGTGGTGGAACACCCAGACCTTGAGCTGATTCTGTTTGGCCCGCGTCAGCAGATTCTTGCTGAGCTTTCACGCTTGCCGCAGCCTCTGGCTGCGGCAACGTCACGTTTGGTGGCGCGTGAAGCACCTGACTGCATTATGCCATCGACAACCGCTGCCTGGGCGCTGCGCAGGGGGCAGGCGACCAGTATGGTGCGCATGCTGCGAAGTGTCGCCCAGGGCGAGGCGGTTGCCGGTGTAAGTGCGGGTAATACGGCAGCGCTTGTGGCATTAGCAAGGCGCGAGCTGGGGATGGTCGAGGGTATTTCTCGGCCAGCGATCAGTACCGCGATTCCAGCGCGCCAAGGGCGTCGCTGTTATTTGCTGGACTTAGGCGCCAATGTGGACTCTCCCGCTCATCGGCTGGTGGATTTTGCGCTAATGGGCGCGGCGATGGCGCAGTGTGTCGATGGCACGGCTATGCCACGTGTCGCGCTGCTCAATGTTGGTGCTGAGGCTACTAAAGGATGCGCCAGCGTTCGCGAAGCTGATCGTTTGCTGCGCGAGCATGCCAATAGTGGTGCTTTTGATTATCAAGGTTATGCCGAGGGTGGTGACCTGTTTAAAGGCCAGCTTGACGTAGTGGTATGCGATGGCTTTGTGGGTAACGCTGTGCTCAAGGCAAGCGAAGGGTTGACAAGTATGTTGGTTGAACGCGTGCAGATGGCGTTTGAATCGCGCTTAAGTGGTCGTCTAGCAAGCCTACTGGCCAAGCCTGTGTTGAGGCGTTTAAAGCAGGAGTTAGATCCTGTGCGCTATAACGGGGCCAGTTTGTTGGGGTTGCGCGGTATCGTGGTGAAAAGTCACGGCAGTACCCATGCCGATGGTTTCTACTACGCTATCCAGCGTGCTCTTCAGGAAGTAGAACATAATTTACCTGCGCGGATCGCAGGCCGTTGGCAGGCGCCATTAAGTGAAGCAGTGGCACCTGCGAGCCATGATTAGATAATAAATAGTTTATTTTTTGCGAGTTTATAGGTGGCATCAGGATGTGCCAATAATCTCGCCTATCGCTCATATGAGCAAATGCCTACAAGTGCAAAGGTGAACGACATGTCTCAACCCCTTGCCCTCATTTTCCCCGGGCAAGGCTCTCAGCAGGTTGGAATGCTGCGAGAGCTGGCCGAGCGCTATAGTGTGGTGGGAACGACATTTGAGGAAGCGTCGGATGCTTTGGGCTATGACTTATGGAAAGTCGTCCAAGAGGGTCCTGAAGCATCGCTTAATGCAACCGCGTGCACCCAGCCCGCATTACTTTCTGCCAGCGTCGCTATTTGGCGCGTTTGGCAGGAGCTAGAAGGGCCTCGGCCTACTGTAATGGCGGGCCATAGCTTGGGCGAATACAGCGCGATGGTGTGCGCTGGCGTCATGAGCTTTGCCGAAGGCGTTAACTTAGTGCGTCTGCGCGGTGAGGCCATGCAGGAGGCCGTTCCCGCGGGTGAAGGTGGTATGGCAGCCATCCTTGGTTTGGCAGACGAGGCGGTTGAAGCCGCCTGTGAAAAAGCCGCCCAGGGCGACGTGGTGTCTGCTGTCAACTACAACTCCCCTGGGCAGGTCGTAGTGGCAGGCTCAAAGGCGGCCGTGGAGCGGGCTATCGTTGCCTGCCAAGAAGCGGGGGCCAAGCGCGCTATGTCATTGCCCGTTTCCGTTCCTTCGCATTGTGCGTTAATGCGCCCGGCCGCCGAGCGTCTAGCGGAGGCTATGCAGGCGATTGAATTGCGAGCGCCACGCTATACCGTGATTCAAAATGTTGACGCCAAGGCGCATGCTGATACCGCTACACTGCGTACACGCCTCATCGAACAGCTTTATCAGCCAGTGCGCTGGAGCGCCTGCGTTGAGGCAATGGCCAGTCAAGGTGTTGAAGTATTTATTGAGTGCGGGCCTGGAAAGGTGTTGACCGGTCTCAATAAGCGTATCGTGAAGGGTAGCAAGGGGTTGGCAGTGAATGATCCTGACAGCCTGAATGCTGCGCTTGAGCTGGCGCGTGAAACGTTAGCTGATAAAGCGTGACCAAGGGTTGTGTTATTCCGCTATCCTTGCTTGATTACACGGTTAGAGGCAGAACGTTATGACCCAAGAAAGTAGAGTTGCCCTGGTAACAGGGGCCAGTCGCGGTATTGGCCAGGCCATTGCTCGTGAGCTAGGCCGTCAAGGCCGTATCGTCATTGGCACAGCGACCAGCGAATCCGGTGCTGAGAAAATTGATGCTGATTTAAAAGAGAATGGCATTGAAGGCGCAGGTCTGTGTCTTAACGTGACCGACCAGGCCAGCATTGACAGCGTATTGAAAACCATCACTGAGCGCTTTGGTGCGCCGACCATTTTGGTTAACAATGCCGGTATCACGCGAGACAATTTGCTGATGCGTATGAAGGAAGATGAGTGGGACTCCGTGATGGATACCAACTTAAAATCTGTCTATCGTGTTAGTAAGGCGTGTTTGCGGGGTATGACCAAGGCGCGTTTTGGGCGTATTGTGTCGATCAGCTCTGTAGTGGCAACCATGGGCAACCTGGGCCAAACTAACTATGCTGCAGCAAAAGCGGGTATGGAAGGTTTTAGCCGTGCTTTAGCGCGTGAGGTGTCTTCTCGCGCCATTACGGTTAACGCGGTGGCGCCGGGTTTTATTGCCACCGATATGACCGAGGCGCTGCCCGAAGCCCAGCATGAAATGTTACTTAAGCAAATTCCGTTGGCTCGCTTAGGGGCGCCGGAAGAGATCGCCGCAGCGGTTGGCTTTCTGACCAGTGATGCAGCCGGTTACATCACCGGTGAGACGCTTCACGTGAATGGCGGCATGAATATGCGTTGATGGCCTTGGGGATGGCGGTTGCGTCGACCCAAGGGCGTCTATAAACTACCCCGCAGCTTTTGGCTTGCGGTTTCCAAATAGCTGGTTATCAAAAACGGCTAATGTGAACGACTGGAGTACGTTAATGAGTACTATTGAAGAGCGCGTTAAGAAAGTGGTAGCAGAGCGCCTGAACGTTAAAGAAGAAGACATCCAAAACAGCTCTTCTTTTACAGAAGACTTGGGTGCTGATTCGCTCGACACCGTTGAGCTGGTCATGGCTTTGGAAGAGGAATTCGATACTGAAATTCCTGATGAAGAAGCTGAGAAAATCACCACGGTTCAAGAAGCCATCGATTACGTGAACGCCCACCAGTAAGGGCTGCGTCGATGCATCGAACCAGGGTGGGGTGCTAGTCACCCGCCTTAAGAGCCGTCCTTTCGCAGGGCGGCTTTTTTGCTTTGCTGCCACAATGCTTATAACGTTCAATCTCCGTTATACTGTTGACCAAATTTAAGCAGCGAATGACCCAAGTGGGTCGCGTCACCATGGATGCCTGGAGGAAAGCTAATGGCACGGAAAAGGGTAGTGGTAACTGGGTTAGGCCTGGTGACCCCAGTGGGCAATAGCGTAGATGAATCGTGGGCCAACATTGTTGCTGGTAAAAGCGGTATTACGCCTATTGAGCATTTTGACACCAGTGGCTTTAACACGCGTTTTGGTGGGTCGATCAAGAACTTTGATATTAGTCCGTACCTGAATCCTAAAGATGCTCGCAAGATGGATCTCTTTATTCAGTACGGTATGGCGGCGGGCGCTCAAGCGGTTGAAGATTCCGGTATCGAGTGCACTGAAGAGAATGCGGATCGTATCGGTGTGGCTATCGGTTCAGGCATTGGCGGTCTACCCATGATTGAACATAACCACAACGCGCTCAACAAGGGTGGGGCCCGTAAGGTGTCGCCGTTCTTTGTGCCGGGTTCCATCATTAATATGATTTCGGGCAATATGGCGATTCAGCACGGCTTTAGAGGGCCGAATATCGCGATTACCACTGCCTGTACCACCGGTACCCATAATATTGGCTACAGTGCGCGCACGATCGCCTATGGCGACGCAGACGTCATGGTCTGTGGTGGTGCCGAGATGGCGACAACCCCGCTAGGTCTGGGCGGCTTTTCAGCTGCACGCGCGCTCTCAACGCGTAATGATGACCCTCAGGCGGCCAGCCGCCCGTGGGATACTGATCGCGATGGCTTTGTGTTATCGGACGGTGCGGGTGTGTTGGTGCTAGAAGAGTATGAGCATGCCAAAGCGCGCGGCGCTCACATCTATGCCGAGCTGGTCGGTTTTGGCATGAGTGATGATGCTTACCACATGACATCGCCACCGGAAGACGGCCGTGGTGCAGCGCTCTCAATGCGCAATGCGATCAAAGATGCCCAGGTTGACGTTTCTGAAGTGCACTATATCAATGCCCATGGCACTTCAACCGCGGCAGGTGACCTGGCAGAAAGTCGAGCCATTGAGAACGTACTGGGTGATGCAGCCAATAATGTGGCCGTGAGCTCTACCAAGTCGATGATCGGCCACCTGTTGGGTGCCGCTGGTGCGGTAGAGGCAGTGTTCAGCATTCTGGCAATTCGTGACCAGATCGCACCGCCGACCATCAACCTGGATAACCCGCAGCCGGGTTGCAATCTGGATTATGTGCCGCATACCGCGCGGAACATGCGGATTGATATGGCGCTTTCCAACTCCTTTGGCTTTGGTGGTACTAACGGTTCGCTGTTATTCAAGAAGGTGTAATTGACGATGTTGCCGCCCGCTTTATCTGACGAACAAACTGTGCCGTTTGATGATCGCGGGCTAGCGTATGGCGATGGTCTCTTTGAAACGGTACTGTTGCGTGCAGGTGCACCGGTGCTGTGGCGCTATCACACAGACCGTCTAGCGAAGGGGTGTCAGCGCCTAAATATACCGTTACCTTGCCAAGCAGCACTAGATGCCACGTGGCAGGATGATTGCACCGCTGAGCTTGAAGTCCTCAAGCTTATCCTGACGCGTGGCAGTGGCGGGCGGGGTTATGCGCAGCCGGATGAAGTAACACCGCGTTTACTTAGTCGTCGAACGCCATTTCAGCCCTCGATCCACCGCTGGCAGCAGGGGGTAACGGTGCGGCTTTGTGATTTGCGTCTTAGCCGCCAGCCGCGGCTGGCCGGTATTAAACATCTTAATCGGCTGGAGAACGTACTGGCCCGCCAGGAGTGGAGCGATCCCTCGATCGCCGAAGGTGTGCTCGCTGATAGCGAAGACGGGGTCATAGAAGCCACCAGTATGAATATTTTTTGGCAGGAGGCGGGGCAGGTGTTCACGCCTTTTGTTGACCAATGCGGCGTAGCAGGCACACTGCGCGCTGGATTAATTGATCAAGGTGTCGCTGCCCAGGGGGCGCTGTCGCTGGATCGCCTTGCAGAGGTAGAGCGGCTATGGGTGGCAAACTCTGTTCAGGGAGTGTGGCCTGTGACGACGCTGCTAGCAGCGGATGGTTCGTTGCTGCAGCGCTGGGCTGTGAGTGACTCTGATCCCTTCCAGCGCTTGGCCCATCAGTTGTTAGGCTTTGCCTAAACGTCAACCTTTGTATCAATATCGCCCCGCAATTATTTTGAGGTGTCATGGTGAAACGGTTATTAACCGCTTTGTTAGTCGTAGTCATAATCGGGGCTGCCGGTGCAGCAGGCGGTTATTTTTATTGGCAGAGCCGCTTAGAGGCACCGCTAGCGCTTGATGAGCCAACGCTTTACCAAGTGCCTTCTGGTGCGGGGTTTAATCAGGTGGTGGCGGAGTTGGAATCCCAGGGCATACTGGAAGATGCTTGGGCGTTTCGCTTATTAGCGCGGGTGGAGCCTGCGCGCGTGCCGCGACTGCGTACTGGCGAATATCAGCTTTTGCCGGATATGAGCGGGCTGGAAATGATGGCGCTGCTAGGTAGTAATAACGTTGTCACCTATCCGCTGACGATTCCTGAGGGGTGGACCTTTCGTCAAATGCGCGACTTGCTCAATGCCGCGCCAAAACTTGACCATCGCACGGCTGATTTGAGCGACGAAGAGGTGATGACGCTACTTGATCGCGAAGGCACCTTTCCTGAAGGATGGTTCTTTCCCGATACTTATCGCTACCACCTGGGAATGAGCGACGTCGATCTACTACAGCAGTCGCTTGAGCGTATGGAACGAATTCTGGACAGTGTCTGGGAAGAGCGTGCCGACGACCTGACCATTGAGTCACCCTATGAGGCGCTTATTATGGCCTCTTTGATTGAGCGCGAAACGGGGGCGCCGGAGGAGCGTCGTGAAATCGCCGGGGTGTTCAAGCGACGCATGGAGCAGGGCATGCGCTTACAAACTGATCCGACGATTATTTATGGCATGGGCGAGCGCTATGAAGGTCGCATCACCCGTGCTGATCTACGTGAAGCGACGCCCTATAACACTTATGTGATTGATGGCATGCCGCCCACGCCGATCGCTTTGCCGGGGCGTGCGTCATTGGAAGCGGCGGTAAACCCGCTACCCGGCGAAACGCTCTATTTTGTTTCCCGGGGTGATGGCACGCATCACTTCTCGCGTACATTACGGGAGCATAATAATGCCGTTAATCGCTATATTCGCAACCGGTAATCGCCATGACCTATCATCAACGTCATCACCACATTGATCACCACAGTAAGGGAGCATGATGAGTAAGCGGGGACGCTTCATTACGCTGGAAGGCGGCGAAGGCGTGGGAAAGTCTACCAATGTGGGCTTTGTCGCCGAGTGGTTGGAAGCCCAGGGGCTGGAAGTGGTGCGCACACGTGAGCCGGGGGGGACTGAGCGAGGCGAAGCTATTCGAGCACTGCTGCTGGACCCCGCCCCCCAAGAGCCGCTGCATGTGGACGCAGAACTGCTGCTTATGTTTGCCGCTAGGGCGCAGCATTTAGCGGAGAAAATTCTGCCTGCCCTGGCAAGAGGGGCTTGGGTCGTGTGTGATCGTTTTACTGACGCTACCTTTGCCTATCAGGGCGGTGGCCGAGGCGTTGCCAAGGAACGTATTGCCGTACTGGAAGATTTTGTTCAGCAGGGATTCGCGCCCGATTTAACGCTTTTGCTCGATATGCCCAAAGAGGCGGCCAAGCAGCGGTTAGAAGCCCGCCTGCGCGATCGTCACGAGCAGCGTGACCGTTTTGAGCAAGAGCAGGCCGATTTTTTCCAGGCTGTACGCGACGCCTATTTGGCGCGAGCGGAAGAAGACCCCGAACGTTTTGCGGTGATTGATGCTCAGCATCACCTTGAAGAAGTACAAGCGCAGCTTCGTAAGACCCTTTCGGCGCGAGTAACCGCATGGCGTTAAGCGGCGTTATGCCGTGGCACCTTGCCACTTGGCATCAGCTAACCCGTCTGGCCGATGGAGGGCGGATGCCCCATGCGCTGCTCATTCATGGCGCCCATGGGGTAGGTAAGCAACAGTTGGCGGAAGCGTTAATCGCCCGGACACTATGCGCCGCCCCCGCAGACCAGGCCTGCGGGCATTGCCATAGCTGCGCGATGTTGGCATCGGGATACCATCCTGATTTGCTGCGGGTCTCGCCGGAAGATGGCAAGCGCCAGATTCGTATTGACCCTATTCGCGAGGTTAACCGCTTTGTTTCACAAACGGCTCAGCAGGGGGGATACCGGGTCATCGTCATTTCACCGGCTGAGGCAATGAACGTTGCCGCTGCTAATGCGCTGCTCAAAAGCCTTGAAGAGCCCGGCGATAAGACGCTATTTATCCTACTTTCTGATGTGCCTTCACGGATGCTGCCAACGATCCGCTCGCGCTGTCAGCAGTGGTCCCTGCCCAGTGTTGCCTTTGAAGCGTGTCGTGGTTGGCTGATTGAGAAACTCAACAGTGCCGACGAAGCCTACTTCTGGTGGCAGGTAGCGGGTGGCCTGCCGCTACTGGCGGTGGAATTGGCCGCGCCCGAAGAGCGCGCTTTGCGCCACCAAATTCACGACAGTTTTGAGCAGTTGGTGCGTGGCGCAGAGCCTGTCTCTGAGGCCGCGCGGCTGGATCGCCAGGCGATTGATGCCATCTTGTGGTACGGTATCGCCTGGCTGGAAGACCTGATTCGTCTCGGTTTATCCGGTGAAGCAGCAGTGCTGCACAACCCCGATCTTGAGCCGCTTTATCGCCAGGCGGTCAAAAATGGCCGGGTGCAGGATTGGTTTCGCCTGCTGGATTATGCCCGTGAACAGCGGCGTCTGTTGGCGGTGGGAGCTAACCCAAATCCCCAGTTGGTGCTTGAGGCGTGGTTGGTTCGCTGGGCGGCTCTGCTGCGCTCCTAGCGGAATGTGTTCTCCCTATTTACAGCAATCTAGCGAGGTTGTTATGGCAGCCCAAAAAGCGCTCTCTCTTAACATTCCCGATGTGCCGACACTGCTCTCCGCCTATATGCCATTTCTGGACCGTGGGGGGATTTTCGTGCCCACTCAGACTCCCTATGCACTGGGCCAGCAGGTGTTTTTACTGCTGACGCTGCCGGGTGAAAGCGAACGTCTTTCAATCACCGGCCAGGTGGTGTGGGTCTCGCCTGAGGGTGTCAGCGGCCGCCGCATACCTGGTATTGGTCTACATTTCAGCCAGCAAGATTACCCTGTGCGTGACCGCATTGAGACGCTGCTTGCCGGACAGTTGGATAAGGCAGCCCCGTCGTTCACGCTCTGATTAAACCGTCGTTGATACCTTTAAAGTAAGCACCATGGTGTTAACGGCCTACCCGTTGTCGAGACCTGCATGTTTGTTGATTCGCACTGTCACCTAGATCGTTTATCTGACCAGACTCACGGGGGCGACCTCGCTGCCACGCTGATGGCTGCGCGCGCGGCCCACGTTAGCCAATTTCTTGCGGTCGCCGTCACTTTGGAGGAGTTGCCGCAACTCGCAGCCATTGCTCGAGCGCATCACGATGTGGCGATCTCTGCTGGTTTGCATCCTTTGCATCACAGTGAGAGCGAGCCCAGCGTTGAGGATATAAAAGAGGCTGCCGAGCAGTATGACGTGGTAGCCATTGGTGAAACCGGACTGGATTATCACTATCGAGACAGCGTGCCGGTAGATGTGCAACACGAGCGTTTCAAGCGTCATTTGATCGCCGCGCGTGAGTTAGAGCTGCCAGTGATTGTACATACCCGTGAAGCCAAAGAAGAAACACTGGCGCTGCTGCGTGAATATAGCGACCCTCGCGTGGGCGGTGTATTACACTGTTTTACTGAAGACTTAGCGATGGCCCGTGAAGCCGTAAGACTGGGCTTTTACATTTCGTTATCGGGGATTATCACCTTTCGTAACGCTGCACCGCTGCGCGAGCTAGCCCGCCAGCTGCCGCTGGATCGCTTGCTAATCGAAACCGATAGCCCTTACCTTGCTCCTGTTCCTTATCGCGGCAAGCCCAACGAGCCGGCCTGGGTAGTGGAAGTGGCGGAGTGCATCGCTAACGAGCGGGGGATCAGTGTTGACGAGGTCGCCATGCAGACCACAGCCAACTTTTATCAGCTCTTTCTTGCCGCCGCGCCTGATGCTCCGCACCATGTCAAAGAGGCGTTAGAGCAGTCTGGACTTCTATAACCGTGTGAGTTGAATGCGCTTAAGCAAGGAGGGCGAGATGAATATCGATAGATTGCTGCTGCAGCGTGACGAAGTGGGAGGCACTATTCCTCCCCTTGACCAATGGCAGCCTCCGCTCTCTGGAGATATGAACCTGCGTATTCACGCCGATGGCAGTTGGTGGCACGAAGGGCGGACCTTTGCCCGTCCCAAGGTGGCGCGTTTATTGGCCACGCTGCTACGCCTTGACGAAGATGGTTACTGCTTAGTCACGCCGGTAGAGCGTTGGCGGATAGAGGTGGAAGACCTACCGCTGGTCGCGGTAGAGGCTGACTTTCACGACGATGCCTGGTGGTTCACCACCCAGTTTGACGATGTCGTTCGCTTGGATGCTGAGCACCCGCTTTCCGTCACTTTAACGCCTCAAAGCGAGGCAGTCCCGCAACTGCCGGTACGCTTTGGGCTGGCCGCCAGGCTGCACCGTAATGTGTATTACCAGCTTGTTGACGCAGCCGAAGCCCGTGAAAACGACAATGGCACTACTGAGATTGGGTTAATGAGTGCCGGTCAGTGGTTTGCGCTCGGTCAGCTTGACGATGAAGCATCAGGCGAGACGCCGTGAAGTTAACTGCTGAACAGCAGGCCGTTGTGAATCATACCGCCGGTCATGCGCGGGTGGCGGCCGTCGCAGGCGCAGGTAAAACCACCACTATGGCCGCTCGGGTGCTACACCTGTTGGCCAGTGGTGTGCCGCAAAAGCGCATTCTGGTGTTGATGTTTAACCGTTCCGCCAAGGATGATTTTCAGCGCCGTTTAGCGTCAATGGCGCCTGCCGGGCAGGCGCTGCCGGATGTGCGCACGTTTCACTCGCTGGGCCACCGCTTAACCCAAAGCCTATGTCGCTGGGGGGCGCTTGCGCCTCGTCAGCTATTATCCGCCGATTGGCAATTAGAGAGGCTGCTTCGTCAAGCGAGCCTTAATGTGCTGCGCGACTCGGTTGAGCGCCGCGATGCTGCTCTTGAAGGTGATAGGCTTGAAACCTTGGCCCACTTCTGCGGCTTGGTTAAAGCAGAGATGATTACCCCTGAATCGCTCCATGAGCGACTCAATTTTGACCCGGATACCGACTATTTTCCGGCCGCTTTTGCCGAGGCGGAGCGGCTACTAGAGTCGGAAGGGGTGATGACCTACGCTGATTTACTTTATCGCCCTTTGCAGGCGTTAGAGGAAGATAGCGCCCTGCGTGGTCGCGTCGAGGGGTTTCTGGATCATGTCATTATTGACGAGTATCAAGATATTAATGCCGCTCAGCAGCGTCTTTTATCTGTGCTGGTGGGCAGCCGTGCCGAGGTAATGGCGGTCGGCGATGCTAACCAATGCATCTATGAGTGGCGTGGCGCCAAACCCGATACGATGCTGGAAAATTTTACCGCCACCTTTGGCGAGGCCACCGACTACCCGCTATCTACCACGTTCCGTCATGGCCATGCCTTGGCGCTTACCGCTAATCATGCCATTGCCGCCAATCAGCGCCGCCCCAATCAGCTGTGTCTGGCCGCGCCCAATAACCCTGAGACGCGCGTTTCGGTAGGGCAGGGCAGTCGGCTGTTACTGGATGCCCTGATGGATTGGCAGGCCCAAGGACGTGCGTTTAACGAGGCCAGTTTACTGGTGCGTAGTTGGGCGCTATCGGTGCCGTTTCAACTGGCGCTTTTGCAGGCGGGCATTCCATTTCGACTTCAGCGTGAGGATCGTTTTGTCTTTCGTCTGCCGTTGGTACAGGCACTCGCCGGGTACTTGAAGCTGTCGCGTCGTCCCGATCTGCTACGCGATCCACAGCAACTATTACTATTGCTTTCCCAGCCGACTCCCTTTGTTGCTCGTGAGCGACTGCAGCGATTAGCCTATCAGCTGGCGACTACCCAGCAGTGGCCTGAGCGGCATGACCCTATGTTGACGGCATTAAAGCCGATCCAACGGCGTACGCTTAAAAAACGCTGGTTGCTGCTATGTGAATTGCCGCAGCTGAGTGCATGGCCGCCCGCCAAGCTGTTAAGGCATGTAGTGGAAACCATTGAGGCGGAAAAAACACTTAAACGGGCAGCGGCGCGGCGGGATAAAGGCGAAGAGGATGTACGCTTACTTGATGTATTAATCGAACAAGCCCAAAGCGTTCAAGATCCAGATGCCTTCATCGAGCTGCTGGAGCGTCCGGTTGAAAACCAGGCGGGCGGCGTGCTGATTAGCACAGTGCACGGTGCCAAAGGGCTTGAGTGGCCACTGGTCGCAGTAGCCGGTGTCAATGAAGAGGATTTTCCCCACTACAGCCGCGATAATCCGCTTAGCGATGAGCGCTTGGAGGAGGAGCGGCGGTTGTTCTACGTAGCCATCACTCGTGCCCAAGAACAGCTATTAGTGCTCCATGACGGGGGCGCGCATCGTCCTAGTCGCTTTATTGCCGAAAGTGCCTGGCAAGACAGTATGCGTGTGGCCTCTTGTCTAGCTAACCCCAGTGCACCAGAAGCATCGCTGCAAGTGACATCGGTGGGACTAGTTGAGCGTTATCTGGCGCGTTTAGGACGTGAAGACATTGTGCTTGCAGCGGCACACGTGGAAGAGTATAAGGCAACTTATTCGGCCGATACGCGCTTTTATCCCGGTCAGCGTCTGCACCATGCGGTATTTGGTGAGGGTGAAGTGGCGGCAGTAGAGGGAAATGCGAGCGACCCAGTGATTGATGTGCGCTTTGATCAGGCTGGCCGACGCAGGCTTATTGCCCGCCGAGCGCCCATTCAGCTATTGGAAGGCTCACAAAGCGCTATTCTCTCGTAGCGTATAAGTTGAATGTGAAAGGGGGGATGCTACGGCCAGTAGGAATGCTTGCTCCCTTCTAGCCGTAACATTCATGCGGCTGACTTACATATTAGAGTGGTTGGCTTACATATTAGGATAGTTGGGGCCGCCGCCGCCTTCCGGTGCTACCCAAGTGATATTTTGCGCTGGGTCTTTAATATCACAAGTTTTGCAGTGTACGCAGTTCTGGAAGTTAATCTGAAAACGCGGCTGTCCTTCGCTATCTTCAATCACTTCGTACACACCCGCCGGGCAGTAGCGCTGTGCTGGTTCTGCATATTTAGGCAGGTTCTCACGGATCGGTAGCTCCGGATCTTCCAGGCGTAAATGGCACGGCTGGTTTTCTTCATGATTGGTATTCGACAGAAACACTGATGACGGTTTGTCGAAGGAAAGCTTTCCATCCGGCTTGGGATAGTTAATCTTTTCAAACTCGTCCGCAGGCTTCAGGGCGCCGTGATCGGTAGTGGTGTCATGCACGTTGGGTAACTTGTTGCCCAGCAGCTGGTGGGCAAAGTTATACGCGCCGCCACCGATGGTGCCATATTTATGGATAGCCGGACCGAAGCTGGCGCTCTCTTTAAGCTCTTGATACGCCCAGCTGGCTTCCCACTTCTGATTAAAGCTTGTCAGTTCCTGAGCGCCCTCATCACCTCCTTTAATTGCCTCAAACACGCTCTCGGCAGCTACTAAGCCCGACTTCATAGCGGTGTGTAAGCCCTTAATTTTGGAAAAGTTGAGCGTGCCCGCATCGCAGCCGACCAGCAAACCGCCGGGAAAGGTCATTTTTGGCAGGCAGTTGAAGCCACCTTTGGTAATGGCCCGGGCGCCGTAAGCAACGCGTTTGCCGTCTTTAAGGTATTGGCTAATAGCCGGATGATGTTTCATGCGCTGAAATTCATCAAACGGTGAAAGCCACGGGTTTTGGTAGCCAAGATCCATAATAAGACCCACCACCACCTGCTGATTTTCCGCATGGTATAAAAACCACCCGCCGTGGGTGTTTTTATCTAAAGGCCAGCCTGAACCGTGAACTACCAAGCCAGGCTCATGCTGCTCGGCAGGTACATCCCACAGCTCTTTGAGGCCAATACCGTAGTGCTGGGGGTCGCGACCTTCATCCAGCGAGAAGTCTTTAATTAAGCGCTTCCCAATATGGCCGCGCGAGCCCTCAGCAAATAGCGTGTATTTGGCACGCAGTTCCATACCCGGCATGTAGCCATCTTTGGGTGTACCATCGGCGGCGACGCCCATATCACCAATCAGAATGCCGCGCACAGCGTTGTCTTCAATGATAACGTCCTGGGCGGCAAAGCCTGGGAAGATTTCAACGCCGAGTGCTTCTGCCTGCTCAGCCAGCCAGCGGCAGAGGTTACCGGCACTGATCACGTAACGTTGCTGATCGCCGCTGGTGTTGTGCATACTTTTCGGCACAAGTGCGTTAGGCACTTTTTGCGCTTTTTCAGCGTCCTTAAGTAAAACAACGTCATCGCGAATGGCGGGCGTATTGAGCGGCGCGCCGCGTTCTTTCCAGTCAGGGAAGAGTTCGGTCAGTGCGCGGGGCTCAAAAACCGCTCCTGACAAGATATGAGCGCCAACTTCTGAGCCTTTCTCAACCACACAGACCGTTAACTCTTGCTCCGCCTCGTTAGCTTGCTGCATGAGTCGGCAGGCGGCGGAAAGCCCGGATGGGCCAGCGCCGACAATGACGACATCAAAGTCCATTACATCGCGTTCAACAGTTTCCACCCGGCTTCTCCTTATTCTCTTTAAGCGCCAATATCTGCAAAAGCTAGTGAATGCCTACGTTTTAGGTACTAGCTTATAAACAGATGGCCTTAATTTAAAACGGTCGTTTGCTTCTGGTTATGCCCCATGATAGGCATAATACCTGTGTCAGGTCACGCCTACGATGGTGCAAACCGCATTTCTTGGCTGTATGTGTTGCTAGCGATAGATCAATGCTAAGACCAAGGCAGTAGCTAGCAAGTATTGTCACTAACTGGCAGGCTATGGCAAATTGATAGGGTTTTTCAATCAGGTACCTATCAAACGCTTGAATGAATTTGACGGCACTGCCAATTTGGGCAGTGCCCAAGCAAGACTTTTTGCTCATAACGTATGCAGTAATTCTATTATTAGTCGCTATTTAATAAGGGGTACTCGCGAAGCGGGTGCCGTCCCAGGTTAACGGCTTTTATTACAAGCCAAGCGAGGAACCTATGAAAGTACTCGTCGCGGTGAAACGCGTCATCGACTACAACGTCAAAATCCGCGTGAAAGCGGACCACTCCGATGTGGACTTGACCAACGTCAAAATGGCCATGAACCCTTTCTGCGAAATTGCTGTGGAAGAAGCGGTGCGCCTGAAAGAGAAGGGCGTGGCGACCGAAGTCGTCGCCGTCACGGTCGGCCCTAAAGCCGCCCAAGAGCAGCTGCGCACCGCGCTGGCGCTGGGCGCGGATCGCGCCATCCATATTGAAACCGACGAGCGCGCCGAATCGCTGGCCGTGGCCAAACTGCTGGCGAAGGTAGTGGATGAAGAACAGCCCGGTCTGGTGATTCTCGGCAAGCAAGCCATCGACACCGACAACAACCAGACCGGCCAGATGCTTGCCGCGCTGACGGGCCTGCCACAAGGTACTTTTGCCTCGGAAGTGGCGGTGGACGGGGAGAAGGTTAATGTTACCCGTGAAATCGACGGCGGCCTGCAAACCATCGCTCTCACGCTCCCGGCGATTGTCACCACCGACCTGCGCCTGAACGAGCCGCGCTACGCCAAGCTGCCGGACATCATGAAGGCCAAGAAAAAGCCGCTGGATGTAAAAACTCCTGCCGACTACGGCGTGGAAGTGGCCTCTAAGGTGAGCCTGCTCAAGGTGGAATCCCCTGCCGAGCGCAAAGGCGGTGTCAAAGTGGCCTCGGTCGACGAGCTGATCGACAAACTGAAAAATGAAGCCAAAGTTCTTTAAGGTCGGTTCTTGACTCTCCGTACTTTGAGATAAACGCTTTGAAAGGAGCTGATGCTATGAGCATTTTGGTACTTGCCGACCTACATGAAGGCCAACTGGCTGGCGCCACCGCCCACGTCGTGGCGGCCGCCCAGGCCATTGGTGGCGATATTGATATTTTGGTCGCCGGTGAAGGCGTTCAAGCGGCAGCAGACGCTGCGGCGAAACTCGACGGCGTTAATAAAGTACGCGTGGCGGACAACGCTGTTTACGCCCACCAGCTTGCCGAGCCCATGGGCGCGCTGCTGGTAGAACTGGCCGATGGCTACAGCCACGTACTGGCCAGCGCTTCTACCACCGGCAAGAACGTTCTGCCGCGCCTAGCCGCGCTAAAAGACGTCAGCCAGCTATCGGATGTGCTGGGTGTCGAGAGTGCCGATACCTTCCTGCGTCCGATTTACGCCGGTAACGCCATTGCAACGGTGAAAAGCGATGATGCGCTGAAAGTGATCACCATTCGTACCACCGGCTTTGATGCCGTCGGTGAAAGCGGCAGCGCCACGATTGAAGCGGTGGATTTTGTCGCCGAAAACAGCCAATCCAGCTTCGTCAAAGAAGAGCTGGCCCAGAGCGACCGTCCAGAACTAGGCGGCGCCAAGGTGGTGATCTCCGGAGGCCGCGGCATGGGCAACGGCGAGAACTTCAAGCTGCTGGACGGCATTGCCGACAAGCTGGGCGCTGCTATCGGCGCCTCCCGTGCAGCGGTAGACGCCGGTTTCGTACCCAACGACATGCAGGTGGGTCAGACTGGTAAGATCGTCGCACCCGACCTGTACATTGCGGTGGGTATTTCAGGCGCGATTCAGCACTTGGCGGGCATGAAGGACTCCAAAGTCATCGTCGCTATCAACAAAGACGACGAAGCACCGATCTTCCAGGTGGCCGACTATGGCTTGGTGGGGGATCTGTTCGAGATCCTGCCGGAGCTTGAGAGCAAGTTGTAAGCATTTGAATGATCTATAAACATTGAGCCGACTTCGCCAGAAGTCGGCTTTTTTGTGATGGGTACATTAGGTAAACTGCCAATAGTTGACTAAAGTACTGGGGCAAAGGGTAAGAAAAACCACCCCGGTGGTTGAAAAAGCTGCGGGCTGACCGCACATAGGTAAATGAACGCAACGAAAGCCACTCAAGGAGATGATGATATGGCACATACACTACCCGAACTGCCGTACGCATATGACGCTCTCGAACCACACATTGATGCAATGACGATGGAAATTCACCATTCTCGTCACCATCAAACCTACATCAACAACCTGAACGCCGCGCTGGAAGGCACAGGTCTTGAAGATGTACCTGTCGAAGAACTCATCGCTAATCTGGATCGTGTTCCGGAAGCCAAGCGTCAAGCCGTTATCAATAACGGCGGTGGTCACGCCAACCACTCCATGTTCTGGCAGATGATGTCGCCCAACGGCGGTGGTAATGCTCAAGGTGATGTTGCAAAAGCAATTGATGCCGAGCTCGGCGGCCTTGAAGCTTTTAAAGAAGAATTCAAAAAAGCGGCCGTTGGTCGTTTTGGTAGCGGTTGGGCATGGCTCTCCGTTACACCTGAGAAAAAGCTGGTCGTCGAAAATACCCTGAACCAAGACAGCCCGCTGATGCACGGTAATACGCCGCTACTCGGTTTGGATGTTTGGGAACATGCGTACTACCTGAAGTATCAAAACAAGCGTCCTGACTATATTGCTGCGTTCTTCAACGTGGTCAATTGGGAAGACGTAGAGCGTCGTTATCAGGCAGCGATTAGCTAATACGGCTATGACCCGCTAATGGCGCCAGTTCTAGCGCTGTGAAAAAAACCGCCCGCTTTTTTAGTGGGCGGTTTTTTTATTGACTGGGATAGCCTTGGGCATTAGCTGTCAATATCCTGTGGGTAAAAAAATACCACATATGCTTGAATTGATTTTCCAATGGTCTATATATAGTATGCGTTGTGTCTTTTAGTGAGGGCGGGCACTAGATGTGCTCTACCCGAAAAATGCCGCTATGAAAAGGGAATTACCCATGGAAATTCAGATTTATAGCAAGCCAGCTTGTGTTCAATGCACCGCTACTTACCGTGCGCTCGACAAGCAGGGGCTCGATTACACCGTTATCGATATTACCGCAGAGTCCGGTGCCCAAGAAGAAGTAGAAGCGCTGGGCTATCGGCAGCTTCCCGTCGTAGTCGTCGGCGAAGATCACTGGTCGGGTTTCCGTCCGGATCGTATTCAAGCCCTGGCGTAAGCCGACAACATGCTGGCAAGTTGCTCACACACACCGATGGCCGGCAATTTGGTGTACTTCTCTACTAAATCAGGTAACACCCATCGTTTTGTAGAAAAGCTTGGTTTTGTCGCGACGCGGCTGCCGCTAAATCGAGATGAGCCTGCGCTACGTGTTTCCCAGCCTTATATTTTAGTTACCCCTACGTATGGTGGGGGAAGTTCACAGGGTGCCGTACCCAAGCAGGTCATTCATTTTCTCAACGACACGCATAACCGGAACCTCCTGCGGGGAGTCATTGCTGCGGGAAACACCAATTTTGGCGAAGCATATGGTCTTGCTGGCCGCATCATTGCGAAAAAATGCCACGTACCGCTGCTGTATCGATTTGAATTATTTGGCACTGACGATGACGTGGTCAACGTGCGCAAAGGAGTAGAAGAGTTTTGGAAACGACTAACGTAGCTACCCAGAATGTGTCAGAAACAAAACGGCCTGCGGCGGCTCCTGAGGCGCGTACGCTGGATTACCACGCCCTCAATGCCATGCTCAATCTATACGGGGCCAACGGCGAGTTACAGCTGGATAAAGATCGCGAAGCGGCTCGCCAGTACTTTTTACAGCACGTTAACCAGAACACGGTGTTCTTCCACTCGTTAGAAGAGAAGCTCGATTACCTCGTGGAAGAGCAGTACTACGAAGCGGAAATGCTGGGCCAGTACAGCTTTGCCTTTATCAAAGCGTTGTTCGAGCAGGCCTATGCGTATAAATTTCGCTTCCCAAGTTTTTTGGGCGCTTTCAAATACTACACCAGCTATACGCTGAAGACGTTTGACGGCAAGCGCTATTTAGAGCGCTATGAAGACCGTGTCTGCATGGTCGCGCTGACCTTGGCGCGGGGCGATGAAACGCTGGCCAAATCACTGGTCGATGAAATCATCTCCGGCCGTTTTCAGCCTGCGACACCGACCTTCTTGAACTGTGGCAAACAGCAGCGCGGCGAACTAGTATCTTGCTTCCTGCTACGCATCGAAGACAATATGGAGTCGATCGGTCGCTCCATTAACTCGGCGCTTCAGCTTTCCAAGCGGGGCGGTGGCGTTGCCTTCCTGCTCTCCAATATTCGAGAGTCTGGCGCGCCCATCAAGCGCATCGAAAACCAGTCCTCGGGCATTATCCCGATCATGAAACTGCTGGAAGACGCGTTCTCCTACGCGAACCAGTTGGGCGCACGCCAGGGCGCGGGTGCGGTCTACTTGAATGCTCACCACCCGGACATTCTGCGCTTTCTCGACACCAAGCGGGAAAATGCCGACGAGAAAATTCGTATCAAAACGCTCTCATTGGGCGTGACGATTCCGGATATTACCTTTGAACTCGCCAAGCGCAACGACGACATGTACCTGTTCTCGCCCTACGATGTCGAGCGGGTTTACGGTGTTCCGTTTGGTGATATCAGCGTTACCGAGAAATACCAGGAGATGGTCGCGGATGCGCGCATTCGCAAGCACAAGATCAATGCGCGCGCCTTCTTCCAAACGTTGGCAGAGCTGCAGTTTGAGTCGGGTTACCCGTATATCATGTTTGAAGATACGGTAAACCGCGCTAACCCGATTGCTGGCCGTATCAATATGAGCAACCTGTGCTCGGAAATCCTCCAAGTCAACACACCGACTGAGTATGACGACGACCTCGGTTATCGCCATATCGGCCAGGATATCTCCTGTAACCTGGGCTCGATGAACATTGCCAAAGTGATGGACGCAGGGGATATCGGTACCAGCGTGGAAATTGCCATCCGCGGTCTTACCGCTGTTTCGGAAATGAGCAACCTGCGCAGTGTGCCTTCTATTGCCGAAGGCAATGCCCAGTCGCGGGCGATTGGCCTTGGCCAGATGAACCTGCACGGCTATCTGGCGCGTGAGCACATCTACTACGGCTCCGACGAGGGGTTGGATTTTACCAATCTCTACTTCTACTGCGTTGCCTTTCATGCGATCCGTGCGTCGAACCGCTTAGCGATTGAGCACAAGGAGTCGTTTGCGGGCTTTGCAGATTCTACCTACGCTTCGGGTACCTTTTTCGATAAGTACACCGACCAGGCGTGGCTGCCGCGCACCGATAAAGTACGTGGGCTGTTTGAGCGCAGCGGTATCGCGCTGCCGACCCAGGATGATTGGCAGGAGCTGAAAGCCTCGGTCATGGCCCACGGTTTGTATAACCGTAACCTGCAGGCAGTGCCGCCGACGGGGTCGATCTCCTACATCAATAACTCCACCTCCAGCATTCACCCGGTGGCGGCGAGAATCGAGATTCGTAAAGAGGGCAAGTTGGGGCGTGTTTACTACCCGGCGCCTTTTCTGGATGAAGCGAATTTTGACTACTTCCAGGACGCCTACGAAATCGGTCCGGAAAAGATCATCGATACCTACGCGGAAGCCTCGCAGCACGTCGACCAAGGCTTATCGCTAACGTTGTTTTTCCCAGACACCGCAAGCACGCGCGATATCAATAAAGCGCAGATTTACGCCTGGCGCAAAGGTATCAAAACGCTTTACTACATTCGTCTGCGCCAGAGTGCGTTAGAAGGTACCGAGGTAGAAGGCTGCGTTTCTTGCACGCTGTAATCAGCAAGCGCTTTGTAACTGTTATTGAATGCCCGGTGTTGATCGCCGGGCATTGAACGCTACGTTTTGAGAGCAATGCCATGAACACCATGCAACGTTTATCGCGAGTAGATGCGATTAACTGGAATCGACTCCAGGATGATAAAGACCTGGAAGTGTGGAACCGTCTGACCAGTAATTTTTGGCTACCCGAAAAGGTGCCCTTGTCTAATGATATTCAGTCCTGGAACACCCTGACTGAAAAAGAAAAGCAGCTGACGATTCGTGTGTTTACGGGGCTAACGCTGCTGGACACTATTCAAAGCAGCGTGGGCGCGCCGGTATTAATGGAAGATGCGCGCACTCCCCACGAAGAGGCTGTTTACACCAACATCGCCTTTATGGAGTCGGTGCATGCGCGCTCCTACAGCTCGATTTTCTCGACACTCTGCACCACACGTGATGTAGATGATGCCTTTCGCTGGAGCGAAGAGAACCCTACGCTGCAGGCAAAATCGCAGCTGATCTTAGAGCGCTATCGCTCTGATGATCCACTGATGCGCAAAGTGGCCAGCGTTTTTCTTGAGTCGTTTCTGTTCTATTCCGGCTTCTACCTGCCGATGTACTGGTCAAGCCATGCCAAGTTGACTAACACCGCCGACCTGATCCGCTTGATCATTCGTGACGAAGCTGTGCATGGCTACTATATTGGCTACAAGTTCCAACAGGCACTGGCGGAAGCGACGCCAGAGCGGCAGCAGGAAGTCAAAGATTACGCCTACGAGCTGCTACTAGAGCTTTACGACAACGAAGTGCGCTACACCGAGTCACTGTATGACGAAGTTGGCCTAAGTGAAGACGTGAAGAAATTCCTTCACTACAACGCCAACAAAGCGCTGATGAACCTTGGCTACGAGCCACTATTTCCCAGCAGCGTTACCGATGTGGATCCAACTATCATGGCGGCGCTTTCACCCAACGCCGATGAAAACCACGACTTCTTCTCCGGCTCCGGCTCTTCCTACGTGATCGGCAAAGCCGTCGCCACCGAAGACGACGACTGGGCGTTTTAAGGTAAATATAGTTTATTACCATTAAGCGCGGTGAGAGGGGTTTACTCATCGCGTGCTTTAAGACTGCTTAATCAGATGACAGATTTATTCAATATTAAATTTTTTGTCTAGCTTGCTGTTACTGATAAGGAGATTCGTATGCCTCGAGAATCAATTCCTAAAGGCCTGAGGGAAAAGGTTCTTAATGAATACGATCATCGGTGTGCATTTTGTGCAGGTGATAGGCCTCATCTGCATCACGTTGATGAGGATGCGACAAATAATACACAAGAAAATCTCCTTCCTCTTTGTCCGAATTGCCATCTCAGAGATCAGCACAACCCAACAAGAAAAGTTGATATTCCGAAGTTAAAGCTATTCAGGGAGCATAAAGATCCGAGTATTCTTAAGCCACAGTTTCATCCAATATATCTTCGTCAGGCGTTCCTAGATGATATTCAGATCAATATTGACTCTGTCGATTCATTGGAGAAGAAGGCAGGTGAGTTGATTGAATTTGTGGCAACTTTGGAAATGGGAGGTTTCTATAGTAAGCGTTTAAATGAATTAATTGGGCGACCAAGTATGGCCTTTATGTTTAGTCTTTCTAGTGGTCATAATCCTGAGTTTGAACGACAGATGAACAGATCTAGGGAGAGCTACCGAAAGCAATTGGTAGAAAATAATAAACATGCAAAGAAGCTTTTGATTGAGCTTTTAAGATATCAGTCGTGGGCAAATGGTTAACGATATTAACTGCATGGAATTTGTTCATTTGACTCTGTATTCTAGCAAGATATATGTGATGGCTCAGTTAAGAGCTATCGGGGGCCACTCATGAATAGATTTGATGTCGAAATTGAGAAAGACGGAAAATTCTTCATAGGGCAAGCATCCATTTTAGGGGGAATATTGACTGTTAACTCTATTGAGCTTGGCTCAAAGTCAGCGTCAATATCTTCAAATAATGAGTTTTTAGCTAAAATTCTCTTGTATGAGCTACTGAATAACACACTCAATAAGGGTTGGTAATGTTATGTCTGCAGAAATAACAAATCTAGAAAACCTCATCAAGAAAAAAGAAGCAGATCTCAGTCGTGCGGAAGGTGAAAGCCAGTCACTTAGTTTCGGAAAGTACAAGTCTTCATCAAACTCAGCAATATCAAAAATTCTTGTTAATTCTCTGCGTAGAGAAATCAACGATCTATATAAGCAGCTTGAGGAATTGAGGGTTTAAATATTGTTAATAAAGGTAGGTGCAATCAAACTCCTCACCTCCTAAACGTTAAAAACGTACTCGGTTTTCCAATGTGTGCTATAGGATGCTAAATTTATCAGGAAGAAAAGGAATATGTATGACAGCCAACCCTGCTAACGTATTGAAAATTGCCGCTGCTGTGGTGAGTGACCCAGATGGGCGCTTGCTATTGGTGCGTAAGCACAATACGTCTTTCTATATGCAGCCAGGCGGCAAAATCGATGCAGGTGAGAGCGCGCTAGAGGCGTTGTGCCGCGAGCTGCAAGAGGAGCTTGGCTTGCATGTTAGCGAGGATCAGCTGATACCCCTCGGAATGCATTCCGTGCCAGCGGCTAATGAGCCGGACGTGATGCTTGAAGCGCATCTGTTTAGCCTTGTTATTGACGAGCCTGTCGAGGCGGCCGCTGAAATTGCCGAAGCAATATGGGTGACCCGTGAAGAGGCTTGGCAGCTTCCGCTAGCGCCGCTGACGAAAGAGTATGTAGTGGCAAAGCACACATAGTGATGTTTGTGATGAAAGGGCGCTGATAGGCGCCTTTTTTTATGCGCGCTCGATGAGAGATAACGCCTGATTGTTAATGATAAATATTGTCATTTATTATATTAGTGGTAGGCTAGACGCGTAAAAGTTAAACGCAAATCGTTCTAATACCTAATTAGTTTTTAGCCGGGCGGTGACAGCCGCTGGCTACTCAGTGACGGAGAGTCGACGTGCTGAACAGGCCTTTTTTTGCCTTGCGTGGATGGTGGCTGGCGGGGGTGCTGGCCAGCGGCACGCTGCTGGCAAGTGAACAAGCAGTGGCTCAAGCGGCCGAAAGTGTAGAAGCCCAGCAAACCCAGGCCGCACTTCAGGCGCAAATTGATGCTGCCGATGAACAAACGCGTGAGCAACTGCAAGAGCTACGCCGCTTAGAGCGCGAAACACGCCAGTTAGACGCTGAAAATGCCTCACTGTCCGGGCGCTTGGCGGAAGAAGCCGAACGCCAGCAGCGTCTGGCGACTGCCCTGAATACGCTTGAAGAGACGCGCGCAGCGCTGCCTGTGATTGAACAAAATATGTCTGTTCAGCTCAGTCAATGGATTGAACGTGACTTGCCGTTTCTACGCGAGGAGCGGCTGGCACGGGTTGAGCGTCAGCCTGAGGAACAGGGCGAAAACACCATTGAACGCATTAATGGGCTACTCGAAGCCTGGCGCGTCGAGCTCGATTATGGCCGTGAGATGGATAGCTGGCGGGGTCGTTTAAGCCAGGATCGCCGCGAACGTGAAGTGGATTTTTTACGTGTGGGTCGTATCGGTTTTTATTATCTAACCCCTGATGGGCGTGAAGGTGGGGTGTGGAATGCTGAAAGCGGTGGATGGCAGCCACTTGATGACGAATACCTGCGTGAAGTGCGCAATGGGCTGCGTATGGCGAAAGATCAGCGCGCGCCGGATTTATTAACCTTGCCGCTCTCAATCAGTGCGAATGACCAGCAGGGAGAGCAACCATGAGTCGACCAACTCTCCGTCAACTTTTTTATGCCTGCTTGATGTTAGGGCTGGTAGCGATCAGTGGCGCATCAATGGCACAAACTGAAAGCGCAACGTCGCTGCGTGAAGCACGAGAAGCGGCTGAAGCGCGTGACCAGCAGCGTCTAATGGGCTTTTTAGACGACCAGCAAGCATTAGAGTCTGCGCTGGAGCAAGCCCGCACTGATCACGAAGAGGCTCAGCAGCAGCACGAAGCGTTAGAGATCCAGCAGGCAGAGCAAACCGATCAAGCCAGCGAGTTAAGCGAGCGTCAGGCGGAGCAGGGCGAGGCACTGACAGGGCTGCTGTCTAACCTTGCCCGGCATAGCTCAGAAATTCGCAATGCACTGGGTGAAGAGAGTTTGCTTTCCCTAGAAGAAGGGTCGCTGCCGCCACGTTTGGATGAAGTCGAAGTGCTCGAACGCCATCAATTGGAAGAGGTGGTGGATCGCTTGGCGGCATTAACGGCGCGTACGGGCCGCGCTGAGCGCCTTTCACTGCCCGTCGCCGATGCTAACGGCGAAGTAGCCGCCCGTAAGTTGGTGCGGCTTGGAGATTTCGCGGCTTTTACTGAAAACGAGCTTTTAGAGCGCGGAGAAAATGACGGCAACCTAGTGGTATTGCCGCGTACACCTGATGCCATTGGTGGGTTGCTAGCGGATTACTACCAGGGCGAGAGCCATGTCTTCGCTGTTGATCCTACTCAGGGCAGCGTGCTGGAAGCCCTAGCCCAGCAGCCCAGTCTGTGGGAGCGTTTCCAGCAAGGCGGTTATGTCGGCTATGTGGTCGTTGCATTAGGCATTTTAGGCCTGATCATTGGGTTAGGGCAGTACCTCTATTTAGTGCTCGTTAGCCTGCGTGTTAATCGACAGCGTCAGTCGCTCAGCCAGTTAAAACCTAACAATCCACTAGGGCGTGTATTGCTGCGTTTTGAAGGCATGGATAAACACCAGACCCCTGAAGCGTTGGAAGCACGATTGGACGAGGCGGTACTGGCTGAGCTGCCAAAACTGGAGCGTAGCCAGCCGATGGTCAAATTGCTGGCCGCGATTGCGCCGTTGCTTGGATTGTTGGGTACGGTCACCGGCATGATCGTAACTTTCCAGGCGATTACCGTGTTTGGCACCGGCGACCCGCAACTGATGGCGGGCGGTATTAGCCAAGCACTGGTAACCACTGTACTCGGTTTGATTACCGCCGTGCCGCTGCTGTTCGTGCAGACAGCCCTGTCGGGTCGTAGCCGCTATTTGACCCATGTGATTGAAGGGCAGGCGAGCGCGACATTAGCGGATCATCTCGAATCTCACACGCCCGCGGTGAACTGATATGTCCACTCTTCCTCTCTGGCTCGAACCCGTTGAGCGCTTAGTGGAAGCGGGTGGCGCGGTATTGGTCGTGCTGGCAGTGGTGGCTGTGCTGGTATTTGCCATGGCCATGGAGCGCTGGTGGTACTACCGAATTACCTGGCGTACCGCGCGGCGTCAGTTATTGCGACGTTGGGCGGCGCGCAGCGACCACACCAGTTGGAGCGCCCGTACGCTTCGTCATGTGTGGGCGGAGGCGCTGGTCGCTAGACTGCGTAAGCCCTTGCCATGGCTGAAACTGCTGGTCGCGCTGTGCCCTTTATTGGGTTTGTTAGGCACGGTGACTGGCATGATTAGCGTGTTCGATAGCCTCTCGCTAAGTGAAACCCATCAAGCGCGCGCCATGGCGGACGGTGTCGCCCGAGCGACGCTGCCGACCCTAACCGGTATGGCCATTGCCGTGGTGGGGCTTTTATTTATTAGTCGTTTAGAGCATGTCATTCGTCGTGAAGACCAGCGGCTGCAAGATCGCTTGGCGCGGGCACTGGAGGAAAGTGATGCGTAGACGCCGTTCTATAGAAGCTACTGCAGAGAGTAATGAGGTGAATCTTACCCCCATGCTCGACGTGGTATTTATCATGCTGATTTTCTTTATCGTCACTACTAGCTTTGTTAAAGAGAGTGGCGTGGAGATTGATCGCCCTGAATCCAGCGCCGCGACGCCGCGCCCAGACGCCCAGGTGCTCGTGGCAATTTCCCCAGAAGGCGCCGTATGGGTGGATGGTAGTCCGGTGGATACTCACCGGGTTGGCCAACAGGTCGCCGATATGCTCAGTGACGATGGCTCGGTGGTTATTCAGGCGGACCGTGAATCCACCACGGGCCTGCTGATCGAGGTAATGGATCGCCTGCGTGAAGCGGGCGTTGAGCAAGTGGCGGTGGCGGCGAGTCGGAGCGGGTCATGATGCGCCACCTGCTGTCGTTATTGGGAGGCGTGGTGCTAGCGGTGGGCTTGTTCTGGCTGCTGGCGCAGCTGGTTGCGCCCCCCGAGCGGGAGCCCGAAGAGCTGACCATGAGCATGGCGATGACGATGGTTGAAGCGCCGGAGGTCGCCCCTGAACAAGAGGCGCCTACGCCTCAACCTGTAGAAGCAGCGCCACAGCAAGCGCCGCCTCCTATGCCCGCGCCAGAGCCGCCTCCGGTAGCGGAAAGCACGATTAGTTTACCGGAAGTAGAACTGCCGGATGAGCCCGTTGAGCCTGTCGAAATGGACAGTGAGCTCCCCGAACTTACCGAAGTTGAGCCGGAACCTGAGCCACAGCCTGAACCTGCTCCAGAACCAGCCCCAGAGCCTGCGCCGAGAGAAGCGCCTGCCGAGCCAGCCCCTGCGGCAACCACTGCTGCGCAAAGTGAACCTGCCGTGCGTGAAGCTGCGCCACAGGCTGAGCCAGCGCCCTCTAACGAGCCGGTTAGTGTAGGTCAGGCGACCCCCACCAGCCGGGTAAATCCAAGTTACCCTGCGCGCGCTCAGCGCCGTGGCATGGAAGGGTTTGTAGAGGTCGCCTTTATGATCCGGCGTGATGGCAGTGTGGATGCTTCTTCAATACGGATTACCAATGCGCAGCCGCGTCGTGTTTTTGACGATGCCGCACGGGATGCAATTAGCCAGTGGCAATTTGAACCCAGTGATCGGTTACGCAATGCCACCCAGCGGATCGAGTTTCAGTTGAGGTAGCAATATGAAGCGTCTTTTAATTTTATTGCTAAGCGTCTGGTCGTTTTCAGCGCAGGCGAGTCCCGCATTGCCTGGGGATATTATTGCCGACCTCAACGCGCTGCAGAGCCAATTGCAAGAGGGGGAGCTAAGCAGCGTTGTCGAGCGTGCCACCGCCCAGGCTGAGCGGCTAGCCTCGGGTAATCAATCGGATCAATGGGCTAGTGCGCTCTATCAACAGCTGGCTGCAGGCGCCTTGGCGCGCCAGGATCAGCCTGCTGCGGCAGCGGATCGGCTGGCGATTGCCCGTGGCTTAGACGGTGTCGATAGTGCCCAAGCAGCCCGTTGGCTACGTGAGGAGGCCTCGCTGCGCCGTGCTGCCGACCAGCATGATCAGGTCATTGAGCTACTCAGGGAGTGGTTAACCAATCAGCAGGATATCGATACGACTTGGCAGTTAATCCGCTTGCTGGCGCAACAGGAGCATTGGGAAGAAGCCGCCGACTGGCTTGAGCAGGCGCTTGATGAGACGCCAGAACTCAACGAAGCACAGCAGACGCTGGCGCTTGCTGTGTATCGCAATGCAGGGCAAGGCGATCAGGCGTTGGGCTGGCTGCTAGATGGCTTGAGTGCGCAAAGCGACGCTGCCGATTGGCGCCAAGCCGCCGGGCTTGCCCAGCAGGCTGGTCAGGCAGGGGTGGCTGCTGGGCTGTGGGAAACGGCGTGGCAATTAGGCAAATTAACCGAGCAGGAAGATTTTTGGCTGTTGATTCAGCTTCATCTCGCTGGCGGAACCCCCGCTAGAGCAGCAGAGCATCTAGAGCGGGCTCTAAATGAGGGCGATATTGTCCGCGATGAAACCCACCAGCGTTTGCTTGCCAATGCCTGGCGGCAGGCTAAAGACGTTGAGAAGGCTTTGAATGCTTGGAAAGCGTTGGCGCTGCATACGCAGACAGCCGCCGACTGGCGAGCCTATGGTCAGCTCGCTTACGCCTGGGGTGAGGATGAGCAAGCGAAACAAGCCTTTGCCCGCGCCTCGTCGCTAGGTGATAAGGAGGCGGAGCAGTGGCTGGTCAGCTTTAATTAGTCAATTTAACTTAGGAAAAACACGTTTGTTCAGTTCCATGAGTCGGCGATAGGGTAGAGCGAGGGTCTTTTTCCAGGGATGGAAAAAGTAGCGCCCATGGATGGGTTTACAGCGCCCTCGCGGCGCCCTAACGCCGCAGGCAGGGAAGGCTAGGTTTTAAGCGCAATATCAAAGTCACTCCAGGTAGGCGCGTGATCAGAGGGGCGTTCCATGCCGCGCAGATCGTAGTCGATACCCGCGCCGGTGGTCTGATCGGCTAACGCCTTGGTGACGAGAATATAGTCAATGCGCAGGCCGCGCTTGGGCTCCTGGTTAAACCCTTTTGAGCGGTAGTCAAACCAGCTAAAGCGGTCATCGGTTTGTGGATAGCTGAGGCGATAGCTGTCGGTAAGCCCCCACGCTTTGACCCCTTCGAGCCATTCGCGCTCAATGGGTTGAAAGCTGGTTTTACCTTCGCGCAGCCAGCGCTTGCGGTTGGCCTCGCCGATGCCAATGTCCTGGTCTTCTGGCGATATATTAAAATCGCCCATGATAGCGAGCCGCTCGTCAGGGCGGTACTGCTCGTTGAGCAGCCGCGCTAGCTGACCATAAAAGCGCTCTTTGTTTGGAAACTTAGTGGGATGGGTGACGTTTTCGCCCTGAGGGAAATAGCCGTTCCATACCGTCACGGCTTCCCCATCTTCCGCGAGTAGGCGAACGCCGATCATACGGCACTGGGCATCTTCTTCATCATCGGGGAAGCCATAAAACACTTCTTGAGGTGCCTGACGGCACAGTAGGGCAACCCCGTAGTGGCCTTTTTGGCCGTGATAAAAGACGTGGTAGCCCATGGCTTCCACGTCAGTAATCGGGAACTCGCTATTCTGAACCTTGGTTTCCTGAAGCCCAATCACGTCCGGCTGCTGAGTGTCGATCAACGCCTGTAATTGGTGAAGCCGTGCTCGGATGCCATTAATGTTGAACGAAACCAAACGCATTATGAATCGCTCCCCTTGGGATTGTTGGATTCACTGCCTTTGTCAGGGTGAATGGCAATATCCTGCCCACTCTGCTGGCGAGCGAGTTTTCTCACTGCCTGGAGTTTGCGCTGCTGTTGCTTTTTTGCCACAAAGCGGCGCGATGGAGCCACTTGGTCAGGGTTGTCGTGGCGCCATTTTTTATAATCTTTACGCCGGCCGGTACGAATAGTTACTTTGTCGGCCAGTGAACGAGTTTTTTTCTTACGCGTCATGTCGCGCTCCTTACGTCGATTTGACGGCTATTCTAACAGGCCTTGGGACTCCTTCGACAGCAGGACGCGCTCTTATCGCCAAGCCCTGGTACAATGCGCACGTCAAGAAGCCAACTTCCACAGCAATGGACAGATAGACAGCCTATGAGCGAGTCGGAACAGACCACAGCCCCGGCCCAGAATCGCAAGCCAAAACGCCGCCGTCGTAAACCGCGTCGTCGCCAGTCGAACTGGGATCTTCGTCAGTTTCAGGTGCCCGCCGTGGCCGGCAAGTGGCGCTTTCATGACTTTGATCTGCCGCTGCCATTAATGCGCGCTATTCACGCCCAAGGGTTTGAATACTGCACACCTATTCAAGCCGAGGCCCTGCGCCAAACGCTATTAGGTGGCGATATTGTCGGCAAGGCGCAAACGGGAACCGGTAAAACCGCGGCCTTTTTGATCTCTGTGATGGCCTACTTCCTGGAAGAGCCAGCACCCAATGGTCAAAAGCCAGGTGCACCGCGCGCCTTGATTATTGCGCCTACTCGCGAGCTGGCGCTGCAGATCGAAAAAGATGCTAAAGCGTTAGCACGATTTACCCAGCTCAATGTGGCGAGTGTGGTCGGCGGTATGGACTACCAGAAGCAGCGTGAAAGTCTGGGCAGCAAGATCGATATTCTAGTAGCAACGCCAGGGCGCCTGCTGGATTTCCATCAGAAGCGTGATATCGACCTTAATGAGGTTGAAGTATTGGTGTTAGATGAAGCCGACCGCATGTTGTCGATGGGCTTTATTCCCGACGTGAAGCGGATTATTCGCTACACGCCGAAAAAAGAGGAGCGCCAGACCTTCCTCTTTTCGGCCACCTTTACTGACGACATCTTGAATCTCGCCAGTCAGTGGACGCTTGATCCTGCCCACGTCGAGATCGAAGTGACCGTCGAGAATCAGGCGGATATCGATCAGCGTGTGTATTTGGTGTCTGATGACGATAAGCAGCGCTTGTTGGTGAATCTACTCCAGCAAGAGAGCTTTGAGCGCGTTATGGTCTTTGGTAACCGCCGTGACTTGGTGCGCAAGCTTGACGATCTACTCAAAAAAGCTGGCGTAAGCGTGGCGATGCTGTCGGGTGATGTGCCTCAGGGGCAGCGTATCAAAACGTTGGAAAGCTTCCGCGAAGGCGAAATCCAGGTGTTGGTCGCGACTGACGTTGCTGGACGTGGGATTCACATTGAAGACGTCAGCCACGTTATCAACTACACCCTGCCGGAAGACCCGGAAGACTACGTACACCGTATCGGTCGTACCGGTCGAGCTGGCGCTAAGGGTGTCTCGATTAGCTTCGTTGGCGAAGAGGATGCGTTCTCACTGCCGGAAATCGAGCGCTATATCAACGACAAGCTGCCCTGCGTGCATCCGCCGGAAGGTATGCTCTAAGCCGCATGCTGGATGATGCCCTCAAAAGCGAGATTCAAGACGCTTACCGTCGCGTGGTGGATACCCTTGAGCTAACACCACGCTACGGCCAGCGCATGATGATCGCCGAAATCGCCAGGACCCTCGGTAATATCGAGAGCGACAGCGAAGGTAAGCGCACAAGCGATACCCACGTGTGTGTGCTTGAAGCGGGCACCGGCACTGGAAAAACGCTGGCCTATCTAATCGCCGCCTTGCCCATCGCGAAAGCGCGCGGCAAACGGCTGATTATTTCCACGGCCACGGTCGCTCTCCAAGAGCAGGTGCTGAATCAGGACTTACCCTCGCTGGCTAGCCACAGCGGCATTCCCTTTCGCTACGCATTAGCCAAAGGGCGTGGTCGCTATGTGTGCGTGGCGCGTCTGGATCAGGCCCTCGAAGGCACTGAACCCAACCCAACGCTCTCGTTGTTTGAGCAGTCGCTGCAAACGCAAAGTAGTGACTTTACGGTCATTGCCAGCGATATGGCGCAAGCTTATGGCCAGGGCGAATGGGAAGGGGATCGCGATAATTGGCCAGAGTCGATAGACGATGCGCACTGGCGAAGACTCACAGTAGATCATCGCCAGTGTACGGGCAGGCGCTGCGGCCACTTTGGTGCCTGCGCGTTTTTCCGTTCCCGTCGTGAGCTTGAGAATGCGGATGTTATCGTCGCCAATCACGACCTTGTGCTGGCTGACTTGGCTTTGGGTGGCGGCGCTATTCTGCCCGACCCGGCGGACTGCATCTTTGTGTTTGACGAAGGCCATCACCTGCCCGAGAAGGCGCTTTCCCACTTTGCCCACCGCTTTGCGGTGCACGGCTGCTTGCGCTGGCTGAAAACGTTGAGAAGCAGTTTGACCGACCTTCACCAGGCGTTGGCTATACAGCCAACGGTGTCGCGGCTTTTGGTCAGCTTGCCAGAGCTGATTCATAACCTGGAACCCGCACTAGGCGATGTGTTTAGCATGGGTCATCAGTTGGCGGAGCGGCCAAATGGTTTGGCTGACGAAGAGGCCACTCATCAATCGCGTTTTGAGAAGGGCCAAGTGCCCGACGCTCTGCGGGAACAGGCGCAGCAATTGTTGGTGATGTTCGCCTCGCTGTCGCGCTGCTTGGAGAGCATTAGCGACATCCTGCGTGAAAGCCTTGATCCTGATAAGCAGACCGGCCTTGATCGTGAGCAGGCAGAAACTTGGCTGCCGCTCGTCGCGTTGCTTCATGGGCGTGCCTTAGAGGCGCATGCGTTGTGGCAGGTGTTCAGCGAGCAGGATATTGCTAACGAGGCGCCCAGCGCCCGCTGGATTACCCTAAGCCGTGTAGCGGGGGAGCCGGAGGTTGAGTTCTCGGCCAGCCCCGTTTCAGCCGCGCACACGCTTGCCAAGCATTTATGGGGGCGCTGCCATGGGGCGGTGGTCACCTCTGCAACCCTGACGGCCCTGGGGCGCTTTGAGCGCCTGCAAGAGCGGGCAGGCTTGGCCAATCGCTATCGCTATCAGGCGTTGCCGAGCCCCTTTGATTACGCCAATGCGGTGCTGCGCGTACCCAAAGAGGCCACCGACCCTGGGGACAGGGATGCCCACGAGCGGGCGATCGTGACTTTTGTATCGCAGTTGGCTGATAAAGAGGCGGCGTTAGTGCTGTTCTCTTCTCGAGCTCAGTTGCGGGCGGTTGATAAAGCACTGCCAGCTAGTATGAAAGAACGGGTGCTCGCTCAGGATGCACTGCCAAAGCGCGAGTTGATTGAGCGCCATCGGGCGGCGGTGGATAGGGGTGAGGGCAGTATCATCTTTGGCTTGGCGAGCTTTGCCGAGGGCATAGATCTTCCCGGCGACTATTTGACGCACGTGGTGATTACGCGGCTACCCTTTGCGGTACCCGATGACCCAGTGGGCGCTACATTAGCAGAATGGATAGAGAGCCAGGGTGGTAACGCGTTTATGCGCATTAGCGTGCCTGATGCGTCTATTAAACTGGTGCAGGCCTGCGGGCGCTTGATTCGTAAGGAGAGTGATCGGGGGACGATCACCTTGCTGGATAAGCGGGTGATTACCCGTCGATATGGGCAAGCGCTGCTGGACGCACTGCCACCATTTCGGCGTGAAATTAGTCGCTAACGATTATCCAGTGTACTGGGAAACAATAAAAACCCCGCCGAAGCGGGGTTTTCGACCTACTTGGCGATGCGCTTGGCTAGCGTGGCGGCAAGTTTATCGTTCATGCGGTTGAAGGTTTCCACCGTGGTGTCCCAGTCGATGCAAGCATCGGTAATCGAGACGCCATACTGCAGCTGGCTAAGATCCTGCGGCAATTTTTGATTGCCCCAGCCAATGTTGGATTCAACCATCAGACCTATGATGGAAGTGTTGCCTTCCAGGATTTGGTTGGTAACGTTTTCCAATACTAACGGCTGTAGCGCTGCGTCCTTGTTGGAGTTGGCGTGGGAGCAGTCGATCATAATGTTGGGCGAGAGCTTGGCTTTCTCGAGCTCTTTCTCCGCCAGGGCAACGCTTACGCTGTCATAGTTGGGCTTGCCGTTGCCGCCACGTAGAACAACGTGGCCGTAGGCGTTGCCTCGGGTGCGAATAATGGCCACCTGGCCTGCTTGGTTAATCCCCAGGAAATTGTGCGGGCTGGCCACGGACTGAAGCGCGTTAATCGCCACGTCCAGGCTGCCGTCGGTACCGTTTTTAAAGCCGACCGGGCAGGAGAGGCCGGAAGCCATTTCCCGGTGAGTTTGCGACTCGGTCGTGCGGGCGCCAATCGCTGACCAGCTAATGCAGTCTTGCATGTACTGGGGAGAGATGGGATCGAGTGCTTCGGTAGCGAGCGGTAAGCCCATTTCAGCGAGGTCGACCAGCAGTTTTCGGGCGATGTGCAGGCCTTCATCGATCTCAAAAGAGTCGTTGAGGTGCGGGTCGTTGATCAGGCCTTTCCAGCCCACCGTTGTGCGCGGCTTTTCGAAATAGACGCGCATCACGATATACAGGCTGTCGCTAACTTGATCGGCAAGTTTGCGAAGACGGCGGGCATAATCAAGCGCTGCTTCCACGTCGTGGATAGAGCAAGGGCCGACCACTACCAACAGGCGTGGATCGCTGCCATCCAGGATGTTCTGGATGGTTTTACGCCCCTCTATTACGGTGCGCTCTGCTGCCTCCGTTAACGGTATGGCATTCTTGAGCGCTTCTGGCGTTGTGAGAACGTCTTGAGCGAGGACGTTAAGGTTATTAACCTGCTGTTCTGACATCTTGCTACCTGTGCTTGCGTAATGGCTGAAAAAGTAAGGACGATAAAAGTGGCGTCTACTATCGCTTGCCGGGGAGGTAAAAATCAATTGTTGTGGAACTATAGCAGCATTAAAAGTGTCAGCCGCTGGGTTTTGTGAAAGGAGCTAAGTGCTTGATGCCCTGCACGGAACGCGCAACACTGAGGCTCTGTTTTAACTGGGCCCTGTCTTTAAAATTCGGTACCGTTATAAAATGCAACAACATATATGGGCGATGTATTCGCTCTTTTATTCACTCTATTATTAATTAATGCCCAAGGGACGCTATGCTGCTTGCTGTGAACGCCCACTTGTCAGGGCTAATAGGAATGGGGCTCGGCGCACGCCGTACGAGCTGGAGGAGCGTGTGAATGGGCACTCGGGAAACAGACCAACAGCTTGTGGAACGTGCCCAAAAAGGCGATACGCGCGCTTTCGATTTGCTGGTAAAAAAGTACCAGCACAAAATTATCGGCCTGATCGGTCGTTACGTTCATGATCACTCTGAAGTGCAGGATGTGGCTCAGGAGGCGTTTATCAAGGCGTATCGCGCCTTGGGCAAGTTTCGCGCCGAAAGCGCGTTTTATACCTGGATGTACCGTATTGCTATCAATACTGCCAAAAATTATTTGGTCTCGCGAGGCAGGCGTCCCCCGGGCAGCGATCTAGATATTGTTGATGCTGAAATTATCGATCAAAGTGGCCGATTGGCCGATTCAGAATCGCCGGAAGCGGCCATTGCCAGAGATCAGCTTGAAGCAGCGGTTTACCAAGCTATTGCCAATTTGCCTGATGATCTGCGCACGGCGATAACCTTGCGAGAACTGGATGGTCTTGCTTACGAAGATATCGCTCAGGTAATGCAGTGTCCGGTGGGTACCGTTCGCTCACGAATTTTCCGCGCTCGGGAAGCGGTTGATGAGCATATTCGTCCGTTAGTATCGACGGCCAGGAACAGTCGCGATGAATAACGGTCACTAATAAAAGGGCTAGGTGATTGCTTTGAATCGCCATCACAATAAATGAAGGTTTTACTTTTTTTGTGAACTGTCTGGCACGTTTAGCGTCATAAAGCATGACTATCTTGATGAGCACAATGGTTGTATCAATGTGCAAAGCGTCATGAGCTTAGCGTTGTAACCTGGTTAGGTAGATAGCCTAAGTAGTGTGTAACGGAGTCTTGGCCTTGGAAGTCGTCGGCGTGATGGTGCTTGTTCTGAGTGGCCACTATGCCAGTACTTCTTTTAAACAGTGTGAGGGTGTGAAGTATGAGTCAAAACACACGGGAATCACTTTCGGTGTTGATGGATGGCGAAAGTGATGAGCTAGAGCTTCGCCGAGTGTTGAAGGCGCTGCCTAACGATGATGACGCCGCCGATACTTGGCGCCGCTATCATCTTGCGCGCAGCATGATGCAACGTGAGCAGGGTGTCGATGTAAGCGTTGATCTTTCTGCTGGCATCATGGCCCGATTGCTTGACGAGCCTGCTCCCATAACGCAAGGCTCAGACCAAGTGGCCTATCGCACTGGAGGGATATCGTTTGCCCGTGGTGCTGGCGTTGCTGCTGCTGTCTCCTTGATGGTTATTACAGGTGTGCAGTTCTTTGGCAGCGATTCGCCGGTTGGTCAAGGTGGCGACATTGCAACGACTGCTTCCAGTACTAATGGGGGGACTCAAGTGCAACCCGTTAGTTTGGCGTCTCAGCCGGCAGTTGCTGGGCGTGCAGATATGCCGATGTTTGAACCTACGCCGTTTAGGCTTAGCGGGCAGTCAGGTCAAAGTGGTTTGATGAATATTAGTGAAGCTGGCTTCTCAGCGCAGGCTCCTCAGGGAGTCACCGCTTCACAAGGCACTAACATTGATGTTGATCAGATCGGCTTATTGCAATCTTACTTAAAACAGCACACCCAAAGTGCCGCTTACGGCAGTGGTGACAGCTGGATGCCGCTGATGCGTCCTTCTGCAGTAACTGAGCCACTAGGGCAGCGCTAAGCCTCAATGACGGGCTTTTTCATAGCGCCTATTAGGTGAGCAGGGAGTGCGCGAGATGGAAGTGCGCAATATGATGTTTGCCCTGCGGACTAAGCGAGCATGGGGGCTAGCAACTGCAGCTGTGGCTTGTATGCTCTCTTTTGATGTCTATGCAGAGAGCATAAATAAACAATCAGAAAGCCACGCTGGTTATGAATGTGCAGCGGTTTCGCAGCAGGCGCCTAGCAGCGCAACACAGTGGCTTGAGCGTGGTTTGTGGGCCAGCCACTGTTACGCCTTTCAAGCAAGAGCCGTCGCTATTGATTCAATCGGGGTTCGCACTCTTGCGCTTTCGCACCGAATTCAAGACGGTATTCGACAGCAGGTAGTTCAGTATTTAGATGGTCCCTCTGTCAGTATCGAGCGACGCTCGCCAGTCGGGCGGTTAGCCTGGACAGAAGAGGACAGCACTGGTGAGCTGCCTTCTCCAGCGCGGTGGGCCGCTCACCTTGAGCAGTTCTATTCCATTGAGCTTGAAGATAACGCGCGTGTTGCTGGTCGTGAAGCGGTTAAACTAATGTTTGAGCCTCGCGATCAATGGCGTTTTTCCCATGAGTGGTGGCTAGATCAAGACACTGGCCTGTTGCTGAAGCATGTACTCATTGACCAGCAAGGGCGAATCATAGAAACTTTTCAAATCACTCAGCTTCAATCGCCTCGAAAGTATACTGGAATCGTTAGGGTAGATGGTTCAAAGGTCGTGCTGGGCACTCCCTGGCAAGTTACCTGGTTGCCCGAAGGTTTTGTTACTCAACCGATTAATTTTACCGGCAATGATCGGCATCAACGAGTTTATAGCGACGGTTTAGCGACGGTAAGTATCTTTGTGGAACCTCTTTCCTCTGATGCTACTACCGCTTTAAAAGAAGGCGTCCAGCAACTGGGTGTTTCTGCTGTCGCCATTGAGCATACAATGAGCGCTAAAGGTCGTTGGCAGGTGGTGGCCATTGGTGAGCTGCCTGTAGCAACACTCCAACGGATCGTCCGCTCAATCAATTTTGATTTGCTTGAATCTCAGACCAGTAGTGATAGCCACGATGAGGATGAGCCTTAGTGTTTTCGTTTTACGTATGTCAAGAAATGAAATGACGGCCTCTACTGCATGCTCCACTCTGCTGCGCACTGGCACTGTTGTAGGGTTTAAGCCCCAGCATCTTATTATAGAAATGTCTGCCCAAGAGAATTGTGAGCAGTGCGCGCAGGGAAGAGGGTGCGGTTTAGGATTGTTATCGCGTCGGCGCAGCCAGCACATTGCTATAGCACTTCCTGAGTCAGCCCTAGATATTGAGCAGCGCTATCCATTAGGGAAGTTGGTCACCATAAGCTTGCCAAGTGCGTCCGTCACGCTACTCGCTTTTTTTGTTTATGGGCTCCCTTTACTGCTAGCGCTGTTGCTATCCGGCATAGTCTCGCGTGTTAGTGATTTAATTTGGCTGCCGCCACTGATCTTTTTTATCGCCTTGGTGGGCGGTGCGCTAAGTATTAACTCCCTATTGCGTGGGCGAGGGGAACGCTTTCGTCCACGCTTGGTCAATTAGAAGGTTAATTTAGTTCTCCGGCACTTTTCAATGAACTGTTTCTATAAAAAATTTCTATAAACAGTTTCTATGAACGTTGCTGTGAGTCATTGATCTGCCTTCGATTACTATCACCTTAAGTAGGAGCTCTTGCATGAAGCGCTTGATTCTCCCCTCCACCCTATGGGTATGTGTGGTGGCATTGCTAACCTTTGGCCAAGCGGCCAGCGCACAGGGTTTGCCTGATTTTACCGAGCTGGTAGAGGATGCCGCCCCTGGGGTGGTGAATATTTCTACCAGTAGAACGGTTCAGCGTAGCAGTGTCCCTGGTTTTGAAGGGTTCGGTGGTCAGGAAATCCCAGAAATTTTCCGTCATTTTTTTGGCGATAGCTTCCCCGCGCCGCCTAGCAATGGACAAGGACGTAGTGAGGAGCGTCAATCCTTAGGTTCTGGATTCGTTATTAGCGAAGATGGCTACGTGATGACTAACGCACACGTTGTTCAAGACGCTGATGAAATTCTTGTGCGGCTCAATGATCGACGTGAGTTGAGTGCCCAAGTGATTGGTAGTGACCCACAAACCGATGTGGCACTCCTTAAAATAGAGGCCAATGACCTACCAACATTGACGCTGGGCGATTCTGACGACCTCAAAGTTGGCGAATGGGTCGCTGCGATTGGCTCGCCTTTCGGTTTTGATCACTCCGTCACGGCGGGTATCGTCAGTGCAATCAATCGCACATTGCCGCGTGATGCGTATGTTCCCTTTATTCAAACGGACGTGGCGATCAACCCCGGTAACTCCGGTGGTCCGCTGTTTAATCTTGATGGCGAAGTGGTCGGCATCAACTCACAAATCTTTACTCGTAGCGGCGGTTTCATGGGTGTCTCATTCGCGATTCCCATCAACGTGGCCATGGATGTGGCCGAGCAATTGCGTGAAGATGGCCGAGTTAATCGCGGCTGGTTAGGTGTCATGATCCAGCCGGTCTCCGAAGATTTGGCTGAGTCGTTTGGCATGGAGAGTGCGATTGGTGCGCTGATTGCTGACCTTGATCCCGAAGGCCCTGCCGCGCAGGGCGGCCTCCAGGCTGGTGATGTCATTCTTGAAGTCAATGGTGAAGAGGTCGAGCGCTCAAGCTCACTGCCGCGTCTAATTGGCAAAGGTGCGCCCGGTACCGAGGTAGAGCTTACCTTGATGCGTGATGGCGAACAGCTGACCGAATCAGTAGAGCTGGGCAGTTGGCCCGACGCCGAGCAGCAAACTGCTCAAGCCACTAGCGAAAACCAAACACGTCTTGGCGTAATGGTGGCTGAAATTGATGATGCTATGCGTGAGCAGCTGAATATCTCAGGTGGCGTGGTTGTTCGCCAAGTTGAGTCAGGTAGCGTGGCAGCTAAAGCAGGAATTCGGCCTGGGGATGTATTGGTAAGTATCGATCATCGCAGCGTCTCTTCTTCAGAGGAATTAATGAGCATTGTCAAAGAGTTGCCTACTGATCGTGCCATTCCGTTGCGCCTGTTCCGCGAGGGTCGTTCGCTGTTTGTAGCGCTTCGCCTAGAATAATCCATCTATTGTTACCCATAGTCCGGCGGTTCTCGCCGGACTATGGCTGCTAGCCTGCCTCACTCGATAATTAAGCTCGCTAGGCTGTATTTCCTACCTCTATTTCCTCCGACCACTTTATTTCCTCTTGCCTCTTTTGATCACTCCTCATTCTTTTTTTCACGTTCTTTACTCTTACCTTTTTTATCAACAAGGTTCTTTATAATGTCGTGCTCGAATCGGCCTAACATCACCATGATGATTAATCCCAAAATAGTGACCATAACGGCTAATGGGAAATTATTGATGCCTGCGGCAACGCCAACGGCACCGGCCAGCCAAATCGAGGCGCCAGTGGTAATCCCTTCGATGTGGGCGCCACTGCGAATAATACTGCCAGCACCCAAAAAACCTATGCCACCAATGACGCCCTCAACAACACGATTAGGATCGATACTTGCCGCGTGATCCCCTTCACTCGTGGCAAATAGCACGCTCATGCCAACAATGATAAATGCAGACGAGCCAAGTGACACCAGCATATGGGAGCGGAGCCCCGCGGGTTTGCCACGAAGCTCCCGTTCCAAGCCAAGGCACAGGGCCAGGCCGGAGGCAACAAGCAGGCGGGCTAGCATATCCAGGATGGGGATTTCGGTTTCCATGACATTCCTTTTCAAGCTCATCCAATAAAAAAACCTAGTATAGGAATAAGCAAATACCATGAAATAGTTAAAGTTGGCTTGCCCCTATGCCTGCACAAGGGGTGAAAAATAGTACGTGTAGAACCTTAGTAAGGTGATTAGGTAGCGGTTATTTTTGGCATTTTTTGATGAACATAGCACCGGAACCCCGCTAACGGTACAATGACACCAAATTTCGACTGCGCATTTCAAGGTACTTTTTTTAATCGTACTCGATTGCCTACATACCCGGATTAAATCGGCAAATGACCCAAGAAAACGATAGTAAAATCAAGCATATACGAAATTTCTCTATTATCGCACATATTGACCATGGTAAATCGACGCTCTCTGATCGTTTGATTCAGACCTGTGAAGGGTTAACGGAACGTGAGCTTAAAGAGCAAGTGCTCGATTCCATGGACATTGAGCGCGAGCGTGGTATTACCATCAAGGCCCAGTCGGTGACGCTGGATTATACGGCTGCCGATGGCCAGGTTTACCAGCTCAACTTTATCGATACGCCGGGGCACGTTGATTTCTCTTACGAAGTGTCGCGTTCGCTCTACGCCTGTGAAGGTGCACTGCTGGTAGTCGATGCAGCACAAGGCGTGGAAGCCCAGTCGGTGGCCAACTGCTATACCGCGATTGAACAAGGCCTGGAAGTTCTGCCGGTACTTAACAAAATCGATTTGCCGCAGGCAGATTGTGACAAGGTTTCTCAGGAAATCGAGGAGATCATCGGGCTTGATGCTACCGATGCCTGCCGAGTGTCGGCTAAAAGCGGTATTGGAATTGACGCCCTGCTGGAACGCTTGGTGCGTGATATTCCGCCACCCAAAGGCGATCCCGATGCACCCCTGCAAGCGCTCATTATCGACTCCTGGTTTGATAACTATCTCGGCGTAGTCTCACTGGTGCGTCTATTTGATGGGACGCTGCGCAAAGGCGATAAGATCCGTATTAAATCGACGGGCCGCGACTGGGGCACGACAGAAGTGGGTATTTTTACCCCCCAGCGTAAACAGACTAATATCCTGCGTGCCGGTGAAGTTGGTTTTATTGTCGCTGGCATTAAGGAGATTCACGGGGCACCGGTGGGCGATACGATTACCCATACGAAAACCCCTGACGTCGCGCGCTTACCTGGTTTCCAAAAAGTGAAGCCACAGGTTTATGCCGGTATGTTCCCGGTCAGCGCGGATGATTACGAAGACTTCCGCGATGCGCTAGAAAAACTGGCGCTTAATGATGCTTCGCTTGAATATGTGCCAGAGAACTCCGATGCCCTTGGCTTCGGTTTCCGTGTGGGCTTTCTTGGCACGCTACACATGGAAATTGTGCAGGAGCGCCTGGAGCGTGAGTATAATATTGACCTACTCACCACGGCGCCAACGGTTGTTTATGAACTAGCGATGAAAAACGGCGACGTTAACTACGTCTCCAACCCCTCCAAACTGCCTGACATGGCCGACGTAGATGAAATGCGCGAGCCGGTTGTCCGCGCCAGCATCCTGGTTCCCCAGGAGTATGTAGGCAACGTGATTACCGAGTGTGAACAGCGCCGGGGTACACAGCGGGATATGCAGTTCTTAGGCAACCAGATTCAACTGGCCTATGAGCTACCCATGTCAGAAGTCGTCATGGACTTCTTTGATCGTTTGAAGTCCATCTCTAAGGGATATGCGTCGCTGGAGTACAACTTTGAGCGTTTTGAAGAAGCCAAGTTAGTGCGTCTAGACGTGCTGATTAACGGCGATAAAGTCGATGCGTTAGCCGTCATTATCCACCGTGACCATGCCCACACTCGTGGCCGTTTGCTGGTGGAGAAAATGAAAGAGCTGATTCCTCGGCAGATGTTCGACGTGGCAATCCAGGCGGCTATCGGTGGCCAAGTGGTGGCGCGCTCAACGGTGAAGGCATTACGTAAGAATGTCACGGCCAAGTGTTATGGCGGCGATGTCAGCCGTAAGAAGAAACTGCTCGAGAAACAGAAAGCGGGTAAGAAACGCATGAAACAAGTGGGGCGTGTGGAAATTCCCCAGGATGCCTTCCTTGCTGTGCTCAAGGTTAACGACTAGGAACGAACGCCACTCATGGATTTTTCATTACTGCTGGTACTTGCCGTTGCGCTTTCGGGCGTTATTTATCTTTTGGATGTGCTGTTGCTCAAGCCCAAACGCCGTCAGCGATTTGCTGCAGCGGAGGCCAATACCCACGAGGGGCTTGACCCAGTAACCAGCGAAAAGCTGCTCAAAGAACCTTGGCCCGTTGACTACGCGCGTTCGTTCTTTCCGGTGCTATTAGTGGTGCTGGTAGTGCGTAGCTTCATCATTGAACCCTTTCAGATCCCTTCGGGCTCAATGCGGCCAACGCTGGAGGTAGGCGACTTCATATTGGTGAATAAATTTGCGTACGGTTTACGTTTACCCGTGGTAAACACGCGTTTCATCGAAATAGATGACCCTGAACGTGGCGATGTGATGGTGTTTCGCTTCCCCGATGAGCCTTCTGTGAATTTCATCAAACGGGTTGTCGGTATGCCAGGCGATCGTATTCGCTATGAAGGCAAACAGCTGTATGTCAACGGTGAGCCAGTAGCGAAAGAGTTGATTGAAGAGGGCCCCAGCGGCTCTCCCCAGCAGCTATTATTAGCAGAACGCCTTGGCGATGCTGAGCACTTTATCTATAACAACCCCCGCGACCCTGGCCCACAAATGCGTGAAGTAGAAGTGCCTGAAGGGCACTATTTCATGATGGGTGATAACCGTGACCACTCCAACGACAGCCGCTATTGGGGCTTTGTGCCGGAAGAGAATATTGTTGGTCGTGCATTTGCAGTGTGGATGCATTGGGATGGTGGGTTGCCGAGTTTTACCAGCGTGCGTCGTATTGAATGAAGCACCTACTTAGATTGTGGTTAGTCAGTTATGTCACTTTAGTTAACGTCAATGACGTAGGAGAGCTGTGAGTAATTCCTTGAACGCTTTTTGCCGACGAATCGGCCATACCTTTGGCGACGATACGTTATTGGAATTGGCCTTGACCCACCGCAGCTTCGGTGGTCGTAACAATGAGCGCCTGGAATTCCTGGGTGACTCCATTGTCAATTTTGTGATCGCCGAGGCGCTGTTTCAGCGCTTCCCCCAGGCTCGTGAAGGTCAGCTTTCACGCCTGCGTGCGCGGTTGGTGAAAGGCCAAACGCTGGCGGAGCTTGCCCGGGAAATGGAGTTCGGTGAGTGCTTGCGGCTAGGCTCTGGTGAGATGAAAAGCGGTGGGCATCGCCGTGAATCGATCCTGGCGGACGCGGTTGAAGCCATCATTGGGGCTATCTATCTGGATGCTGGCATGGATGTGGTGCGTGACCGTGTATTGGATTGGTATGCAGAGCGATTGGAAAATATCTCGTTGCAAGATACCCAAAAGGACCCCAAAACGCGTTTGCAGGAGTTTTTGCAGTCGCGTCAAGCCGCTTTGCCGCGGTATGAAGTTGTCTGCGTAAAGGGGGAAGCACATGCCCAGACCTTTACCGTGGAGTGTTACATAGACCTGTTGGTTGAGCATACCACTGGTAAAGGCCCTAGCCGCCGTCATGCAGAACAGCAAGCGGCTGAAGAAGCGCTGTCGTACCTTGAAAAAAGTCCTGGAGACAAATCATGAGCCAAACCTGCGGATTCGTTGCCATCGTCGGCCGACCCAACGTGGGCAAATCGACCCTCATGAACCGTATTCTGGGGCAGAAAATATCGATTACCTCGCGGCGTCCGCAAACCACGCGCCATCAGGTCATGGGTATTAAAACCGTTGAAGAAACACAGTTTATCTATGTCGATACCCCAGGCATGCACATCATGTCCAAGGATCGCAATAAAGCGATTAACCGCTTTATGAACCAGGCCGCTACCCAGGCCCTGCGCGACGTAGATTGTGTGGTGTTTATTATTGACCGCACCCGCTGGACGGAAGAAGACCAGGCTGTGTTAAAGCGCCTTGAGCACGTTAAGGCGCCAATAATTCTGGCGGTCAATAAAGTCGACCGTCTAGGCGAAAAGGGCGATTTACTGCCTTGGCTAGCGGATGTCGGCGCTCGCCGTGACTTCGCCGCGATCATACCGATTTCAGCTAAGCATGGGACTCAGGTAGACACCCTGGAAGAGGAAGTGGCCAAACACCTTCTCGAAAGCGTTCACTTCTTCCCTGAAGACCAGATTACCGATAAAAGCCTGCGTTTTATGGCGGCTGAACTGGTACGTGAAAAGGTCATGCGCCAGTTGGGCGATGAACTTCCTTATCAGATGACCGTTGAAATTGAAGAGTTCCGCGAGACCGAGCGTGTTACGCATATCAGCGCGCTCATTCTTGTTGAGCGTCAGGGCCAAAAAGTCATTTTGATTGGTGAGAACGGCGATCGACTCAAAAGTATTGGTCGTGAAGCGCGCCTGGATATGGAGCGCGCGCTGGGTACGAAAGTGATGCTCAATTTATGGGTGAAGGTGAAACGCGGCTGGTCGGATGACGAGCGCGCCCTGAAAAGCTTAGGTTACGACCTCGATTGAAGGTAGCGATGTCGCCAGAGCCGGCTTTTTTACTCCACCGTCGGCCTTATCGTGAAACCAGTGCGCTGGTGGATCTATTAACGCTTGATCATGGCAGAGTGCGTGCTGTGGCCCATGGAGGTCAGCGGCCTGGTTCAAAATCGCGACAGCGCTTACAGCCCTTCACGCCGCTATTCGTGAGTTGGCAAGGCAGTCGTGATTTAAAACGGCTCACGCTAATGGAGTCGCGCGGCCAGACGGCACTATTAGCGGGTGAAGGCTTACTTTGTGGGCTTTACGCCAATGAAATCGCCACCCGGCTACTGCCGCTTGAGTTGCCAGCCTCTGATGTATTCGCCTTTTATACAGCGCTACTGGAAGCGTTGCCAGCGCCCGCTGAGAGGGCGTTGGCATTGCGCCGTTATGAGTGGGCGCTGCTAGAAGCGCTTGAAGCAACGCCGCAGTTTACAACACCGGAGGGCAGCGTTTTGGACCCCCAACTGCGCTATCGTTTTGATGCAGCGACGCGCGCTTTTTCCCCGGCCGAACGCGGTTTAGATGGCCGCACGCTGCGCTATATTGAACAGGGTGACTGGCAGCATGAAGGGCTCGCTAACGCTTTGAAGGCGGTGATGCGTGCCGCACTGGCACCGCACCTGGGTTCCACCGTCTTACGCTCGCGAGAATTAATGCTCGATTTAGCGCGACGTCGCCATCGTCCCTAATGGTTGAATTTCTTGCTCACAAACTCTTTCTTATCGCTGCGCTGGAGGCATTATGCACCCCCCTCGGATACTGTTAGGCGTCAATATTGACCACATTGCGACACTTCGCCAAGCCCGAGGTACCCGCTACCCTGATCCTGTTCAAGCCGCGCTAGTGGCTGAAGAGGGGGGCGCTGATGGTATTACGGTGCATTTGCGTGAGGACCGTCGTCATATTCAGCCTCGTGATGTGCGCATTCTGGCCGAAGTGCTTAATACCCGCATGAACCTGGAAATGGCGGTTACCGAAGAGATGCTGGCGCTGGCTGAAGAAGTGCGTCCAGCCCACGTTTGTCTGGTACCTGAGAAGCGTGAAGAACTGACCACTGAAGGTGGCCTGGATGTGGTCGGCGGCTTTGACGTTATTGCCAGCGCCTGCCAGCGATTGAGCGCAGCGGGCTGCGACGTCTCTCTGTTTATCGATCCTGACGTAGAGCAGATCGATGCTGCCCAGCGCGCCGGGGCTCCTACCATCGAGCTGCACACAGGCGCTTACGCAGAAGCTCGACCAGGCAGCGATGCGGCGAATGCGGAGTATCACCGCTTAACAGCTGCCGCCACGTATGCTGTCTCACTAGGATTGGTGGTCAATGCCGGTCACGGCTTGCACTACCATAACGTTGAAGCCATTGCGGCATTGCCAGGCATCAACGAGCTTAATATTGGTCATGCCATTATTGCCCGTGCGCTGTTTGTTGGCCTGAAAGAGGCCGTACAAGAAATGAAACGCTTGATTATCGCAGGCCAAGAGGCGGGGTTAATGGCAGCTCTCGATGCCCACGATCATGAGCACGACCATGAACATGAACATACAGAAGATCATGTGCATAACGGATGCTGCGGGCATTGATCAGAGATTGACTCTTTAGAGATTGACTATTCAGGAGTCCCTACCAAGAGGTTTTTTAGGCGATGATTGTGGGTATTGGCTCCGATATAGCGCGTATTGAGCGCTTTACGCGGGCCGTGCAGCGGCACGGCCCGCGCTTTGCGCAGCGAATTTTAGGGCCTGAAGAGCATACGCTTTGGCTCCAGAAATCCCAGCCTGCCGCCTTCCTCGCCAAACGTTTTGCTGCCAAGGAGGCGTTTGTTAAAGCGCTAGGGCTTGGTCTGCGCCACGGAATGCAGTGGTGTGATATCCAGGTGCTTAATGATGCCTTGGGTAAGCCTTACTTCGTGCTTGACGGTAAAGCAGAGCGGCTACTCCAGGCGGCAGGCGTCACGGCGAGTCATATCACCTTGAGTGACGAAGCCGAGTACGCGGTTGCTTTTGTGGTGTTGGAACGCACATAGCCAGCCAAGATCGGACGAAGATTTGTTTTTGGTCTTTAGGTATTAGTTATTGGCTTAGGACCTGAGTAAAAACGGGCGGTGTGCTTTTAGTCGTGCCATTGCACGATATAAGTCCTCCAGTAGCCCCTCTACATGGTCTAAGCCGCTGGTCCGCAGCCGTGTCTCCAATGTCTCTACCAGCAATGCCAGTTCCGGCGCGCCGCAGTAGCGGCTGGCGCCATTCAATCCATGGACCCAATCGAGCAGCATCGGCAAATTTTGTTGCGCAAAAGCGCTACGCATATGTTGTTCGCTTTCGTCCAAGCTGTCGATCAAACGTTTTAGCTGCTCCCGTGCGAGGTACTCTTTACCGCCTGCTAGGCGTGCGCCTATCTCAAGATCCACAACGGGTAGCTTGGCGGGCGTCGTGTGGCTAAATGACTTAATAGTGGCTTTGCTACTGCTCGTTGCAGAAGGCGCTGCATTGCTGTCGGCTAGCCGATGGGTAACCCCCAAAAAGCGATGAAGCAGTTGATGCAGCTGTGCCTCATCAATGGGTTTTATCAGGACGTCATCAAGGCCTTCGGCGAGCCACTTTTGGCGTTCACTGCTGAGGACATGAGCGGTGACCGCTATAATGGGGCAGCGAGCCCATGTACTGCTGAGTCGGCGCAACGCTTGGGTGGTTTGTACACCATCCATGCCAGGCATACGAATATCCATCAGCACCATATCTACGTTGCTGGTTCGCGCAAACTCTAGTGCTTGGTGGCCACTTTCTAATGCCGTGATATGCAGGGCGGGATCTTCAAGCATATTTTTGAGCAGCTCGCGGTTCGGCGCATTGTCATCCACAATCAACAACTTGACGGGTTGAGACGACGCTGGCAGAGCGGCTAACGGCCCAGGCTTCTTATCGGACACAAACGCCGGCAGCAGTAATTGCTTAAGCGATGCCACCAATTGAGCGCGTGAAAAGGGTTTGTAAAGCGTTTCACCGCCCTGGGGTAATCGTAAAGGGGGCAGGTCAAAACTGTTGCCGTTGGCTAAAATCAATACAGGGCAAGGCGTTTGATCAATGGCTTTTTGCCAGTAGCGGTGGCGCTCGGGCGTATAATCACTGTGCTCCAACCCCAATATCAGCAGTTGTGCCGGCTCAGGGGCATCAAACGCAATCGGTTGCGCTTCCCAGCGCTGCAGCAAATGCTCCAACACATGGCGAGTAGGCGCATGTGTTTCATAGAGGCAAATAGTGGGGTTGGCTAGGCTAATCTCCGCTGGTCGTTCGATTGCTTTGTAAGCCAGCAGGGGCAGTGTAAAGGAGAAAGTGGTGCCTTGGCCCAGTACACTCTCCAGCTCAATCTCGCCGCCCATGCGCTCAATGAGCTGGCGGCAGATAGTAAGCCCCAGGCCACTGCCGCCAAACTCGCGCGAATGGCTGGGTTCAGCCTGGGAAAAGGCGCTAAATAAGGCCTTCTGATGGGCATCGCTAAGACCAATTCCGGTGTCACTAACGCTGAGGTTAAGCACGACATGCTGGCCTTCCTGGTTATCCAGCATGACACGCACAATCACGTCACCTTCATGAGTGAATTTGAGCGCATTACCAATCAAGTTATTTAACACTTGATGAATACGCAACGGATCACCGCTCAGTGGTGTAGGGACATCGTCATACACCATCGCCACTAGGTGTAACTGCTTGCGCTGGGCTTCAGGCGCGTGAAGCCCTATCACTTCATCAACCAGTGCGACGATATCAATATCCGCTTCTTCGAGGGTAAGGCGATTGGCCTCAAGCTTGGAAAAGTCGAGCACGTCGTTAACCAACATAAGCAGGTTGTCGCAAGCGCGATGCACGTGCTGCAACCATTCCTGCTGGCGGGTATCCAGCGATGAACGGCCCAGCAGTCGGCAAAACCCAATAATGCCGTTGAGTGGGGTGCGAATCTCATGGCTCATGTTGGCTAAGAATTCGGATTTCACCGCATTCGCCCGCAAAGCGCTGCGGTGGGCCAAATCGAGCTTTATATTCTGCTCCTCAATGGTTTCCATGGATTCTTGCAGTTCGCTGGTGGCCTGCTCAATTTGCGTTTGCATATCACGCTGGGCCTGCTGAAAGTGTTCAGCGAGGGTATTAATGTGGCTAATCAGGTGGTTAAGTTCCGCCGCATTAGAAGGCATCAGATGTAGCCGATAGTCACCGCGGGATAAACGATAAAGTGCTTGGTTAGCTTCTTCGATAGGGCGGGTGGCATAGCGACTGATGGCGAAGGCGATTAAAAACATCAGCAGGCCAAGCAACATGCCGCCTAAGCTAAGACTAGCAATCAATTTATAACGGCCCAGGGTGAGCGCTCGGGTGTCCATTTCAATAACCAGCCAGCCTGCGCTACTACTGACCGCACTGACTAAGCTTGTATTGGGCTGGGTAACCGCTAACGGTAAGCGCAGTCGCCAAGCCTCTTCTTCCATGAGCAGTTGGCTGCTAGCTGGCGCTTCCAGGGTGGGTTGCGCAGCGTTGCCCAGTAATAAAAGACGGTCGCCTTGCGCATCAAAAAGCGCAACCGCCCGCAATCCTCTCATGGTGAGAAGTTGGCGGGCCAGGGCCTCAAGACGCTGAGAATCACTCTGTGCGACTGCGTCAGCAAAACTGGGCAACAGCAGCTCGCCAGCATTTTCCAAGCGTTCTTGCTGTGCCGCCTGAGCTTCCGTATCACTATGTATGACCAGTAATACAGCCATCATGGCGTACACCAGGAGCGGAAAACCGAGTAGGGCAAATAGAAGACGGGTATTCAATGACATGAAAAGAAGCTCGCTGATTCAATGAGGTTGCCTGTCCAGGTCAAGGCAGCACCGATATAATGCAGCATAACGGTTACGATAAGGAGTTTTCATGTACGATCTTAAGGGCTATCCCACGTTGGAAGAGATTGTTGGCAACACGCCATTAGTGCGCCTGAAGCGCATTAGCGCCGGTCGCAACAATACCCTGCTGGCCAAGCTTGAAGGCAATAACCCAGCGGGTTCGGTCAAGGATCGTCCCGCACTCTCCATGATCAGCGAGGCGGAAGCCCGTGGTGATATTACCCCCGGCGATACGCTGATTGAGGCAACCTCAGGTAATACCGGTATTGCGTTGGCTATGGCGGCGGCGATCAAAGGCTACAAAATGGTACTCGTGATGCCGGAAAACGCCTCGGAAGAGCGTAAGCAGGCGATGGCAGCCTATGGGGCCAAACTCATTTCGGCCAGTAAAGCCGGTGGCATGGAGGAAGCTCGGGATATAGCGGATGACATGATCGCCAGTGGCGAGGGAAAACCGCTCAATCAGTTCGCCAACCCGGATAACCCGTTGGCGCACTATCGCACCACCGGCCCTGAAGTATGGCAACAAACCGGTGGCGAAGTGACTCACTTTGTAAGCTCAATGGGCACCACGGGCACCATCATGGGCGTGTCGCGCTATTTAAAAGAGCAAAACCCGGCTATTCAGATTGTCGGCTTGCAGCCCGCCGATGGCGCCAGTATTCCCGGTATTCGTCGCTGGCCAAAAGAGTACCTTCCCGCCATCTTTGAAGCGCCCCGGGTGGATGTCACGCTTGATATCGGCCAGCAAGAAGCCGAAGAGCATATGCGTCGTCTTGCCCGCGAAGAGGGTATTCTGGCCGGAGTTTCATCAGGTGGTAGCTTGGCAGGCGCGCTGCGCATTGCCGAACAAACTGAAAATGCGGTCATTGTGTTTATTGTCTGTGACCGCGGTGACCGCTATCTCTCTACTGGCCTATTTGCCCCAGGAGTATAACCATGGCCATGTTGGGAAAAAGGCGGCCGTCTAGGCCCGCATCCGGTCACTCTGGGCTTGCTGGCACGCCAGGCGGCAAAACGCGTCATACGGCTACAGATAATGATACGTCGCCCTTGGTGATTGAGCGCTTAGCGCACGATGGCCGTGGCGTCGCCCACTCAGCCAACGGTAAAACCGTGTTTGTTGATCAGGCGTTGCCCGGTGAACAGGTTGAGGTGGCGACTCATCTGACGCGCAAACGCTTTGACGAAGCGCATATTAAATCACTGCTAACGTCCTCTGATCAGCGTGTTAAGCCCCCGTGCCCGCATTTTGGCCACTGTGGCGGCTGCGATTTACAACATTTAAATATTGATGCCCAGCGCACCCACAAGCGTGAGGTGGTGCGTGACCTGTTTGCGCGTCAAGGCATCACACTAGGCGAGATTGGCACGATTCAGGGCGATGACCAGGGCTATCGGCGTCGTGCACGGCTAGGCGTCAAGGTAGATAGTCAGGGCAATACCCGTCTGGGTTTTCGTGCCGCCCATAGCCACCGGCTGGTGGACATCGAGCGCTGCCCAGTGCTGGTAGATTCCCTACAACAGCTGCTAACGCCACTGCGCGAATTACTGGTAACCCTAGAAGCTCCGCGGCAGGTAGGCCATATCGAGCTGCTGGCAACGGCGACTACCCAAGTGGTGCTGGTGCGCCAACTGAAAGAGCACCAGCAGGATGCCGAGCGCTGGCAAGCCTTTGCCCAGCAGCATCAAGTGGCCTTAGGCACCTGGTTGGGGCGTGAAACACCCACGCTGCACTGGCATGGCGCGCCCCCGGTGCTGGAAGAGTCGCTAACACTCAACGACCAGCCACCGCTAACACTGAGTTTTGCCCCAGGCGATTTTTTACAGGTCAACGCCCAGGTTAATCAGCAAATGGTTGCCCAAGTGATGCAATGGTTGGCGCCCAAGCCAGGGCAAAAACTGCTCGATTTGTTTGCAGGTATCGGGAATTTCAGCCTACCCATCGCCGCGGCGGGTGCTGAAGTGCACGCGGTGGAAGGCAACCCTGCCATGGTGGCGCGGATTGCGATAAATGCTAAGCACAACGCGCTGATGGTCAGCGGCCAACAAGCCGATTTGAACGACCCCGCCAGCGTTAAAGAGCTGCTATCTGCTCATCGCGATAGTGATGCGCTAGTGCTTGACCCGCCGCGCAACGGTGGGGAAGCAATTTGTCAGTCGCTGGCGCGCCACCCGGTGCCCAGGGTGGTCTATATTTCCTGTGACCCCGCAACGCTTGCACGGGATGCGGCACATCTTGTGCATGCGGGTTACCGGGTTAAGCAAGTAGCAGTGGCAGATATGTTCCTTCACACTGCGCATATGGAAACACTAATGTTGTTTGAAAATGATGCTGTTTGAAGCTGATGCAGCTAAATGCGTCAAGCCACGGTGACAGCCGTGTGGAGATCGTCCCCCAGAATGGATGAGTGATAGTCATGGTAAAAGTGCGTGAAGACCAGCCGCTAACCGCTAGCGGAAAGGTGGATATACAACAATGGTTAACGCGCCTGCAAGAAGATGTGCGCCTACGTGATCCCGAGCGTTTAGTCGAGGCCTGTGAGCTTGCTGAAACGTTAGAACTAGAAGCCCCTCGCACGCATCGTGTATGGCTTTCGCCGGGTTCCAGCTTCCGCATGGGCCTGGAAATGGCCGATATCCTTGGCGATTTGAAGTTGGATCAGGCCACGCTGGAAGCCGCCGTTCTCTACCGTGCGGTGCGGGAAGGCTTACTGAGCCTTGAGGCGGTGACAAAACGCTTTGGAGAAGAAGTCGCGAGCCTGATCGATGGCGTTCTGCAAATGGCCGCGATCAGCTACCCGTTAGCGCCTGACCATGGCATGGGCCAGCATAATCAGCAGGAAAACCTGCGCAAGATGCTGGTCAACATGGTGGGCGATGTACGCGTCGCCTTAATCAAAATTGCCGAACGTACCTGTGCGCTGCGTCAGGTAAAAGATGCTCCTCGGGAAAAATGTTTACAGGTGGCCAGAGAGGTCGCGGATATTTACGCACCCCTGGCTCACCGTTTGGGTATCGGTCAGCTCAAGTGGGAGCTGGAAGACCTATCGTTTCGTTACTTGCACGAAGACGAATACAAAGCGATTGCCAAGCTGCTGGCGGAAAAACGTCTCGACCGCGACCGCTATATCCACGATGTGGTAGAAACCATCAAGGGCTTGATGGAGGCCCAGCATATTCACCGCTACGATGTGGATGGGCGGGCCAAGCATATCTACTCGATCTGGCGCAAAATGAAGCGTAAGCGGATCGATTTTTCACAAGTTCACGACGTGCGCGCAGTGCGGATTCTGGTGCCGGAAGTGGCCGACTGCTACACCGTGCTGGGCATCATCCATTCGCGCTGGCACCACGTGCCGAACGAGTTTGATGACTACATCGCCAACCCCAAGAAAAATGGCTACCAGTCACTGCACACTGCCGTGATGGGGCCGGAAAACAAGGTGCTCGAAATCCAGATTCGCACCTTTGCCATGCACGACGAAGCTGAACTGGGCGTCTGTGCCCACTGGCGCTACAAGGGCCACGATACCAACGCTAAAAGCCGTAGCTATGAAGAAAAAATCGCCTGGCTGCGCCAAGTGTTGGAGTGGCAGGACGAAGTGGGTGGCTTTGGTGATCTGCGCGAAGGGCTCTCCAGCGATGTCGCGCCTGACCGCATCTATGTGTTCACCCCCGATGGCCATGTGATCGATTTACCGCGGGTTGCCACGCCTATCGATTTTGCCTACCGAGTGCATACCGAAATTGGCCACCGCTGCCGGGGCGCTAAGATCAATGGGCGCATTGTGCCGCTCACTTATAAGCTCAAAACCGGCCAGCAGATCGAGATACTGACGGCCACCAAAGGCGGGCCAAGCCGCGACTGGTTAAACCCCAGTTTGGGCTATGTGCGCACCTCCCGGGCGCGGGCCAAAATTCAGGCGTGGTTCAAGCACCAGGCGCGGGATCAAAACCTGGATGAAGGGCGCGCGCTGTTTGACCGCGAGATGCGCCGCCTGGATGTCGAAGGGCTCGACCTGCCCAAGCTGGCCAAGGCAGTTAACTACCTCAACGCTGACGATATGTATGCCGCCATTGGCGCCGGTGATCTGCGTATTGGCCAAGTGTTGCATCAGGCCCAACAGCTGTTCGGCGAAACCGACGACCAGGAGCAGCTGAATCGCCTGCTAGCCAAGCCTCAGCGGCAATCCAGCAAAGCCACCAAAAGTGATATCACGGTGCTCGGCGTCGGCAATCTGAAAACCAGTATGGCGAACTGCTGTCGGCCAGTGCCTGGCGAACCGATCATCGGCTTTATCACCCAGGGGCGTGGCGTCACCGTGCATCGCCAGGACTGTAGCAATATTCTGCAATTGCGCCTGGACGAACCCCAGCGCATTATCGAGGTAGAGTGGGGCGAACGTGCCCAGACCCGCTATCCGGTGACCATTGAGATTCAAGCCTGGGATCGCTCCGGGCTACTGCGCGATGTGACAGGGCTGCTCGGCAATGAAAAAGTCAACGTACTCGCCGTGAACACATTGACCGATACCGACGAGGGCATCGCCCGTCTGCGCATTACCTTGGAAGTCGACGGCCTGGAATCCCTGGGGCGCCTGTTCTCCCGTATCCAGCAGTTGCCAAACGTTACCGAAGTGCGCCGTTTGCGCAATGCAGACCCGGAAAAGCAAACGCGTAAGGGAGGGGAATGATGCGCCATGGTATGGACGACCTGCTGACCATGATGCAAGTGCTGCGTGACGCCGAGCAGGGCTGCCCATGGGACTTGCAGCAGGACTGGGACAGCATCGTGCCCCACACACTGGAAGAGGCTTACGAGGTCGCCGATGCCATTGAGCGTCGCGCCTTCGATGAGTTGCCCGGTGAGCTGGGCGATCTGCTCTTTCAGGTGGTCTACTACGCTCAGTTTGGTGCCGAAGAGCGGCGCTTCGACTTTGCCGATATTGTCGATACGCTGACCGCAAAAATGCTGCGTCGTCATCCGCACGTGTTTCCGGATGGCACCCTGGCCTCGCGCCGCCCGCCTGGAGTGAGTGCCGAAGAGGTGAAAACCCAGCAGGTGAATAGCCGTTGGGAGTCGCTAAAAGCGGAAGAGAGAGCCGAACGAGCTGTCGCTACGCCGTCGGTATTAGACGATGTGCCACGCACGCTGCCAGCGCTCAGCCGGGCCGCCAAGTTATCGAAACGCGCAGCGCGGGTAGGGTTTGATTGGCCAGATGCCAAGGGCGTGGTAGCGAAAATTCGCGAAGAGCTGGCCGAAGTCGAGGAGGCGCTCGCCGCCGGTGATCAACAGCACGCCCAGGAAGAAGTTGGCGATCTGCTGTTTGCAGTCACCAATCTTGCCCGCACATTGAACGCTGACCCAGAGCAGTGCCTACGCGCGACCAATGCAAAGTTTGAACGCCGCTTTCGCTACGTCGAAGGCGAGCTTAACGCTGCCCAGCGACCGCTGGCGGAGGCCTCGTTAGACGAGATGGAAACCCACTGGCAGGCAGCTAAAGCAGAAGAAAAACAATCTACCCATTCCTGATCTAATTATTACGCGACGCCTGCAAGGAGGCCATGCCAATGAGTCACGACCTACACGAATCTCTGCGCGATAATGTGCGTATTCTGGGTGATAGCCTGGGGCGAACCATTGCCGACGATTTGGGCCAAGCATTTGTCGATAAGATTGAAACCATCCGTGCTCACGCCAAGCGCGGGCGCCAGGGCGATTCTCTGCAGCAGCGCGAATTGATCGAGTACCTGCGAGATCTGCCTGAGAAAGACCTATTGCCGGTCACCCGGGCGTTTAACCAGTTTTTAAACCTCGCCAACATTGCGGAACAGCACTACCGGGCACGCTTTCGCCGCGTAGAGGATTACAAGCCGGGCTCCCAACCGGTGCTTGGTGAACTGCTTAAGCGCGCTCAGCAGGCGGGTAACTCACCGCGTAAACTGGTTGAGACCCTCGCCAATATGCGCGTTGAGCTGGTGTTGACCGCCCACCCCACGGAAGTTATCCGCCGCACGCTGATTCAGAAATATGACGCCATTGATGAGTGCCTGACTGCCATTGAAAGCTCCGAAGATTACCCTGAACGCGGCACTCGCGCCCAGGGGCGTCTGGAAGAACTGATCAGCCAGGCATGGCACACCGATGAGATTCGCCACGAACGCCCCACGCCGGTTGATGAGGCCAAGTGGGGCTTTGCCGTTATTGAAAACTCACTCTGGCAGGCAGTGCCGGACTTCCACCGCGATTTGGATAACCTGCTGCTGGATACCGCCGGTGAGCGCTTACCCCTGGATGCCGCGCCGATTCGCTACGCCTCCTGGATGGGTGGGGATCGCGACGGTAATCCCAACGTGACCGCCCGGGTCACCCGCGAGGTATTGCTACTGGGCCGCTGGATGGCCGCCGATCTTTACCTGCGCGACCTGGATCAGTTAAAGACTGAGCTCTCCATGTGGAAGGCCAACAGCGCGCTTAAAGCCGAGGCGGGCGATGTGGCCGAACCGTATCGCGAAGTGCTAAAGCGCCTGCTGACAAGAATGGAGTCAACCCGGGATTGGGCCAAGGCCGAGCTTGAGGGGCGTAACTATGACGGCGGGCCGATTATTGAAACCCGTGATCAGCTCTATTCCCCGCTGCTCGGCTGCTACCGCTCACTTTGCGATGTTGGTCTCGACACCATCGCTAACGGCGCGCTGCTGGATACCTTGCGCCGGGTCGCCGTATTCGGCGTTACGCTGACCAAGCTCGATCTGCGCCAGGAGGCCAGCCGCCACGCACAGGTGATTGAAGAGCTGACCAGTACGCTTGGCCTTGGCCACTACCGCGAATGGGATGAAGCCCAGCGTCAAGAGTTCCTGCTGGCCGAGTTGGCTTCCCGTCGCCCGCTGATTCCGCGCCGCTGGGAGTGTTCTGCCGAGACCCGGGAAGTGCTGGATACCTTTAAGGTGATTGCCCAGGAACACTCCGAAGCGCTGGGAACCTACATTATTTCCATGGCCGCTGAACCGTCGGACGTGCTCACCGTGGCACTGCTGATGAAAGAGGTAGGAGGGCAGGTCACGCTGCCTATCGCACCGCTGTTTGAAACCCTCAACGACCTGGATCACGCAGGCGATGTGGTGGACCAACTGCTGGCGATACCGAGCTATCGTTCGCTGATTGATGATCGCCAGGAAGTGATGATCGGCTACTCAGATTCAGCCAAAGATGCCGGTCAGTTGGCCGCCGCTTGGGCGCAGTACCGGGCCCAGGAGTCGCTGGTCAATGTGTGTAACCGGCACGGTGTTGATCTAACCCTGTTCCACGGCCGCGGTGGCACCGTAGGCCGTGGCGGCGGCCCGGCCCACGCGGCGATTCTTTCCCAGCCTCCCGGCTCGGTGAACGGCAGCCTGCGGGTGACCGAACAGGGCGAAATGATTCGCTTCAAGTTCGGCCAGCCCGATATTGCGCTACGTTCTATGGAGATTTATGCCTGCGCGGTACTGGAAGCCACACTGTTGCCGCCTCGCGCGCCGGAACCGCATTGGCGTGAAGAGATGGATCAACTCGCCAAGGTAGCGCATGGTGCTTATGTCGGCGTGGTGCGGGAAGACCCCGATTTTGTCCCTTACTTCCGGGCGGTAACGCCGGAGGGCGCTTTAGGAAGGCTGCCGCTAGGCTCACGTCCCACCAAGCGCCGCCAGGATGGCGGCGTAGAAACCCTGCGCGCCATTCCATGGATTTTCGCCTGGACACAGATTCGCCTGATGCTGCCGGCCTGGCTGGGCAGCGGTGAAGCTTTCTCAACCCGCTTAGAGCAGCCCGGTGGACGCGATGTGCTGCAAGAAATGCGCACTGAGTGGCCCTTCTTCGGCACTTATCTCGACATGCTTGAGATGCTGTTGGCCAAAGCCGACGTGGCCATTGCCGCCTACTACGAGCATCGCCTTGTCGATGAGCCATCGCTAAAGGCGCTGGGCAAAAAGCTACGTGAGCGTTTTGCGCGGCTTGAGGAGGCGGTGCTCGATATTCTCCAACAGGATAAGCTGCTGGAGAACACGCCGTTGATTCGCCAGGCGATCGATGTACGCAATCCGTACATCGACCCGCTGCATGGCCTTCAAGCGGAACTGCTGCAGCGCAACCGCGATGCGGATGGGGCGATCAGCGCCGATCTGTCGCGCGCGTTGATGGTGACCATGGCGGGTATAGCCGCTGGCTTACGCAATACAGGCTAGTTTCTTTAATTGCCGAACGTTCTACTACAACAGGGAGGCGTCAATGTCCTCAGGTGCTCAAGCGGTACTCGACTTTTGGTTTGAGGAGTTGACGCCTGCTCAGTGGTTTAAAAAAGACCTTGAGATGGATCGCAAGATCCAGGCGCGCTTTGGCGAACTGCACGCCCAGGCCGCCCGGTGTGAGTGCTACCCATGGCGGAAAACGGCTGAAGGGCGGCTGGCGGAAATCATCGTGCTGGATCAGTTCTCGCGCAATATCTTCCGCGATGATGCGCGCGCTTTTGCCACCGATGCGCTGGCTCTAGCTCAGGAGGCAGTGGCTGCGGGTGCCGACGCTGAGCTAACCCCTCAGCAGCGGGCATTTTTGTATATGCCCTATATGCATAGCGAATCTGCCGCCATTCATGCCTTGGCGATGAAATTGTTCGACCAGCCGGGATTAGAGAATAATCTCGATTTTGAAGTGCGTCACAAGGCGATCATTGATCGCTTCGGGCGTTACCCGCACCGCAATGCACTGTTGGGGCGGGCCTCTACCGACGAGGAGTTGGCTTTTCTAAAGCAGCCCGGCTCCTCTTTTTAACTTTTTTGTTCACTCCTTTTAGCCACATGGCGTTTTATGTCGTTACGAAAATCTACCCGTATCAATAAATACATTAGTGAAAGTGGAATGTGCTCTCGCCGTGAGGCTGACCGCTTTGTGGAGCAGGGCAACGTGTGGATTAACGGTCGCCGCGCCACTACCGGCGACCAAGTGGTAGCGGGGGATCTGGTCAAGGTCAATGGCCAGGAGATCGAGCCACAGGAAGAGGAAGATCTGGTTCTTATTGCGCTGAACAAGCCGGTGGGCATCGTTAGCACCACCGAGTCCAGCGAAAAGGACAATATCGTTGAGTTTGTAAAACACGGCACGCGCATTTTTCCCATCGGTCGGCTCGATAAAGACTCCCAGGGGCTGATTTTTTTAACCAATAACGGTGATTTGGTTAATAAGATTCTGCGTGCCAATAACAACCACGAAAAAGAGTATCAGGTGACGGTGAATAAGCCGATCACCGACGAGTTTATCGAGGGCATGCAGGGCGGTGTGCCGATTCTTGGCAAGGTGACCAAGCGCTGCAAAGTGCAAAAAGAGTCCACCTTTGTGTTCACTATTACCTTGGTGCAGGGACTCAATCGGCAAATTCGCCGTATGTGCGAATACTTCGGCTATGAAGTTACCCAGCTTATTCGCACGCGCATTATGAATGTGCCCCTTAAAGGATTAGCCCTGGGGGATTGGCGCGATCTCACCCCTAAAGAGATTGACACCATTATCGCGCTGACCGAAAAATCAGAAGCCGTGCCAGAGAAGAAGAGTAAAGCTAAGCCTGAAAGGCCCAACTACAGCTCAGGCGCTGGCAAGGCAAAGCCGCCCGCTGCCAACAAAGGGCGCCCGAAACCGGCCAAAGCGGGCACCAAAGCCACCGGGGCTAAACCTAAACCACTTCCCAAAGGTAAAAAGGCCGCTAGTGGAAAAGTTAGCACCGGCCCGAAAAACAGTGCTGGTAAACCTCTCCCCAAGGGTAAAGCGCCCGGCAAGCCCAGTGTTAAAAGCAAGCCTAGTGCAAAAGGTAAGCCCGTTGGCAAAGGCCGCGGTAAGCTAGCGGTTGCGGGCAAGCCTTCTCAGCGACGCAAGTAGCTCCTCCTCCTTCAAGAGTCCTTACTGTGATCCCAATCGTCGCTTTTTATGCTGTGATTAGCATGCTCGCTTACATTACCTACGCCATCGACAAAAAGGCGGCTATCAATAACCGCCGTCGAGTGAGCGAGAAAACGCTACATCTGCTTGGGGTAGTGGGTGGCTGGCCGGGTGCGTTCCTGGCTCAACAGCGGCTGCGGCATAAAACTCAGAAAACCGCCTTCCAGGTTACGTTCTGGCTGACGGTTATTGTAAATCTGGCCTGTGCGGGGTGGCTAACTGTTTCATTGAGTCTCATTTAGCCACCCGTTTAGCCACCCTATGCTGCGTGCCTACGCTCTGGCTTGATCGTTGGGCGCGAAAAGAAAGTTGGCTATCAACTCCTTACCGCCTTCGGTCGCGAATGATTCGGGGTGAAATTGAATGCCGTGAATCGGGTATTCCCGGTGTTTAACGCCCATAAGCTCGAATTCACCCATTGCCTGCCAGCGGCTGCGCTGCTCAAAATTATCCGCTTCCAGGGCACCCACGGTGGCGGTTACTTCCAGGCACTCGGGTAAAGTGGTCGCATCGGCAATCAGTGAGTGATAACGCATCACCTCAAGCTGGTCGGGCACGCCGTTAAACACCGAGCGATTGTCGTGGTTGATTGGGCTGATCTTGCCGTGCATGGGTAGCGGCGCTTTAACCACCTTGCCGCCGAACACATGCACGATGCCCTGCATGCCCAGACAAACCCCTAGCAGCGGGGTGGTCTTACCCAGTTTTTCAATTACCTCGGCGCACACGCCAAAGTAGCGTGGGTCATCCGGCGAGCCGGGGCCGGGGGAAATAATGATGCGATCCGGCGCCAGAGCCTCAATGGCGTGGTAGTCGATTTGGTCGTTACGTTTAACGATGATCTCAAAATGAGGCAACCCGCCGCGATTCTTCTCCGTGGTCAAGATTTCACCAATAAACTGGTAAAGGTTATAGGTGAAGGAGTCGTAATTATCGATGATCAGCACCTTCATGCGGGGCTCTCCATATCCGTGCTCATAAAAGGGGCCAGGGCCTTGCGAGTGCCAGCGAACTTGCGGCGAATCTCTTCGTACTCATCCTCGGCGTTGCTATCGAATACGTTGCCGCCGCAGGTTTGTACGTAGGCGCGCTCGCCGTTCACAAACACCGTGCGAATGGGGATGGCAAAGGTGCAGTCGCCGTTAAACGAGAACTGGCCCACCGCACCGCCGTAGGGGCCGCGCCCGTCGGTTTCTAGGTCATCGATGATTTTCATCGCTTCAATCTTGGGTGCGCCGGTTAGCGTGCCCGCGGGGAAGTTACTCGCCAGCGCCGTAAACATGTCTTCGCCTTCGGCAATAATCCCGACAATTTCGCTGGAGATATGCTGTACGTGGCTAAAGCGCTTGATATCCATCAGGCTGCGCACTTTTACTGTGCCAAACTGGGCCACCCGGCCAATATCGTTGCGGTGCAGATCCACAATCATATTGTGCTCGGCGATCTCCTTGGGGTCGTTGAGCAGCGCCCGGGCTAGCTGGGTGTCTTCCTGGGGCGTTTGGCCGCGCAGGGTGGTACCCGCCAGCGGGAAGGTTTCCATCTCACCCTGGCGCAGGCGGAACAGTAGCTCGGGGCTTGCGCCGATCAGCTTCTGCTTGCCGAATTTGACGTAGTACATCTGGGGCGACGGATTGATGGTGCGCAACTGATCATAAAGGGCCAGCGTATCGCCCTCAATCTGAAAGCGCTTTTTAAAGCCGACCTCGCACTGAAACACCTTGCCGTCGATGATGTCCTGCTTCACCTTAGCAACCGCCTCGGCGTGCTCGGCTTTGCTCATTGTGTCGCCCAGCGCGGTGATGTGCAGTGGGCCTGCGGGTTTTTCGTCGGCGTCGATCAGTGTCTGCAGAAACTCGTAACGACTATTGTCGTAATAGAAGTAGGTAACCTCCCCGGTCATCTTGTCGAGGATCAGGCCATCTTTGTAGAGCCCAAAGCGGAAGGTATCGAAGTCGTCGCTGGCTTTTAGGGTCAACGAGGGCTCGAAGTACTGCATGGCATCGTAACCGAGGTAGCCGCTTAAGCCACCCGCGTACTTACGCGAAATAATATTTTGGGGGATCAGGCTACGCAGTAGTTCATAAGGGTTATCGCTTGGGTACTCGTTTGCATTGCCGTCACGGTCTTCGATAGTTAGCGTGTTGCCATTGGCATACAGCGTGTATTCGGGGTCAAAGCCGATGATCGAATGGCGTGCAATATGGCTATCTTCGCCAAGCGACTCCAGCATGTAGCAGGTATCAAACTGCCGCTCGATTTTTTGAAACAGGGCAAAGAAGTCGCAGTCCGCCGCCAGCGTCACGTAGTGAGGTTTGCGTGGCAGCGTAAACGGCTGCGGGCCCGAAGCATGCGTATTGGCAATGGTCATGGTGCATCATTCCGTGAAGAAGCTTGTGAAGAGGGTAGCGGTGTTGAAGCGTGCAAGGTGGCCAGCGCGCGCGAACCGCGGGAAACCGTGGCGATACCCACCCCTAGAGTTTCGGCAATTTTGCGGTGCGGCACTCCTTCACGCAGCAGTTTAAAAATCTGTAGTCGTTTACTGATTTCTTGATACTCTGCGGGAGTCAATAGGTCGGCCAGTGCTGCGTCCATTGCCTCGGGTGAGTCTATGGCGAGCAAGTGGCTAATAAGCTCAGCCTGGTAGTGATCGTTTGCTGTCATGTTGTAAAGATACGTTTTGAAACCATCGAGGGATGCCATCGGTTAAAAAGTAATGTACTAGCGTACTAGTACGCTACATTATTGCTCAGGGAAGTCAAGCAGCTCGTTCTATTTTGAGGAAACACGATGACTGGCTATTTTATTCAAGCCTTTATTTATCTTGTCGCCGCGGTAATTGCGGTTCCCCTTGCCAAGCGTTTTGGACTGGGCTCAGTGCTGGGTTATTTGGTCGCCGGGGTAGTGATTGGCCCGATCCTGGGGCTGGTGGGCCAGGAAACCACCACTATTCAGGATTTTGCGGAATTTGGCGTGGTAATGATGCTGTTTTTGGTCGGCATGGAGCTTGACCCGAAAGGGTTATGGGCGATGCGCGTGCGGCTGCTAGGGCTGGGTGGGCTTCAGGTAGTGCTAACCGCTGCTGCAGGCACTGCTATTGCTTTGTGGCTAGGGCTAGTGATGCAAACAGCCCTGGCGGTGGGGCTCATTTTTGCGCTCTCTTCCACGGCGATTGTGCTGCAAACGTTGAACGAGAAGGGGCTTGCCAAAACTGAAGGGGGCCGCAGCGCCTTTTCGGTGCTGCTGTTCCAGGATATTGCCGTTATTCCCATGCTGGCGCTAATTCCGTTGCTGGCACTTCCCGAGTTAATGGGCGACGTTAGCGATGATGGCCACGCCAGCTTAAGTCTGGTCGCACACTTGCCCGGCTGGGCACATGCCTTGGTGGTCGTGGCGGCCATCGCGAGCGTGATAGCGGCAGGCTACTATTTAATGCCCCTGCTGTTTCGCTATGTGATTAGTTCTGGTCTGCGCGAAGTATTTACCGCCACCGCCCTGATGCTGGTCATCGGCATTGCCGCGTTAATGAGTTTGGTTAATTTATCGCCTGCCCTCGGCGCGTTCCTGGCCGGGGTGGTACTTGCCAACAGTGAGTTCAAGCATGAGTTGGAAGCCAATATTGAGCCCTTTAAAGGACTGCTGTTGGGGTTGTTCTTTATTACCGTGGGGGCAGGTATTAACTTCTCGGTGCTGGCGGCGGAGTGGGGCACGGTTCTCTCGTTAGGTGTGGCCGTGATCGTGGTAAAAGGCGTGATTCTGCTCGGCTTAGCACTGCTGTTTCGGGTGCGTGGCAGCAATGGCTGGCTATTCACCCTGGGCCTTGCCCAGGCAGGTGAATTTGGTTTTGTGCTACTGACCTATAGCGTTCAAAACAGTGTCATTCCAACCGACATCTCCCAGGTGCTCTCACTGGTTGTGGCGCTCTCGATGTTTTTAACACCGCTACTGTTTATTGCTTACGACCGGTTGGTTCTGCCGCGCTACCGCAGTGCCAAGAACGACGACCGGGAAGCCGATACAATAGAAGAGCAGGCCCCGGTGATCGTTGCGGGCGTAGGCCGGTTTGGGCAAATTATTTGTCGCCTGCTGCGCGCCAATAATATTCCCATAGTGGCGCTGGACCATGAGATCGAACAGATTGAAAACCTGCGCAAAATTAACATCAAAAGCTACTTTGGTGACGCCAGCCGTTCCGACTTGCTCGAAACCGCTGGTATCGAACATGCCCGGTTAATCGTTATTGCCTTGGACGACCGCGACCGCGCTGTGCACATGGTCAAGCATGTGAAGCAATACTATCCCCATGTTTGGGTGCTAGCCCGCGCCTTTGATCGCGGCCATGGCTATCAACTACGAGAAGCAGGCGCTGATGACGTCGTCAGTGAAACCTACCACTCCGCATTGGAACTGGGCGGCGATGCGCTAACGGCGATGGGTGTCCACCCTATGCGGGCCAAGCAAATGACCTGGGCATTTGTGCAGAACGAAGATGCCCATGAGGATGAACTGTTTGAAGCCTGGAAGGAGATCGAGGGGAGTATTAGCTTCAGCCCCCGCTATGGCGAGCTGTTTATGAAGCTGGAAGAAGCGCTGAATAGTGCGATGCAACAAGAGTGGCACGAGCCCCAGCGGGAAGACGTGCCGATCTGGACGCCTCCCGACCAGCACCGTGATAACGTTTAAAAGGGAATATGCAACGAGGCGCTTAGCATAGTGAGGTGTTCAAGGGTGGGGGAGTTGATACGTTCGTATTCCAGTCGGCTAACAAGCCGATTGACCGTTACGGTGGCACCGAAGCCTTGCAGCATCGCGGTGCCACTTTCATCGGCACCTTCCACATCGCTTTCACCGCGCCATTCGGTGATGCCGGACTTCGCATAGACGCTAAAGGCGCCCATGCGAACACCGGCGACAATGGCGCCGCCTAAACTTAAGGTATCCATAATCAGCGGATTGACACTGGACGAGGTGGAGATTTCTTCGCTTTCCCGGTAGGCGATTTCCGCGCCAATATCCAGTTGAGGAAGCCGCCAGGGGCTAAAGCCCGCTGTTACGCGAAAGCCGCTGGAGTAGTTGTCCAGGCTTTGCAGGTCGCTACCTTCCAGGATAACGCCGTTTTCAAGCTGCATGAGTTCGCTATCGGGGGCGGTATAAGCCATCACCGGCGGCTTATCATCGGCGTAGCTGCTAAACCAGGGAACAGCACAGCACAGCAGAGTGATTGCCAAGCGTTTCATTGGCATTTCTCGTACACCTATTGTCGTATACGTATGGGTAGAGAAAAAAAGCTATTCCTAATCAGGTTAGCAACTGACTTGGATTTCCACCACTTTAATTGCGCCGTTGGCTAGGTTATCGACTAAATTTTTTCCCATGGTGGTAAAGCGCTCGCCGAACACCCACTTGGGGGAGAGCACCGCTTGGCGTGGCGTCTGTTCTTTTTGGCGCTGACGTTGGCGCCACTCTAAGGCTATTTCGCTCCAATCTTCAACATGTTCAAGCACAAAGCCGCCCGTTTCGAGCAAATGGGTTAATGACGTTAAGGTCAGTAGATGCGAGTGCTCAGGAGAAGCCGCCCATGGCACTGGGTAGTGAAGCTGTACCACGTGGGGGCCGCTGACAACCTCATGCATGACTAGCTGCCCGCCTGGGCGCAGAACCCGTCGGCTTTCTGCGGTTACCCTGGCTGCGTCAGGCATATTCATCAGGCTGTGTTGAAACAGCACGGCATCAAAACTGTTATCCGCAAACGGCAGGGCACTGGCACTGCCGGTGACCCAGGCAAGTGGTGGTGCGTTAGGTTGGTTAACTCGTGAACTCAGCGCTCTATTTAACGCACTAAACCCATGAGTAATATCCAGCCCGGTCATTTGAAAGCCGAGCATTGCGCCCTGGCGCATCAATCCTCCCAGCCCCGCGCCGATATCCAGCACCTTGCTATGAGTGGCTGGATTGAGCCGTTCAAGCAGTCGTGTGGAAGCCGCTACGCCGCCGATATGCAGTTGATCCAGCGGCGCCAGTTGGTAAAGCGTTGGGCCGTCGGGGTAGTGGGCGTCAATCTGCGCCAACACATTATCAGCGCGTAGGCCGCGCTGATAATGGTCTGCCAACGGATGGGATGTAGGCATGGTCAGTTACGGCTCTTGATCCAGGCCTAGCTCCTGAATCGAAATTTCGCGCATCTTGAATTTCTGAATCTTGCCGGTGACCGTCATCGGGAATTCGTCAACGAACTTGAAGTAGCGCGGAATTTTGAAGTGGGTAATTTTGCCTTTGCAGTACTCGCGCAACTCTTCTCCGGTCACATCACCCGCCGTGCTGTTGAGTTTCACCCAAGCAATCAGCTCTTCGCCGTACTTCTTATCCGGCACGCCGGTGACCTGTACTTCTGAAATCGCCGGGTGGGCATAAAGGAACTCCTCAATCTCTTTGGGGTAAACGTTCTCACCACCGCGTATCACCATATCTTTGATGCGCCCCACGATCTGGATGTAGCCCTCTTCATCCATAGTGGCCAGGTCGCCGGTGTGCATCCAGCCTGCTTCGTCAATCGCTTCAGCGGTGGCTTTGTCGTTGTTCCAGTACTTCAGCATCACGCTGTAGCCGCGGGTACACAGCTCACCGATTTCACCTCGAGGAAGAATACCGCCATTGCCGGGGTCGACGATTTTATTTTCCAGGTGCGGTTGGGTGCGTCCCACGGTAGAAACGCGCTTCTCGATGCTGTCGTTAGCGCCGGTCTGGGTAGATACCGGGCTGGTTTCCGTCATGCCGTAGGCGATCTGCACGCCCTTCATGTTCATCTTGCTGATCACCTGCTTCATAATTTCAGCGGGGCAGATTGAGCCCGCCATAATGCCGGTGCGCAGTGAAGAGAGATCGGTGCCAGGGAAATCCGGGTGATCAAGCTCAGCGATAAACATGGTTGGCACGCCGTAAAGGGCGGTAGCTTTTTGCTCGTGCACCGCCTTGAGCACCTTGCCGGGATCAAAGCCTTCATCCGGGTAGATCATGGTGGCGCCGTGGGTCATACAGCCCAGGTTGCCCATGACCATGCCAAAGCAGTGGTAAAGCGGCACGGGGATCACCAAACGGTCTTCGCTGGTGAAACCCATGCTTTCCGCCACAAAAAAACCGTTATTGAGAATATTATGGTGGGAAAGCGTCGCCCCTTTGGGGAAACCGGTAGTGCCGGATGTGTACTGAATATTGATGGCGTCGTCGAACTGTAGCGTTGCCTGCAGGTCGTCCACGTCGGTCTGGCTGACTTTGTTGGCCTCCGTCATCAGATCGGCCCAGCGCCACATGCCATTCAACTTTTCGTGACTCAGGTTTATCACGCACTCAAGGTCGGGTAGCTTCTGGGATTTCAGCTTGCCCTCGGCGCAGGCTTTTAATTCGGGTGCCAATTCGTAAAGCATGCCGCTGTAGTCAGAGCTTTTGAAACTGTTGGCAGTAACCAGAAAGCGTGCACCTGACTGATTTAGCGCGTACTCCAGCTCATGAGTACGGTAAGAGGGATTGATGTTGACCAGAATGGCGCCAATTTTGGCGGTGGCAAATTGTGTTAACGTCCATTCGCTGCAGTTAGGTGCCCAAATGGCCACCCGGTCGCCTTTTTGAACGCCGATCGCGAGCAGGGCGCGGGCGCAGCGGTTGACCTCTTCCTGAAGCTGCCGGTAGCTCCAGTGGATATTCTGATGCAGCACAATCAGCGCGTCGTTATCGGCATATTGCGTGGCGATCTGGTCGAATTTGTCGCCAATCGTCATGCCCAGCAGCGGCTTGTCCGCCGTGCTGCTGGTGTAGCTGGGTAGAGTCAGTGCGTGTGAAGACATTTCAGGTCTCTCCGATATTTTTCTTGTCTGAACATGATGGCAGAGAAGGTTGAGCTACTTGGCTTCTTTCTTATTATTGATGACGCATTTTATCGGCTAGCGCCCAGTGCTAGAGCAACTTTGGAACTGGGCTTGCGGCCTAGCTCCTGTGTAATCCAATAACCGGTATCGATGACGGCCTGCAGGTCGATGCCTGTCTTGATTCCCAGCCCTTCAAGCAGATAGAGCACGTCTTCGGTGGCCACATTGCCGGAAGCGCCCTTGGCATAGGGGCAGCCGCCGAGACCAGCGGTGGCGGCATCGATGATACTGACGCCTTCTTCCATCACCGCGTAAAGGTTCGCCAGCGCCATGCCGTAGGTGTCGTGAAAGTGAGCGGCCAGAAACTCAATGGGCACTTGTTGGCTCGTCGCCTCAATCATCCGTTTAGCAGCCAGCGGCGTACCGACGCCAATCGTGTCACCTAGCGACACTTCGTAGCAGCCCATCTCATAAAGCGCTTTGGCCACCTCAGCCACTTTGGCGGGGGCGATCTCGCCTTCATAAGGGCAGCCCAATACGCACGAAACGTAGCCGCGTACGCGCACGCCAGCCTCACGGGCGCGCTCTAACACAGGCTCAAACCGTGTCAGCGACTCGGCAATCGAGCAATTGATGTTCTTTTGCGAGAAGGCTTCTGATGCCGCGCCAAATACCGCGACCTCTTCAACGCCCACCGTCAGGGCGTTTTCAAGCCCTTTTAAATTGGGCGTTAGCGCGGAGTACACCACGCCTGGCTGACGCTGAATGCCGCCCATGACCTCAACGGCGTCGCCCATTTGCGGTACCCATTTAGGCGAGACGAAGCTGGCCGCTTCGATATGGGTGATCCCCGCGTTGGCAAGCCGCTCGATCAGGGCGATCTTGGTCGCGGTGGGCACCATCGCCCCTGGCTCGTTTTGCAGGCCGTCCCGAGGGGCCATTTCAAATAACTTGACGGACGTAGGCAGTGCCATGAATGAGCTCCTATTCGCTGGGGGCAAAGTCGAGAAGGATAGCGCCCTGGCTGACCGTCTCGCCCGCCTGGAAATGGAAGGTTTCCACACTACCGTCAGCCGGGGCGGTCATGGTGTGCTCCATTTTCATCGCTTCCATCACCATCAGCGGCATGCCTTTCTCAACATTAACGCCGGGCTCCACCAGTAGAGCCACCACCGTGCCATTCATGGGGGCAGTGAGAGTAGATTCCGCTTCGTGGTGGCCATGATCAATGGCATCGATGCGCCGCCAGAACAGACGGGTTTCACCGCTGGGATCGGCCATCACGACCACATGACCATCGCGGCGCGCCTGCAAGCGGCGGCGGTGGCCATTCAAGGTAATGGCAACCGCGTCGCCGGTGAGCGGCTGCAGGCTCGCGGTTAGCGTTTTATCGCCGATGGTGAGGTTCCAAAGTGATTCGCCCGCGTTGCGTTTACCTTCGACGATCACTACCGCGTCATCGCTGTCAGCGGCTTGAACATTCGTAGGGTCACACAGCGCAATGCGAATGGTGTGTGGCGCATTCAAGCGGAAGCCGTCGTGGCGATCCCAGGGCGAGTCGCTTTCGCACTCTTGAGCAAGTTGATTCAGGCCAATCAGCGCCGCGCTGGCGTAGGCTTCTGTGCTGTAAGTGCGCGGTGCAAACAGCGTCGCTTCATTGCGCTCGATAAAGCGGGTATCCAGCTCCACGTTCTTAAAGCCGGGGTGGGTCGCCAGGCGCATTAAGAAGGCGCGGTTAGTCACTACGCCTTGTACGTCCAGTGCCGCTAAGGCGCGGTTAAGCGTTGCCAGCGCTGCATCGCGGTCGGCACCATGAACGATTAGCTTGGCGAGCATGGGATCGTAGTGCATCGATACCGCGTCACCACTCTCTACACCGCTATCTAAACGCACCTGATCACTGCTTAGACCAGCGCCTTCTAAATCCAGCGCAAAGCGGTTCAGTAGGCCGGTAGCAGGCAGAAAATCCTGCTCCGGGTCTTCGGCGTAAATGCGTGCTTCAAAGCTATGGCCGGTAATCGTCAGCTCATCCTGGGTGCAGGGCAGCGGTTCACCCATGGCCACGCGTAGCTGCCACTCGACCAGATCCTGGCCGGTGATCATCTCGGTCACCGGGTGCTCGACCTGGAGGCGAGTGTTCATCTCCATAAAGTAGAACGAGCCATCCGCATCTAGCAGAAACTCGACGGTGCCTGCGCCCACGTAGCCGATCTCCTGAGCGGCGCGTACGGCAGCATCGCCCATGGCGCAGCGCAGCTCCGCTGTCATGCCGGGGGCGGGGGCTTCTTCGATCACTTTTTGATGGCGGCGCTGAACGCTGCAGTCCCGCTCGAATAGATAAACGCCGTTGCCATGGCGGTCGCAGAATACCTGCACTTCCACGTGGCGTGGCTGCACTAGGTATTTCTCGATCAGCATGCGGTCGTCGCCAAAGGCGGCCTTTGACTCACGGCGGCAGCCATCTAACGCGGCCTGAAAACCATCACTTGATTCGACCACGCGCATGCCTTTACCACCGCCACCGGCGCTGGCTTTTAACATTACTGGGTAGCCAATTTTGTCGGCTTCGCTGCGCAGCAGAGCGTCGTCCTGGTTATCACCATGGTAGCCGGGCACTAGCGGCACGCCCGCATTGGCCATCCGTGCTTTGGCGGCGGATTTATCACCCATGGCAGCAATGGCTGAAGCCGGCGGGCCAACGAAGGTGATGCCCGCTTCTTCAAGGGCTTTGACGAAGGTACCGTTTTCGGAAAGAAAACCGTAGCCGGGATGAATAGCGCCGGTGCCGGTACGCTTGGCAGCTTCGATGACTGCATCGATATTAAGATAACTTTCCCGCGCGGCGGCGGGGCCTAAACGCACGGCCTCATCGGCTTCACGCACGTGGCGTGCGCTGGCATCGGCGTCAGAGTAAACCGCGACGGTTTTCAGGCCCATACGGCGCGCAGTGCGCATCACCCGGCAGGCGATTTCACCGCGGTTGGCGACTAGAAGCGTGTCAAAAGGCGTCGTGCGAGCGGCTTTTTCGGCTCTTTCGTTTTTTTCAATAGGGGGTGAATGACTCATGAGCGACGCTCCGAAGCGTGGGGTGTGTTATTAGACTCGGCCCAGACGGGGCGGCGCTTTTCAAAGAAACTGGACAAACCCTCTTGCCCTTCTTGGCTTACCCGCAGCTTGGCGATCACCTGGCAGGTATGCTCGCGGGTCTCGTCACTGTCAGGCGCTTTAGCAACCGCGGCCATCAGCGCTTTGGTGGCGCGCTGGGCCTGGGGCGAGCCGGCCAATAGGGTGGCCAGCAGGGTGTCCACTTCGTCGTCTAGCTTGTCGTGTTCCACCACCAGATGGACTAAACCCAGCGCGAGCGCTATTTCGGCGTCCATTACTTCTGCGGTTAACGCATAGCGGCGCATCTGTCGCTCGCCCAGGGCTCGCTGCACGTAAGGGCTGATGACCGCGGGCGATAGGCCGATTTTGACTTCCGAAAGGCAGAATTTGGCTTTACCCGAGGCGATTACTATGTCGCAGCAGGCGGCCAAGCCCACCGCACCGCCAAAGGCTGCGCCTTGCACGCGGCAGACGGTCGGGCAGGGCAGTGTATCCAGGCCGTGCATCAGGGCTGCCAGCTTGCGGGAATCGGCGACATTATCGTCAAGGTCGTAATCGACCATGCGCTTCATCCAGTTCAGATCGGCACCGGCCGAGAAGCTTTTGCCTTCTGAACCCAGCACTACCGCGCGCACTTCGCCCGCTTCGGCTTGCCTATGCAGTGCTTCAAGGTGTGCGTTTAGCTCGGCAATCAGGCCGTCGTCAAAGGCGTTATGAACCTCGGGGCGGTTTAAGGTCAGACGGGCGACGCCGCCTTCAATGATCAGTGTTGAGTAAGCCATGGTGATTGCCCCTTACATCCGGAACACGCCGAAGCGCGTCTCTTCGATTTCTGCATTCATCGCGGCGGCAAGTGACAGGCCGAGCACATCACGGGTTTGCAGTGGATCGATCACGCCGTCGTCCCACAGTCGCGCACTGGCGTAGTAGGGGTGGCCTTGGTGCTCGTACTGCTCGCGAGTGGGCTGCTTGAAGGCTTCCTCTTCCTCTTTGCTCCACTCGCGGCCTTCGCGCTCATGCTGCTCGCGCTTAACCTGCGCCAGTACCCCCGCCGCCTGTTCGCCGCCCATCACTGAAATACGCGCGTTGGGCCACATGAAGAGCAGGTTAGGATCATAAGCTCGCCCACACATACCGTAGTTGCCGGCGCCGAAGCTGCCGCCAATCAGTACGGTGTATTTTGGCACCTTGGCGCAGGCCACAGCGGTCACCAGCTTGGCACCGTGCTTGGCAATACCTTCGTGTTCGTACTTGGAGCCGACCATAAAGCCGGTGATGTTTTGCAGGAAGATCAGTGGAATCTTGCGCTGAGCGCAGAGCTCGATAAAGTGCGCGCCTTTCACCGCACTTTCTGAAAACAGCACGCCGTTGTTGGCTACGATGCCTACCGGGTAACCGTGAATATGCGCAAAGCCGGTGACCAAAGTTTCACCGTAGTAGCGCTTGAACTCATCAAAGTCGGAGTCATCGACGATGCGGCCAATTACTTCGCGCACGTCATAGGGCTTTTTAAGATCCGTTCCCACGATGCCATACAGCTCGGCAGGGTCGAGCTTGGGTGGTTTGGGCGCCTGCATGGCCAGTTGGCCGCGCTTTTGCCAGTTCAAGCGGGATACACAAGCGCGGGCAAGCTGCAGCGCATGAGCATCGTTTTCCGCGTAGTGGTCGGCCACACCGCTGACTTTGGCGTGCACATCGGCGCCGCCTAAATCTTCCGCACTAATGCTTTCGCCGGTGGCAGCTTTTACCAAGGGCGGGCCACCCAGGAAAATCGTGCCCTGCTCTTTAACGATGATCGACTCGTCTGCCATGGCGGGCACGTAGGCGCCGCCCGCGGTGCAGGAACCCATCACCACGGCAATTTGCGGAATGCCTTCAGCCGACATGGTCGCCTGATTATAAAAGATACGCCCGAAGTGGTCGCGATCGGGAAATACTTCGTCCTGGCGGGGTAGGAAGGCGCCGCCTGAATCGACCAAATAGATGCACGGCAGTCGATGCTTGCGGGCGATCTCCTGGGCGCGAATATGTTTTTTCACGGTGAGCGGGAAGTAGGTGCCACCTTTCACCGTGGCATCGTTGGCGACAATGACACACTCGACGCCGGAAACACGGCCAATACCGGTGACCACACCAGCGGCGGGAATCTCGCTATCGTATATGTTGTGGGCCGCCAGAGCGGAAAACTCTAAAAACGGTGAACCTTCATCAATCAGGTGATCAATGCGGTCGCGGACAAATAGCTTGCCCCGGCTTTCGTGGCGCTCGCGGGCTTTGGCACCACCACCTTGGGCAACGGCGGCGGTCAGTTCACGCAATTTATGTACTTCACCAAGCATTGAGGCTTCGTTGGCTTGAAACACATCGCTGCGCGGGTTGATCTGAGTGGAAATGGAGCTCATGACAGGACCCTTACTTACTTTCGGTGAAGAGTTCGCGGCCAATCAGCATCCGGCGTATCTCGCTGGTGCCCGCACCAATTTCATACAGCTTGGCGTCACGCAGTAGGCGCCCGGTGGGGTACTCGTTGATATAGCCGTTGCCGCCGAGCAGTTGAATCGAATCCAGTGCCACTTGAGTCGCTTTTTCGGCACAGTAGAGAATCACTCCAGCGGCGTCTTTACGCGAAGTCTTGCCACGATCACAGGCTCCCGCTACGGCATAAAGGTAAGCGCGGCAGGCGTTCAGGGTGGTGTACATATCCGCCACTTTGCCTTGCACTAGCTGGAACTCACCAATCGACTGGTTGAACTGCTTGCGCTCGTGGATATAGGGCATCACCACATCCATGGCAGCTTGCATGATGCCAATCGGGCCTGCGGCCAATACGGTGCGCTCGTAATCCAGGCCACTCATGAGTACGCGTACGCCTTTGCCTTCCCCACCTAGAATATTGTCAGCGGGAACGGCGCAATCCTGGAAGACCAGTTCACAGGTGTTGGAACCGCGCATGCCCAGCTTGTCGAGCTTTTGGGCGGTAGAGAAACCGGGCATACCTTTTTCGATAATAAAGGCGGTAATGCCTTTGGAACCCGCTTCAGGGTCGGTTTTGGCGTATACCACCAATACATCGGCATCCGGACCGTTGGTAATCCACATTTTGTTGCCGTTAAGGATGTAGTGATCGCCATTCTGCTTGGCACGCAGTTGCATCGAGACCACATCAGAGCCTGCGCCGGGTTCCGACATGGCCAAAGCGCCCACGTGATCGCCGCTGATCAGCTTGGGGAGATACTTGGCTTTCTGTTCGGGGGAGGCGTTGATCTTGATCTGGTTAACGCACAGGTTGGAGTGGGCGCCGTAAGAGAGCGCTACCGATGCGCTGGCCCGTGAGATCTCTTCCATGGCGATACAGTGGGCGAGATAGCCCATACCGCTACCGCCATCCTCTTCAGAGACGGTGATGCCGAGCAGACCCATATCACCAAACTTCTTCCACAGATCATTAGGGAACTCGTTATTGCGGTCGATTTCGGCAGCGCGGGGAGCAATCTCGCTGGCCGCAAAGGCGTTGACCTGCTCACGCAGCATGTTCAGCTCGTCATCGAGGCCAAAATTAAGTTCTGAATAGTGTGAAAACATGGTCAATCACCTGTTGCAGATTTTTGTATTAGCTTGTGTTAGCTATTTGTGTCGGCGAGTCGAGCTGGCGTTAGTTCGCGCGACGCGTCAATGCATAGTGGCGGAAGAGGGAGCAGACGCTTTGTCGGACGTACCCGTGCGCTCCTCTTCGTTCTGTTTTTCCTGGGGCTCTTTTTCTAGTAGTTCTTCGAGTGCCTGGCGGCAGCGAATCTCAGCACTTTCAAGCTCTAGCTGCACCATGGTGATGTCTTTCATTTGTTGGTCTAGCGCCGCACGGCGTTCGCCTATCTTGCTAAGCATTAGATGCAGCTGCTTTTTGCTGCCGCTGCGGGTTTCGTCCCAAAGCTCGAACAGTTCACGAATCTCTGCCAATGAAAATCCCAGCCGTTTGCCGCGAATGGTAAGTTTCAGCCGTACACGGTCTTTGCTGCTATAAACCCTGGTTTGCCCACGCCGAGAAGGGTGGAGCAACTCCTGATCCTCATAGAAGCGAATACTACGGGTGGTTAAATCAAACTCGTTGGCTAGTTCACTGATTGAGTAAGTTTTGCTCATGATGTCGTTCTCTCAAAAGGCATTGTTCTTAAGGACAGTTCCTAAGAATAAGTCCCAAGATATGACACCTATGGAACACTGCCACTGAGGCTAAAACAAGCTTACGTTAACGTAAAGCTATTGTTGTGAGCAGTTTAAAAGCGTTGAAATGATGTAAGTCACTGATATTTATCTTTTGAACGCAGTTGTTAATTCAGGATAATCTCGTCGATAGACCAAAGTTGTAATTGTATTGCTATACCGACAGTTGCTAGTTTGCACATACACCTTACGTTCAGGTAAGGCAGTAGCAGCCGCTTTTGCCATGCCTGTAAAGAATTAGCACAACAACAATAAGAGGCTTGCCACTCTATGAGTGCAAACGATGTCCTTCAGGGACCTGTCCTCGAAACCCGAGGGCTGACCAAAGAGTTTCGCGGCTTCACCGCCGTGGACGATGTCAATCTCCAGGTACAGGAAGGGCATATTCACGCACTGATTGGCCCCAATGGGGCGGGTAAAACCACCGTATTTAACTTATTGACCAAATTTCTGCCGCCTACCCGCGGCGATATTTTGTATCGCGGCAACTCAATCACCAGTAAAAAATCCAACGAAATAGCTCAGTTAGGGTTGGTGCGTTCGTTTCAGATTTCTGCGGTATTCGCCCATATGACCGCGTTGGAGAATGTGCGAGTGGCCCTGCAGCGCAAACTGGGTACCTCGTTTCACTTTTGGAAATCTGAAAAATCGCTGGATCACCTCAATGAGCGAGCGCTTGAGCTGCTAGAAGAAGTAGGACTGCGGGAATACGCCGACACCCTAACGGTTGAAATGCCCTATGGGCGCAAGCGGGCACTTGAACTTGCGACTACGCTGGCACTGGACCCGACCATGATGCTGCTCGATGAACCCACTCAAGGCATGGGGGCGGAAGATGTAGACCGCATCGTGGCGCTGATCAAACGCGTTTCACAAGGCCGTACGGTATTGATGGTGGAACATAACCTGAGTGTGGTTAGCCGCCTGTGTGACCGTATTACCGTGCTGGCGCGGGGCGCAGTATTGGCCGAGGGAGATTATGAAACTGTCTCCCGTAACCCTCTGGTGCGTGAAGCCTATATGGGCAGCGACGCCGCGGAAGAGGATGGTTCTGAAAAAGAGGGGGCGGCCGTATGAACATCGCTGAAGCCCAAACACCTGTTGAAAACAATCAAAGTCTGGAGATGTTGCGGGTGCAGGATCTACACGCCTTTTATGGCGAGTCGCATATTCTGCACGGGGTCAATTTTGATGTGAAGCGCGGCGAGCTGGTAACGCTGCTGGGCCGCAACGGCGCGGGGCGTAGCACCACGCTGAAATCGATCATGAACATGGTGGGGCGGCGTACCGGCTCAATCGTGATTAACGGTAATGAAACGCTGCACATGAAGCCGCACCATATTCCGCGGCTAGGGGTTGGCTACTGCCCAGAAGAGCGCGGCATTTTTGCCAGTTTAGATGTGCATGAAAATCTCTTGTTGCCGCCAACGGTGCGCTCGGGCGGCATGAGTCTCGATGAAATCTACGCCATGTTCCCCAACCTTTATGAGCGGCGCAGAAGTCAGGGCACACGGCTTTCCGGTGGCGAGCAGCAGATGTTAGCCATGGCGCGCATTCTGCGTACCGGGGCGCGCATGTTGCTGTTGGATGAAATAACCGAAGGGCTCGCGCCCGTGATCGTGCAGAAGCTGGCCGAAGTGCTGGTGAAACTCAAGGAGCGCGGCATGACCATTGTGCTGGTGGAGCAAAACTTCCGCTTTGCGGCCCCCTTGGCGGATCGCCACTTCGTGATGGATCACGGTCAGATTATTGAAGAAATCACCGCTGCACAGTTGCCATCGCGTCGTGAACATCTCAACTCAATGCTGGGGGTATAACACACGGTTTATAGACATTTAAAAGTTCATTACGCCAACAGTTTCGCTGCTCACAAAACAACAATATTAATCAGTAATTTGCAGTACGCACTTTCACGACAGCTCAACGACTACTCGACCACGAGTCAATAACTACACAACAACAAAGGCCTCCGGGCCAGGAGACGAACATGACCTTTCTGAAAAAAACGCTGGCTGCCAGCATCGCCGTTGCGGCAGCTTCAAGCCTTGCTGTGTCTACCGCTCAGGCTGATATGAGCGACGGTGAAGTACGCATTGGCTACCTAGCCGATATGTCCGGCACCTATCGCGACTTGGCAGGCCCAGGCGGCCTGACCGCGATGGAGATGGCGGTGGCCGATTTTGGTGGCAGCGTCAATGGTGCCCCCATCGTGATTTCCAGTGCGGATGACCGTAACAGCGCCGACGTAGGTGCCAATACTGTGCGCGGCTGGATCGATCAGGATAACGTCGACATGGTAGGCGGCCTGGTCGCCTCCTCGGTCTCGATTGCGGTCACCAAAGTGCTGGAAGAGAACAATGGCCTGGGTATCGTGTCAGGCTCTGCGGCGTCTAGCATTACCAACGAACACTGCACGCCCAACCACATCCACTGGGTGTACGACACCTATCCGCTTGCTAACGGTACCGCCAAAGCGGTCGTTGAGCAGGGCGGTGACAGCTGGTTTATGCTGACTGCAGACTACGCCTTCGGCCATGCACTTGAAGCCGACGTAACCAAGGTGGTGGAAGAGAGTGGCGGTGAAATTGTTGGCGGCGTGCGCCATCCGTTCCCTACCAATGACTTCTCCTCTTATATTCTCCAGGCTCAGGGCTCGGGCGCCAAGATCATTGGTTTGGCCAACGCTGGTTCCGACACCGTCAACGCGATCACCACAGCCAGCCAGTTTGGTTTGACTCAATCCGGTCAGCAGCTGGCGGGCCTGTTGATTTTCTTGAATGACGTTCATGCGCTTGGCCTGGAAGCCACCCAGAACCTGCTGCTTACTACCGGCTGGTACTGGGATATGGATGAGCAGTCTCGCGAATGGTCACAGCGCTACTTCGATGAAGTCGGCCGCATGCCGACCATGGTGCAAGCCGGTATCTACTCCAGCACCATGCACTATCTGAAAGCCGTGGAAGCCGCTGGCACCGACGACCCTGAAACCATCCGCGCTAAAATGGCGGAAGAGCCCATCAACGATTTCTTTGCCCGCAATGGCCGCATTCGTGAAGATGGCCGCATGGTGCATGATATGTACCTTGCCCAGGTGAAAACGCCAGAAGAATCCACCGGTGAGTGGGATCTTTACGAAATCCTCAGCACCATTCCCGCCGAAGAAGCCTACCGCCCGCTGTCTGAAAGCCAGTGCAAGCTGGTGCAGAACTGATTTTCGGACTCGCTAGTAATCGCAAGTAACGTTTAGTACCGGTTGGCGGCAAGTTGCCGCCAACTGTTTGATGGCGAGGAGAGTCGCGTTATGACGATGATATTCGGCGTGCCATTGGCCGTCTTCATGGGGCAGCTCACGCTGGGCCTTGTGAATGGGGCCTTTTACGCACTGCTTAGCCTGGGCCTGGCGGTCATCTTCGGCCTGTTGAAGATCGTCAACTTCGCCCACGGGGCACAATATATGCTGGGGGCTTTCGCCGCGCTGTTGGGCTTTCGTTATCTAGGCATTAATTACTGGCTGGCGCTACTGTTGGTGCCTTTAGTCGTCGGCGCCTTTGGTGTGCTGCTAGAGCGCTTTTTACTCCGCAGAATTGCCCATCTAGACCACCTCTATGGGCTACTGCTGACGTTTGGGTTAGCGCTGATTTTTGAAGGCACGCTGGTCAACTTCTTCGGCGTTTCCGGCGCGCGCTACGCAACGCCTGAGATTTTGCAGGGTGGTTTGAATCTCGGTTTTATGTTTCTTCCCACCTATCGTGCCTGGGTGCTGGTCGCTGCGCTGGCAATGTGTCTGTTTACCTGGTTTATGATCGAGCGTACGCGGCTGGGGGCTTACCTGCGTGCGGGTACTGAAAACTCGCAATTGATGCAGGCCTTTGGCGTCAATGTTCCGCTGCTGATCACCCTTACTTACGGGTTTGGGGTGGGCTTGGCCGCATTCGCTGGGGTGTTGGCTGCACCGCTCTATCCGGTATCACCTACCATGGGCTCCAGCCTCCTCATCGTCGTGTTCGCGGTGGTGGTTATCGGCGGCATGGGCTCGATTTTAGGCGCCATTATTACCGGTCTCGCCATGGGCATCATCGAAGGCCTGACCAAGGTGTATTACCCGGAGGCCTCCAATACGGTGATCTTCCTCGTCATGATCCTCGTGCTCATGTTGCGCCCCGTTGGGCTGTTCGGTAAGGAGGCATAGACATGGCAGAATCTCAATCAATAGCGGCCCCGTCTGCAGTGCTGGAACGCCAGAAGCGGGCCAAGTTTCGCCGCAATATGTTCTATCTGGCGCTAATCGTAGTGGGGCTGGTGGCGCCATTTTTGGCCTACCCCGTGTTCTTGATGAAAGTGCTCTGTTTTGCACTGTTCGCCTGCGCCTTTAACCTGCTGCTTGGTTATGCTGGGCTGTTGTCCTTCGGCCATGCGGCTTTCCTGGCCACCGGTGGCTACGTAACGGGTTACCTGTTGGCGAGCTACCCAGGGCTAACGCCTGAGCTGGGCATTATCGCTGGTACTATTCTGGCCACGCTGCTGGGGGTGGTATTTGGAGTGCTCTCCATTCGTCGTCAGGGTATCTATTTTGCCATGGTGACGTTGGCGATCGCCCAACTGGTTTACTTCATGTTTGTGCAGGCGCCGTTTACCGGCGGTGAGGATGGCTTGCACGGGGTTCCCCGCGGCGAACTGTTTGGGTTTATCAGCCTGAGCAGCAATCTAGCGATGTACTACTTCGTATTCGCAATCTTTATTTTTGGCTTCGCGCTGATTCAGCGCACGGTGCACTCGCCGTTTGGCCAAGTGCTGAAAGCGATTCGTGAAAACGAGCCTCGCGCGGTATCGCTGGGCTACAACACCGATGCCTATAAACTCGTTGCGTTTGTAATCTCCGCTGGTTTGGCGGGCTTGGCGGGTTCGACCAAAACCGTGGTCTTCCAGCTGGCCTCGTTGACCGATGCGCATTGGCACATGTCGGGTGAGGTGATTTTGATGACCCTGCTGGGTGGCGTGGGCACCTTGTTGGGCCCTTTGATGGGCGCGGGTATTGTGGTCAGCTTGCAGCATATCCTGGCGCAGTCGCCGCTGGGCAACTGGGTCAGCGTTATACTCGGTATCATCTTCGTGGTCTGTGTACTTAGCTTCCGTAGCGGAATAATCGGTGAGCTGGACAAGATGTATCGCAAAAACTTTAAGTAGCACCCTCCCTCTCTGTCCGATGTTGGGCGCCATTTGGCGCCCTTTTTTTGATTTTTTTATTAAAGGCCTACGGCTAAGGTCGCAAGCGTTAGCAGGTTGCTTGTAGCCTGTTAAATGGATAAGTTAACGTTAACGTCAATTATAACGACAACAGCAGTGCGCACGCGCATTCGCGGAGATACGCCATGAATTTTGAACTCAACGAAGATCAGGTCGCCTTTGCCGATATGGCACGGGCGTTTGCCCAAAACGAGCTAGAGCCCCATGCGGCTGAGTGGGATCAAACCTCGTTCTTTCCCGTTGATGTGATTCGCAAAGCCGGCGAGCTGGGCTTCTGCTCGTTATATGCCCCAGAAAGTGTAGGCGGGCTGGGGCTTTCCCGGTTAGACGCCAGCATTATTTTCGAGCAGCTCTCCATGGGCTGCACCTCGACTACCGCCTATCTCACTATCCATAACATGGTGACCTGGATGTTGGCAGATTTCGGCACGCCGGATGCAGTTGAGCAGTGGGGCGCAAGGCTGGCCTCGGGCGAGCTGCTTGGCTCTTATTGTTTAACCGAGCCCAACTCAGGTTCCGACGCCGCTTCGCTGAAGACCACCGCCAAGCGCGATGGCGACCACTACGTGCTGAACGGCAGCAAAATGTTTATTTCCGGCGCGGGCAGTACTGATTTTCTAGTCGTGATGGCGCGCACCGGCGGCGCAGGTGCCAAAGGCGTTTCCGCGTTTGCGGTCGATGCCAAGAGCGACGGCATTAGCTACGGGCGCAAAGAAGAGAAAATGGGCTGGAACAGCCAGCCTACGCGCACGATCACTTTTGAAGATGTGCGGGTGCCGGCCAATCATTTGCTCGGTAACGAAGGCGACGGCTTCAAAATTGCCATGAAAGGCCTGGATGGTGGCCGGATCAATATTGCTACTTGCTCGATCGGCACCGCTCAGCAGGCGATTAACAAAGCCCGTGAGTATATGCTGGAGCGTAAGCAGTTCGGCAAGCGCTTAGCCGAGTTTCAGGCGCTGCAGTTTCGCTTAGCCGATATGGTCACTGAGCTGGTCGCCGCGCGGCAGCTGGTGCGTATGGCTGCCACCAAACTAGACGCAGGCCATGCTGACGCCACCACTTATTGTGCCATGGCCAAGCGCTTTGCCACCGATGTGGGCTTCAAGGTGTGTGACGAAGCGCTTCAGCTCTACGGCGGCAACGGCTATATCAAGGAGTACCCCATGGAGCGTTACGTGCGCGATACTCGGGTACACCGGATTCTTGAAGGCACCAACGAAATCATGCGATTGATCATCTCCCGCCGGGTATTGGCGGACGGTGCCACCGAGCTGTAAAAGGATAAGGAAGGCCAATGAGCAGCGTACTGTTTACCGAACACCCCACCCAAGACGGCCACGTCATCGCCGAGATCAAGCTTAACGCTGAGCGTTCGCTCAATGCCTTAACGCTTGAGATGTGTGAAGCGATGTTGCCGCGTCTTCGCAACTGGGCTACCGACGAGCGCGTGGTGGCGATTTTGCTGGATAGCGCAGGCGAAAAGGCCTTTTGTGCCGGTGGTGATGTCGTCAACCTATATAAAACGATTACTGGGGAGGGTGATCCCAGCTTCCCTGAGCGCTTCTTTGAAACCGAGTATCGGCTCGATTTCCTACTCCATACCTACCCCAAACCGGTGATCTGCTGGGGCAATGGCATTGTGATGGGCGGTGGTATGGGGTTGTTAAGTGCCAGCAGCTACCGAGTAGTGACCGAAACATCGCGGCTGGCCATGCCGGAAGTCACTATTGGACTCTATCCGGATGTGGGCGCCAGTTGGTTCTTGAATCGCCTGCCTAACGGAACCGGGCGCTTTTTAGCCATGACCGGCTGCCAAATTAGCGCGCCGGATGCAGTACACCTTGGTCTGGCCGACCGCTGTATTGCCAGCCACCACCGTGATGCCTTGTTTCAGCAGTTGATCGATGCGCGTTGGGGCAAAGGCGCCAACACCGATGCCAACGGCGTGGTTAACCGCATTATGCGAGAGCTTGAGCAAACATCGCAGCCCGTGTTTGCTGAGCTGGAAGCACCCGTATATCAACACTCTCCGCTGATTCGTGAGTTGATGGACCACGACAGCGTAGAGCAAAGCGTCGCGGCCATTGCAGCGGTGCAAAGTGACAATAAATGGTTTAGCAAAGCCCAGAAAACGCTGGCTCACGGCAGCCCAGTCTCGGTGAAATTGATCGATGAGCAGCTAACGCGCGCCAAACATATGTCGCTGGCGGAAGTGTTCCAATCCGAGATGGCGCTTTCCGTTCAGTGCTGCCGCCACCGCGAGTTCCCCGAGGGCGTGCGCGCACTACTGGTCGATAAAGATGGCCAACCGACATGGACTTACCCCGATGTGGCCTCGGTCGAACAGAGCTTTATCGATGAGCTGTTAGCGTCGCCGTGGGATAAGAATCCACTTGCCGATTTAGGCTAAATCGCAGACCAAGATCAAATCCTCATAAACGAATAATAAGGACAACACTCATGACTACCGTCGCGTTTATTGGTTTAGGCAATATGGGTGGCCCGATGGCCGCCAACCTATCTAAAGCGGGTTTTAACGTTCGCGCTTTTGACCTTTCAGAAGACGCACTAGAAACAGCCAAATCCAACGGCTGTGAAGTCGCTTTTTCGGCCCAGGAAGCTGCCACTGGCGCGGATTTTGTCATCTCAATGCTGCCTGCAGGCAAGCATGTGCGCGGACTCTATGTTGAGGGCGATACACCGCTGTTCGAAGTGATCAAGCAGAGCGCGCTGGTGATCGACTGCTCCACGATTGATGCCGATACCGCCCGCAGCGTAGCCGCCGAAGGCGAGAAGCTGGGCATTGGCTTTGTGGATGCGCCGGTTTCCGGTGGGGTAGGCGGAGCCCAAGCGGGCACGCTGACCTTTATCGTCGGCGGCTCGGATGCTCAGTTCGAACAGGCCAAATTGGTGCTGGACGTGATGGGCAAAAACATCTTCCACGCCGGTGACCATGGTGCGGGGCAGGTGGCCAAAGTCTGCAACAACATGCTGCTATCCATCCTGATGGCGGGCACCTGTGAAGCGATCAACATGGGCGTCAAAAACGGTCTGGATCCCGCGGTGCTTTCGGAAATCATGAAGCAGAGTTCTGGTGGCAACTGGGCGTTGAATGTGTATAACCCCTACCCAGGCGTCATGGAAAATGCACCCGCTTCGAAAAACTACCAAGGCGGCTTCCAGGTAGACCTGATGATCAAGGATCTGGGCCTGGCCATGGATGTCAGCCAGCAAAGCGCCTCTGCGGTGCCCATGGGCTCCGCCGCCCGCTCGCTGTTTACCCTTCATAAAGCAAAAGGCAACGGCAAACTCGACTTCTCAAGCCTGATGAAGCTATATCAAGATGAGGCGTAAGAAGTAAGAGGATAGGGGTTGTAGCGCGCGGTAACGAATGTCGCGAGGAACGCGCGATATGAGGCACCCGCGATGGGCGGCAAAGCCGCCCCCTGCATCGCCCTCAAGCCAGCTCCAACTTGCCACCCAATCCCGCGCGAGGCAAACTCAGCCTCCTCACTCTGCTCAAACAAAAAGGATTGCCATGATTACGCTTTGGGGTCGCAATAACTCCACCAACGTCAAAAAAGTGCTGTGGGTAATGGAAGAGCTGGAACTGCCTTTCGAGCAAATCCAAGCCGGTCTTCAGCACGGGGTAAACAACACACCAGAGTACC